>NZ_FORX01000001.1:0-300000 GCF_900114115.1 Desulfomicrobium apsheronum | reverse complement strand
AGAAACCATAGCCGAAGGTGACCGAACCGCCAGCGTTCCAATTGGAACCGGCGGCGGCACGTTTGTTCTGCTCGCTTTTCACAAGCAGATTCCCGCCGACATCCATGGCGACGTTTTTGCCTTCGAGATTGGCCCCGGCGACGGTCGTGTCCGAGCCGGACTTCACCGAAAGCGTCTCACCGGCCGCAACTACGGAATTCGCATGTGTCTGGGCTCGGGACGTGTTCTCGGAGCCTGCGGCCTCGGCCTGCACCCGTATGCCTGCGGCGGCCCCGCCCTGTGTGCTGTAGCTGGCCCCGACGCCGACGCCGGCCGAAGCGAAGAAGGAATCCGCGCCGGCGCTGTAGGTGTTGGTGGCGGATGTGATGGCCACATCCCGGCCGGCCTCGATGGTCACATCCCCTGCGGCCAGCACCGCCGCGCCCGAGACCCTGACGTCGCGCTCCGCATCAAGCTCCGCATCACGGCCTGCCCGAATGGAAGAGGCAACCACGTCGGCCGCATCAATGAAGGAACTGCTCTGGGAAACGGACGCACCAGCGGTGATGGAGGCAGAAGCGCCGACATTGGTCAACTGCTGCGCGGCCGACACGCCGCGCAAAATGGAACTTGCCGCAGTGACGCCCTTGGCCGCGTCACTGCCTTCGCCGGAGCCCACGTTCTGGGGAGTGTCCGCCAGGGTGCGGGCCGCCGTGGTGACGCTCTGCCTGGCCGAAGCGGTAACGCCAATCTGGATCTGCCGGGCATAGTTCTCCGTTCGCTCGACGTCCTTGTTGGCATCGACATTGACATCCTTGCCGGATTTGAGCTTCACGTCACGGCCAGCTTCAATGCCCGAAGAAAACTGATTGACGTTATTTCCAGCCTCGATGCTGACATCATTGCCTGCGCTGACAACGGAACCGGCATTGTAATCACCGGTAAATTTGCTGCCGGTTTCTGTCTTGGTACCCCCTGCAAATCCTTTGATTTCGTTTTCAGAAATGGAAAGGGACGAGAAGCCAATGCTCTTCTCTTTGGTCCTGCGCTCGCTGGCCTGGGCGGTCAGACCGGGAATAATGTTGCTATCCCTGACGGCGCTGATATTGACATCATTGCCCGCTGCAACGCTGGAACCGATCATGACTGCATCGCGCGCCGATTCCAGATCTATATTGTTTCCTGCGGTTATGAGGGAACCGAAATTGGATGATGCGGTATTTCTCCCCTCTGTCATCTTCGAACTGTAAAACTCCACACCGCCGCCAACCAATATGGCCAGTGGAATCTCCAGCGGTGCGGACAGGTTCCAACCACTCTTCTTTTCATAGCGGTACGTCGACACTGTATTCTGGGCACCGGAAACGATAAGGTCACTTTCGACGCTTTTAATGTCGATATCGTTACCCGCATGGATTTGACTTGCGGATACGGCGACATTCTTGGCTTCCGCTTTAAGATCGTTGCCGGTGACGATCTCGCTGCCCACCTGGGTTACGCGAGCATCTCCCGAGGCTTTTGATTTTCCGCTGAACAGTGTTGACCTGCTCGAAGCCGAGATCATGGATTCGCTCTCTTGAGCCGAAGAGACGAGGATGCCATCCTCGGCCTTGAGGCTCATATCCCCGCCCGAGCGCACCTTACTGCCCACTACCGCCAGATCTCCGGCACCGCCCTGACCCGCCGCCACATGCACATCGCCACCCGCCGTAATGGCGGAAGCCACGTTGGTCGTGACTTTGCCCATGTGCATCTCGGAGCTTGAGCCTCCGAAGAGTCCGCCCTTGCTTTTCTGTTTGAAGTGATAGTCGTAGCTGTCGGTGGCGGAGGTGATGGAGACGTCGCGGCCCGCTTCGATGTTCACGTCCGCGCCGGCCGAAACGCTGCTCCCGTGAACTGCCACATCCTGGCCTGCGCTTACGCTTACCGAGCCGCCCGCTTCGACGGTGGCCGCCTTGCTGGTCTGCGTATTGAAGCTGCTTTTGGATTTCCCGGTCTTGCCAAAGTTGTGCGACTCCAGCTCCTGGGCCGCGATGATCACGTCGCGACCGGCGGAAAACGTCGCATCGCCGCCAGCCTTCGCGTCGCTCCCGACAATCCCGATATCCCGCCCGGCCTGCATGGACAGATCGCCCGTGGCCTCGATGGCGCCCCGCTGACCGACGGTCTCGCTCGTGCTTCGGATGGTGGATGAGGCCCCAAAAACCGGAGTGCCAGGCTGCCCTGCCATGCCCGGACTCATGCGGCCTGACGTCCTGCGAGTCGTCTCTTCGGCCGAAAAGGTGGTTTTGGCCGTGCCTGAAATGATGTCCTGTCCGGCGGCAAGGGATACGTCGCGGCCCTTGATCTGCCCGCTGGTGTTGAAGATCGACTCGCCCGCATCCAGGGTCACGGTGTCGCCCTGGATGGTGCCGAAGGTGTTGAAGACATTCCTGGCGCTGATGGCCAGATCGCCCAAGGCCTTGATCACGCCCCTGTTGGCCGTGTCGCCCGAGGTATGGATCTCCACGTCGCGGCCAACGATGACGGACCCGCCCCGGGCGATGGTGTCGAGGCTGTTTCGGCAGAGATAGACAACCGGAACCAGCACCTCGTGCCCTTCCACCACGCGGGTTTCGAGCCAGATGATGTCCGAGGCCAGGGCCGCGACCTGTTCCGCACTCAGCGCCACGCCAACGCTCAGATTCAATTCTTCTCGGGCGGCGACGGCGTTGTCCATGAGCGCAAGCATCTGCTCGGCGTCGCCCGAGAGGGACTCCGAAAGAAAGCGCCGCCCCGTGAGGGCGAAAATCTGCTCGCGCACCAGCCTGGTTTCATAAAAGGCGTCACCCAGAAGCTGTTGCTGAGTCTTGCCCAGATCGATGCCGGTCCGGCGCAGGAAATAGTCGGACCCATAAAACAGGGCCATGCTGGTCAGGGCCGGATTGGTTTCGATGAGATAGTGGTGGCCGGGAGTCGTGTTGACGATGAACAGGCCGTCCCTGGGCGGAAGGCCGATCAGGTCATCAAGATGCGCCACGCTTTGATCCAGGCTCTCAGGCCTGGGCGGGGCGATGACGCTGCCGCTTGAACCGATCCCGCCGGAGGCCATCCCCGAATTTTCCGAAATGCCGTTCAGGGCATGGTCCGCGCTGATCGAAACCTTGCCGCCCGCGCTTATGGTGCCGTAGGCATGCTCGATCGCTGTCCGGACCACCTCCGTTCCACGCCCCTCCACAGCCAGTCGCGGGCTCTTGTGTTCGTTGGCATGCGCCCGGGCCCACTCGATAGTCCGGTGTTCAAAGATATCCTGGCCTGCGTTTTCAAAGGAATCGGCAACGATGGATATGTCGCCGCTGGCAGTGGTTACCCGGCTGACATGATTGCTGAAGGAGTCGGCCTCGATATCCAGGTTGACGGCGGCCGCGATATTCGCGCCGCTTTCAAGACCCGTGACCTCATCCCGGGTTATGGATTCAAGATAGGCGGCGACCTTGGATCTGTCCTTATAGTGCTGGACAGCCATGTATATGCCCCGGCCGACCACCCGGCTCTTCAGGCTGGAGACCGCCGCGATATCTCCGGAAGTTCCGCCGTAAAGCGCGAAACGCGCCTCGGCGGCGGCAATGGCCGCATCCA
Organism: Desulfomicrobium apsheronum; assembly: GCF_900114115.1. Classification (NCBI taxonomy): domain Bacteria; kingdom Pseudomonadati; phylum Thermodesulfobacteriota; class Desulfovibrionia; order Desulfovibrionales; family Desulfomicrobiaceae; genus Desulfomicrobium; species Desulfomicrobium apsheronum. Next base: position 296,403 of record NZ_FORX01000001.1, on the reverse strand, counting down.
GTTCCGAACGCGGGATCACGTTGCGATCAAGGCCGAATCCGAGAGCGCGCAGTTCGGCCGGAGTGATGATCAGGGCGTTGCGTTTGCTTGAAACCGCACTGGAACCTGGCAACATCCGATAGAGATCCTGGGCCTGATCCCAGTTGTCGCCGAAAAAGGAATAAATCCCTCCCTTGCGGCTCAAGACCTGCGTTCCCGGTGTCAGCGCAAAATCCAGATTGGTGTTTTTCACCACCTTGGCCCGGATGGACATGCTGCCTTCCAGGGTCTCGATGGTGCCCGAATCGTTCTTCAATTCGAGCATGCGACTCCCGGCGCTCAAACCTTCCAGCACCATGTCGCCCAAAGACAGAATCTGGCCCCTCAGGTTATGCAGCATGCCGCCCACGCTGAACGTGGCCGCGCCGCCGGAGAAAAGAAAGTTCGTGTTGACCAGATCGCCAAGCACGGAAAACGCGCCGTCGCCCTGAGCCAGGATCTGGCCGCTGTTGTCCAGGCTGGCGGAGGTCAGGGTCAAACCCTCCCCGGAATGCAGGGTACCGAAATTTTCCAGATCTTCGCCGATTTCAAAGACGGCGTCGCTCACAGCCAGGATTTCGCCCTCGTTGAGCAGCGCTTTGCCTGCTCGAAACAGGCCGGTTCCGCCGGATTGGATGTCGCCCGAATTCGTGATGCCGCCTTGGGCCGCAAGCTCCATCCCTGTCTGGGACAAAATGCTGCCGTCATTGTTAATGACGCTGCCGCCGCTCTGCACGAAAAGTGATTCCCCGGCATTCAGGACACCCAGATTCTCCAGTTCGGCGTCCAGATCCAGGGCCAGAGAACCCAAGGCCAGCACCTGACCGGCAGAATCATTGCGCATGCTTTCAGCGCGAATCCGGCTGAACGCTCCGGAATAAATAATCCCCGAATTGCCCAAACCACCCGCCACCGCAAAATCCAAATCGCCTTGGGACAGGATGCTGCCGCCCTCATTGCCAAGGCTGCCTGCGCTGATGAATGCACCCAGGTCCGTGCCGATAGTGCCCGAATTTGCAATGTACCCCGCTACGTCGAGGGTCATGACATCCTTGGCCTCGATGCGGCCGCCTTCATTGCTCAGGCTCCCGGCGCTGACGAATGCCTGTCCTTCGGTCTGGATGGCCCCGGTGTTTGAGATATTTCCCGTGGCCTCCAAGCTGCTCGATTTTTTGGATGAAATCTCGCCACCGGCATTGACGATATCCCCCGCAGAATGAATCCTGACCGCCTCGATGGAAAACATCCCGCCCGAATTCAGGACATGCGCGCCCTCGACGTCAAGGCTGCCCCTGGCCTGCATCTGCCCCGTGTTGCCAACGGCGCCGCCCGCTTTCAGAACGGCGTTGCCCCCGGAAACGAGGGCTCCCGCATTCGTGATGCCGGAGCGCGTTGCAACGGCCAGATTCGTGCCGGACTCGATCCTGCCGTCAACATTGTGCAGCGACTCGGAAGAAACCCGCGCATCATCGGCATACAGCAAGGCCTGCGTGCCTACTTGCGACTTGAGCACCAAGTCCTTTGAAGCCGTAACCTCCGCAATTTTCGCCGCCGCAAGCGAACCGGAAATTTCCACGCTGTCAGCGGTCGAGGCAACCCGGACATCATTGTCCGTGGAAACCCGCCCCTTGATGCGTATCCTGCCATCGGCGGTCAGGACCAGTTCGTCGGTGGCGTGGGCGACCCCTTCAAGATTCACCCCTACGCCCTTCTCATTGCCCACAAGGATGATGCGCTCGGCATACATGCCGCCAAGGGCCGTGGAGTCCAGCGCCACCGCGGGAACATCCGAACCGTCCGGGGGCAGAGCGGAAAATTGGCCCGTGGCGACGTCATGGCTGCCGTATCCGGTGCTGATGCCCAGCTTCACGGCGTGCACGTCGGCGTTGATCCTGGCCGTGCGGCTGATGATGTCGAATGCGTCGAGATTGGAGACATTGAGGCCCAGGCCGTCGACAAGCACATCGCCCTGACGCACATCCAGGGCGCTCAGACCGCCGTAGTCGTCAAACCGGGGCTTGCCCGTGGTCAACGTGGCCCGGGGCGTGTTGATGAACCCGCCGCCGTTGACCGTGATGCCGTTCGGATTGGCCAGAATGTAGTCGGCCGGATAGCCGAAGATTTCAGTGTAGCCCTCAAGGCGGGAGCGGCTGCTGCCCGTGACCTCGTTCAGAATGACCCGGGCTTCGGGGCCCTTGCCGAGTTTTGGATTGTTGGCCACCACCCCGCCCAGTTGCGTGCGCCCGGCCTTCTTGCTGTTGTTCAGGATCACGCCGGGCCCGCCCACGTTGAACTGGTCGAACATGTTGTGCGAGAGGCCCCCAGAGTTCGGCCTTGCGATGTCGACCAGAGGCACGCCGTTGGGCGCGGCGCTCACGGCCGGCTGATTGGCGGCCGGGGCCTTTTGATCAACCACGATGCCATCTGCGGCCGCCGCCATGGGATTGAATACCAGCAAAAATGCCAGCGTCAGACATATGAACCGTCGCAGCGCATGCTTCATGAAACGTCCCCGTATCTGGCCATCAGAAATTGGAGTTCAGCGACCAATAGATTTCCCAGTCCCTGTTTTTCAAAAAAGATGGCGCGTCCAAAGGCCGCGCCACACAAAAGTCCGTTTCAATAAGGCCGCCCCGGGAACGCAACCCTAAAGCCGCTCCCTGCAGAACGCCCCGCTCGTACTCATCGTCCCGGTCACGATGAATGAAACCGGCATCGTAACCGGCATAAACTTGCGGATCATTGAATACCGATGAAAACCACTCAGAATGGCCTTGCGGAAGAAGGGACACCGCGATCTCATTGCGCACGTATCCACCGCTGTCCCCGCCCAGACTTTCCAGCTGAAAACCCCGCACCGTGTATCGTCCGCCCAGATCCAGTCGCTCGGAGTTGTACAGCGTGTCGCAAGACCACTGCGCCTCGCCCTGCGTGCTGAACGTGACCGGATGCCCTGCAATCTCGAAAGGACGCATCCAGCTGCCCGTCAGGGAAAACTTCTGAAATTCATGTTTGGGTACGCTCCGATCCGAGAACTCATCCCGCTTGGCCCCAAAGAGGGGCAGTCCAAGGTTGAATTCGCCGCCCAAACCAAGCACACCGTCGAATATCCGGCGGTGGTGGCCTAACGACACGCCCAGAATGGACAAATCGTAACTACCGGCCACGAGGCGTTCTTTCTCGATGAAATTGTCGACATCCTTGACGGCGAAGGAAACGCCTGCAGTGGTCTTGCTCTGGCTGCCTCGATGCACAACCCGGCTCAGGTCAAGACCATAGGTGGACGTGCGACCATCGCTCAAATACTCGGCCCCGCCACCTTCCAGATGCGTGTGATATTCGGAGACGCCGGCGCTGGCCGTTACGCTCCAATACCCAAAGGGCACAGTGTAATACGTTGAAATGCTTTGGCTTCCGAGACGCGACATGTCTAGGAGCGCCTTGGCGTCGCCGCTCAAATTAAGGGAAAGCATGTCGCTCAGGCCAAGCAGGTTATCATTGTCCACAGACGCAAAGGCCCTCATTTCACCCGTGCTTTTTTGACCCGAATTGTCCAGCCCGACCCAAAAACGCCACATCTTGCCCGGCTGATCCGTTACCACGATGCGGCTGGCTCCGACTTTTTTCCCGGGCTCGATGCGAAGTTGGGCATTGCCGGATGGCAAACGGTTCAACTGATCCATGCCTTGCTCGATGTCGCGCAGGTTGAGCGGCTTGCCCACGATGCCGGAAGGAAAAGTCATGGCGATCCGCCGCCTGTCCGCAGGAGAATCATCATTGAGACTGATGCTCTCAATCTCGCCTTCGATGACACGGATTTCCAATCTTCGTGAACCAAGGTCCTGAGCAGGGACAAAAGCGCGTGTCGTGACATATCCGCGCCTGATGTAAAGATTGGTCGTTGCCCGCACCAACTCGTTGATGTGGGTCATGTTCAGGCAACGCCCAATGAAGGGCTCAAGCAATCCGCTCTTTTCGGAACGGGAAAGCAACGTCGTCCCAACGAACACGATGCTGTCAATATGAACACAGACATCCGTTTCCACGGATTCCGCGATTGGTGGCGCCTGATCGACCTCTATCCTTGAAGGCTTTTTTTCCAGCACATCTTCATGCTGCTGCTTGAGTTTTTGCCTCTGCGATTCCTGGTCGCGTTGTATCTGCTCCTGTTGGCGAATGACTTCGTTGGATGCAAAGCATTGAATGGAACAATCACCGATAAATAACAAAACAGTTGAAAAGAACACACAGATAAAAATTCGCATTGAGACCACTTGTTGCATAAAAAATTAATAATATTATCTTGTAGAACAATTTTTTATGTTAAAAATATACAAGACCACCAGCAATGCGAGATTTTTGTATAAATCTATATATACTTTACATATTTTAATAATAAAATATGTAATTTAATTAAGCAGTCATACTTATGCTTTCCAAACTAAATACTTATAATTAAGCCAAAGCCATTGTTTTCAATGCGTCCATAATCGCCGCCCATCCTCTTCAAGACGTCACCGCAAGAAGTCGTCATCCTCTTGAAAAAGAGGATCAATTTCTTTTTATCAACCTGAAAAGAATGAATTTCATACCCTTGCCCGGCATGGACCGCCTACCCATGCGGGGCACACGTTCACGGAAATGACGCTCAGGTTCTTCCGCGACTTTTTGCAGTGTCGTCTTCAAGCGAGATGGCAGAGGAAATCAGGACAAATCCTGCGTTCTCTTGACCATCAGGATTGAAAGTCTGCCGTAAAAAAACCTCCAGTCAGACATTGACCAGAGGTGCATATGTTTGGACGGAAAGCCGCCGCTGCCGAGTATTGTCTTCATACAGAGGCATAGCTGCCCGCAAACCCAAAAATGCGCATGACCGCCACGAGGAAGCGGCGGTCATGCGCACTATGTTTTCAAGGCTGCCCGGTTTGGTTGCGACATCATTCGGTGGATTGTGACTTAACTATTTATAAACATGTCTATTTTGACATATTTAGGGGCGCGTGTATTTCGAGACGATGAGGGCGCCGCCTGGTCACAACCTAGTCACTGATCCGGGTGGATGCAGTGCTCTCCGGTGCATCTTCCAGCCATCGCTGCAAGTATGCAGCAACCTTGAAGCCTTGTCCCGAAGGCCAGCGCCTCCGGGACAAGGGAGTTAAAAATCCTAGACCTTGGCAGCCTGCAGTTCCTCGGTGGAGTAACCCCAGCCCACATTGTGGGGAGCGAGGAGTTCTTCGCGGAAGAAGCGGGGCAGCTGGTCGTCTTCGTCGGTGAAGCCGGCGCGCTTGTTGAAGTCCAGTTCGTCCTTGAGGCAGTTCACGCCGATACCGATCATCTCGTCGACGCTCATCTCCTTGCCGGTCAGGCCGGAGATCAGCTTGGCCATGCAGGGCACGCCGCGTGCGTCGTCAAGAATCGCAAAGGCCACGAACAGGCACAGGCCCAGGGAGTCGACTGCCGCCGTGGCGATCTGCAGGTTCTTGGAGATCTCGATGTTTCCTTCCTTCTTGTGACCGTCGACGTCGCCGCCGACTTTCAGCACGTTCTGACATACGCCGTAGCCGGCGGTGTGGTCAGCGCCCATGGGGGTCGTGGCGTAGGTCACGCCGACGCCCTTGACCGCGCGCGGGTCATAGGCGGGCAGGGCCTGGTTCTTGACCACGGGGATGCGGTCTACGCCGAAAGCCTTGGCCGTGTAGGAAGTGCCGTTGCCGTAGATGCGGCCCAGCGGATCACTCGTGCCGACCTTGTTCAGTTCGGCCAGAACGCCCTTGCTGTCGCCCCAGGCGAGCGTGCCGCCTTCCATGGCCATGGCCATGGTGTTGGCCATCTCGATGGTGTCCACGCCCACTTCGTCGCAAGTGCGGTCCATGGCGGCGATGTCGTCAAGATTGTCGATCAGCAGGTTGGCGCCGAAGCCCCAGATGGTCTCGTACTCGAAGCCGGTGGTCAGGTACTTGCCGTCCGCGCCGTGGTAAACCTGCGAGCACTGGATCACGCAGCCGGTGTGGCAGCCGTGCTTGACCTTACCGCCGCGCTTCTCGATGTTGGCGGCCAGGGTCTCGCCGGAGATCTTCTCTGCGCCGTCGAACTTGCCCATGCGGAAGTTCTTGGTCGGCAGGGCACCGGCCTCATTGATGACGTTGACCAGAACGGCGGTGCCGAATCCGGGCAGGCCCTGGCTGGTGACGGGATGGTTGCGCAGCACGTCGACCCATTCCTTGCGGGCTTCCTTGAACAGTTCCTCGTTGCCGTAGACGGTTTTGGCGTTGGCGTCGCCGTCAAGGATGATGGCCTTGACGCCCTTGGAACCCATGACCGCGCCCAGGCCACCGCGACCGGCGGAACGGGAAGGCAGCCCTTCGGGATCGGAGAACTGGATGGTGGAAGCGCACAGGCACTGCTCGCCGGCAGGTCCGACCAGGGCGGTCACGGCCTTGTCGCCGTATGCGGCCAGGAGTTTTTCCTGGGCGGCGTAGTTGCGCATGCCGGCCACGGTGGAATCCTTGAAAACGACCTTGTCTGCGGAGATGAAGATCTCCTGCATGGGGGAACCAGCCTCGGGCTTGTCTTCGAGGATGACGGCCAGGAGGTCCAGCTTGGGCAGGGTGTGCGCGAACTGTCCGCCGGAATTGCTCTCCTTGATGCCGCCGGTCAGGGGCGACTTTGCGCCGACGGAGATGCGGCCGGAGTTGGCGGCATTGGTCGGGGCAAGCACGCCTGCCGCGAAAATCAGCTTGTTTTCAGCGGAAAGCGGGTGACAGTTTGCCGGGACCTCCTTATTGACCACTCTTGAGGTCAGGGCACGACCTCCAAGACCGGCCAACTCGCCGAGTTCTTCAAACTTGAAGCTTTTGGTTCTGGTATTGATGCGTAGGATTTTCATGAAGACTCCTTGATCAGCAAATCGGGTAAGAAGTTTGTGAAAGGCGCAGGATCATGCCTCTCAAGACATAAAACAAAAAAAAGGGCAGGGTTGGGAGGAATGCCACCTCTCAACCCTGCCCCAGTTACTGGCATCATACAATTACGGCAGTCTTACGCTTCGGGTCCGGATCAGGGTGATCCGGCTTGCACGCGCGTCACGTCTCAAAGCCGCAAACCCGCGCACCACGTTTCGTCGAATCTGGCCGTTTCCAGAAAATCTTCATCGCGCACCGTGGCCCCGACCTCATCGTGCTCAAGGCCGACTTTCCAATCAACCTCTTCCAAAGAAAGCAGCGAAGCATCGTCAAACCACATGCGGACCTCCGTTTTCTGACAAAAATGCGCGCCGGACAACCGGCGCGCAAGAATTAATTACAGGGCAGCCTCGTAAATACGGGCCACATCGGCGTCTTTCAGGCAGACGGGGTTGGTGAAACCGCAAGCATCTTTCTGAGCGTTGCCGGTCATGATGGCGATGTCTTCCTTCTTGACGTCCTTGCCATAACGCTTGCCCAGTTCGATCAGGCCGGAAGGAATACCGACGTCGGTGGACAGCTGCTTGATGGCGTCAAGAGCTTTTTCCGCACCAGCGCGCAGGGACATGCCTTCAACATTCTCGCCCAGGAACTTGGCCATGTCGACAAAGCGTTCGAGCTTGGCGTTCAGGTTGGCGCGCTCAACGTGGGGCAGCAAGATGGCGTTGCATTCGCCGTGCGGCAGATCGTAGAAGCCGCCCAACTGGTGAGCCATGGCGTGAACGTGACCGAGGCTGGCGTTGTTGAAAGCCATGCCGGCCAGGTACTGTGCGAAACACATACCTTCACGGGCTTCGATATCCTTGCCATTGGCAACGGCTTTGCGCAGGTACTTGGCGATCAGTTCGATGGCCTTCTGGGCGCAGGCGTCGGTCATGGGGGTAGCGATGGTGGAGACATAGGCTTCCACGGCGTGGGTCAGGGCGTCCATGCCGGTGGCTGCGGTCAGCGCCGGGGGCATGCCGACCATCAGCATCGGATCGTCGATGGCGATGCCGGGGGTGACGCGCCAATCAACGATGGCCATCTTAACCTTGCGGGAAGTATCGGTGATGATACAGAAACGGGTCATTTCAGAAGCGGTGCCGGCGGTGGTGTTCACGGCCAGATATGGAGGCATGGGCTTGGTGGACTTGTCCACGCCTTCGAAGTCATGAATCTTGCCGCCGTTGGCGACAACAAGGCCGATACCCTTGCCGCAGTCATGCGAGCTGCCGCCGCCCAGGGAAATCAGGGAATCGCATTTGGTTTTCTTGTACACGTCGACACCGGCGTGAACGTTGTTGTCGGTGGGGTTCGGAATGGTTTCGTCGTATACTTCATACTTCATTCCGGCGGCGTCCAGCAGGTCCGTGATCTGCTTGGTCAGACCGCAGCCAGTGATGCCCTTGTCGGTAACTACCAGGGGCTTGCTGCCGCCCAGAGCCTTGATTTTCTCAGGAATCTGCTTGGAAGCACCAATACCGATCAGAGTAACGCTGGGAATGAAAAATCCATACACCATTTCTTGAACAGCCATGATTGCACCTCGCTAAAGATTGTTTGACTCGAATAGAATCCACTCAATTAACTCTCGTGATTCCCCTTAAGGCAAGAATGAGGCCAGACTGCTCCAAAACGTGAAAAACCCTAAACTTTATATTGCAACATGCTGAAATTAAACTTTATAACCAATTTGCCCTACCTTTACATGAAAGGCGGACCGCAATATGTTTTCAAAGTCCATCCCGTTTTGTATCACTTTGATCCTGGCCTTTATAGACAAGTTGAGTCAAAATGACTCATTGTGCCTCCCCACCCCAAAAGAGCACCTTTGCCAGCCCTTTCAATGTTAGGTAGCATGGCCAAAATCGCCCATATTATTCTTATTATTTTCAGTGTGTTGAAGATATTCATCAAAGAAGCGGCGTACGCCGGACAAGCCGGGACAAGCGGTCGTGTTCTTGCACGATAAATGAAACAGACCAGTCGAGCCCAATCCCGGAACTCGAAGACAACCCCGTCGCGAGGAGAAGACATGGATATTAGAAAATTCTCTCTGCCAGAAATCATTTTCGGACACGGCAGCATGGAATATACAGGATCGTACGCTTTGCAGCTCGGCGCCAAGAAAGTCTTCGTGGTCAGCGATCCGGGACTTGAACGCAGCGGGTGGGTCGGCAAGCTCATCGAGGTTCTTGAGGCGTCGGCCCTGAAGTGGGTTTACTACTCGAACGTAAGCTCCAATCCGCGTGACTATGAAGTGCATCTGGGCGCGGATCTGTATAAGGCAGAGGGCGCGGACGTGGTCATCGGCCTTGGCGGGGGCAGCCCGCTGGACATGGCCAAGGGTGTGGCCACCGTGGCCAGCAACGGCGGAACAATCCAGGACTACGAAGGCGCGAACCTGATCATCAGGCCCCTGCCGCCCATGATCTTCCTGCCGTCCACAGCCGGAAGCGGCTCGGACATTTCCCAATTCGCCATCATCACCGATGTGGCGCGCAAGGTGAAAATGTCGCTCATCAGCCGTTCCCTGACACCCAATGTGTCCATCATCGACCCGGACATGCTTTCCACCGCCGATGACGACCTCATCGTGACCTCTGCCGTGGACGCACTGTCCCACGCAGTGGAATCCTACGTCTCGCTCATCGCCCACACACTGACCGAGACCCAGGCCGTGAAGGCCATGAACCTCATTCTGGACAACTTGAAACCAGCTCTCAAAACCCGCGATCCCCTCGCCCTGGAAAACCTGTCCATGGCGGCGGTTGCAGCGGGAATGAGCTTCAGCAACGCCAGTCTTGGAGCCTGCCATGCCATCGCCCACTCTCTTGGCGGATTTTTCGACACCACGCACGGAATGGTCCACCCGGTGCTCCTCCCCGCAGTCATGAGCTACAACCTGCCTGCCTGCGAGGCAAAAATGGCCACCATCGGAGAAATTGTCCTCGGCAAACGCATGTCATCTTCCCTGCAAACAGCCGAGGGAGGCATCAAACGTCTCAAGGAAATTTTTCTGGAACTCGGAACTTCGGTCCATTTTCGAGAAATCGTGGATGACGAAACCGCCTTCCCCCAAATCTGCGAGATGGCCACCAAGGACGCCTGTCTGCTGACCAACCCGCGCCCGGCCACGGCCGAGGAATTGTTGTGCATCTGCCAGGAGGTCTGGTGATGGGTAAGACCACGCTCAGCGATATCGTCGGTCCGGAATATACCAAGCTCGGTTTTTTCCGCGAAGTGCAGGAAAAAATGGGAGAGCTTGAGACATACAATGCGGAGCTTGAACGGAAAAAACAGGAAATCCAGGACATCCTGAACGGAATCATGGATCTTTTGGCGGTGGTCTCGCCGGATTACCGCATTGTCTACGTGAACAAGGTTTTCAACGACTATTTTGACATTCCCCATCCAGAAGGCCTCTTTTGCTATCAGGTTTTCCGGGGCGGCTCCGAGCCCTGTCAGATCTGCCCCCTGCGCACGGCTCTGCAAACCGGCAAGCCCGACCGGTCCGCATATATCGACCACAGGCCTGACCGCAGCCTGCACTTCGAGGTCGTGGCCTCGCCCATGTTCGACGACAAGAGCCAGGTACGTACGGTCCTGGTCTCAAAACGCGACGTGACCATGGAAAAAGAGTATCAGGCCAAATACTATCAGGCCGAAAAAATGGCCACCATCGGTCTTCTGGCGGCGGGCGTAGCTCATGAGATCAACAATCCCCTGGCGGCCATCAGCGGCTTCTCCGAAGCATTGAAACGCCGCCTGCCCTACCTTGGAACCCTTCTGGACAAGGAAACGGAGCAGGGCATCCTGGAAGATTTCACGGACTATACGACCACCATTCTTGAAGAATGCAACCGCTGTCGGGACATTGTCGGCAACCTGCTCTCATTCAGCAGCCAAAAAACATGCAAATTCAACACTATAGACTTAAATTCCCTGGTCACGGGGTCCCTTAAGATCCTGCATCACCAGATCAAGTTGCATCCGGGCATAACCCTGCATCAGGATCTGTGCTCCGAACCCGTGACCATCCAAGGCGCCCAGGGCGAACTCAAGCAGGTCCTTTTGAACCTTGTCCTGAACGCCATGGACGCCATCGACTCCAAGGGCACCATCACCATCCGCACCAGCATGGACAACGCGGAACGCGCGGCGCTCATTGTCGAGGATACCGGACAGGGCATCCCCCCCGAAACCCTGGACAAGCTTTTCATCCCCTTTTTCACCACCAAGACCAAAGGGCACAGCATCGGCATCGGCCTGTCCATCTGTTACAACATCATTAAAATGCACGGTGGAGAAATCCACGCTTGCAGCGAACCCGGCAAGGGTTCCGTCTTCCGGGTCATGCTCCCGACCGGATTTTCAGCAAGCAACAAGGAAATGACTACATGAGCATCTTCAATTCCATTGAAATACTCGTCGTGGATGACGAATCCAATATACGCAAGCTCTTCTCCCGCGAACTGGCCTCGCCCGGCCGCACCATCCACACCGTGGGCAGCGCCAAGGAGGCCTTCGAGCACCTGCATAAACACTATTACGACATCATCATCCTCGACATACGCCTGCCCGACGCCAACGGACTCGAACTGATGACCAAGCTGCTAGAGACCGTGCCCAACGTGGCCATCATCCTCATCACCGGCTACGCCGATGTGGACAACGCCGTGGAGGCCATGAAGAACGGAGCCTACGACTACATCACCAAGCCCTTCTCCCTGGATCGCATGGAGCAGGTCATCGAAAAGGCCTACCAACGGGTCCGACTTCAGAGGGAAAACGAACTCCTGCGCCACAATTCAGAACACAAGTCCATGCCCAAATTCATCGGGCACTCCAAATCCGTGCAGCAGGTCCGCTATCTCATCGAGAAAGCCGCGCCCACGGATGTGCCGGTCCTTCTGACCGGGGAAAGCGGCACGGGCAAGAACGTGGCCGCAGCGGCCCTGCACGCCAAAAGCAAGCGCGCGGGACAGCCGCTCATCATCAAGAACTGCGGCACTTTCGACAAGGAACTGCTCAGAAGCGAACTGTTCGGATACTGCAAGGGCGCCTTCACCGGAGCGGAACGCAGCCATGACGGTCTCTTGTCACTGGCCCACAAGGCCACCCTCTTTTTCGACGAAGTCGGAGAACTGACCCTGGAGCTGCAGGGCGCGCTCCTGCGCGTGCTCGAAACCCAGCATTTCAGACGTGTGGGAGACAAGGAGGAACGCTGCGTGGACGTTCGCTTCGTCTTTGCCACCAACAAGGACCTGGCCAAGGAAGTCGAGGCGGGACGCTTTCATGACGCCTTCTACCACCGCATCAACGTCTTCAACATAGAACTGCCGCCGCTGCGCGAGAGGCGCGAAGACATCCCGGCCCTGGTTGAGTACTTTCTCATGTCCCTGGCCAAGGATGGGCAGGAGTACAAGATCTCGCCCCGGGCCATGCAACAGCTCATGGACAACCCCTGGCCCGGCAATGTGCGCGAACTCAAGAACATCATCGAGCGGGGCATGATCCTGGCCGAGAACAACATCATAAATGTCCAGGCCCTGCCGTTCTGCCAAAAGAGCTGCCAGAATCCGCGTGAAAAAGGATTCTCAACCCTTGAGGAACTGGAGCGTTCACATATCAGCATGGTCATGCATGCCGTGCAGGGCAACAAGTCTCGCGCGGCCCAGGTCCTGGGTATCGGACGCAAGACCCTTTACAGAAAGCTGGAAGAGTACAGGCTGACCGAAGTGGGCCTGCAGAACGCCAACTTTCTGAGCAAGTAGGATGCGGATCCTTTTGACACGGTCTATAAACACCTAACCGAACACGGGGCGCCGGCAGGCTCCCCGGAAAACACCGATGAATCATGGTGCGCAATAACCGCTTATGGCTGTTGTGTTTTTTCCCGTCATCCTCTAGCCTGGGGCGGTTCGTAAATTGCGCCGCGTCCGGGCGGGCCCATGCCTGACCGCGCGACGGCAAAAAACTCCAGGATTCGCCAATGCCAACGGTATTTTTCTTTTGCGACGCCACAGGGCGCGTCGTCGAAGCGCACGCGGGAGAATTCGAGGAATGGGACCTTTCTCCCGGCACTTCCCTGTGCAACGCCTTGGGCATAGACTGCCCGAACGGAGAACTTCTGAAGGCCCGCCTTTCCCCAGGGACCACGCACACGCTGACCGGACCTTCGGGGCAGCCCATAAACCTGCGGATCATGCCCCTGCCCAAAAGCCTTGCACCCGAGGGAGGTGTCCTGGCCACCGTGAGAATCTCCTCACAGCTCGGCATCCTGGCCACGGACAATCCCGAACCCTCGGCCGCCACGCTGGATTATGCCGTGTTCAATGCCGTGTTCAACGACGCACGTGACGCAATCCTGCTCACGGATGAACAATTCCGTATCCTTGCCGCCAACCGCAAAGCCCACTCCCTGTACGCCAAAGGAGAAGAACCGCTGGCCGGTTCCACGTTCCGGCGCATCCTCCGCACCGTGGACGAAGCGCGAGTCCAGGCCTCGGCCAGATCCCTGAAAAACGGGGCAACGTGGCGCGGCACCCTCACGACCTTGAGACCGGACGGCCAGGAAACACCGGTCAAGCTGGGCGTTCGATGCCTGAGCGTGGGAGAAGTGCGGCTGTTCCAGTTCATGATGCGCGATCTGCGCGGACGCATCGCCCTTGAACGCGATTTGGCCCAGAGCCGACTGGCGGTCGCGGACATGAACACGGCCCTGAAGCAGGTCCTGCGCAATGTGGAAGAAGAGCGCCAGGAGCTCAAGGATGAGCTTGTACAGCAGGTCCGGGAAGAAGTTCTGCCGACGGTGGAACGCATCGCCCTGGAGGATTCTCCCCTGGTGCGCCAGGCCTACAGATCCGCCCTGGAGGAAAAGATCGCGGACATGGGCGTGACCACCCCCGAATCGGCCAATCTCTTTGCCAGGCTCACTCCCCGCGAAATGGACATCTGCCGTCTCATCCAGCAGAGTTGGCAAGGCCGGGCCATCGCCGAGGAGCTCGGCATCTCCTTTGAAACCCTGCAGACACACCGCAAAAACATCCGCCGCAAGCTCGGGCTCAAAGGCGGCCCGATTTCCCTTTCCGCCTTTGTGCAACAGCATCCTCCATTCTGATCTATCGGGTATTCGCCCATACCCGATATGTCCCCGCTCCCTCCCCTTGATCTCTCGCCCTTTTCCCCTAGTCTATCCAATGCTGCAAAAAGGCGCGCAAGAAAGCGCGCGTCGTTAACTTGAGCCAAGGAGACTTAATGGCAAAAATATATGTTGAAGGTCTGTATAAAATTTTCGGCCCCAACCCGAAGAAAGCTTTGCAGATGTTATCCCAAGGCAAAAGCAAGGACGACATCATGGCCTCCACCCGGCACGGCGTAGGCGTCAACAACGCCAACTTCGAAGTGCATGAAGGGGAGATCGTGGTCGTAATGGGCCTGTCCGGCAGCGGAAAATCCACGCTTGTGCGCTGTCTGAACCGCCTGATCACGCCTACCGCTGGCAAGATTCTCATCGACGGACGCGATGTCCTGACCATGGGCGAAGACGAGCTGCGGCAATTGCGCCAACGCAAGATGGGCATGGTCTTCCAGAATTTCGCCCTCTTTCCGCACCGCACCGTGCTCGAAAACGCCGCCCTCGGCCTTGAAATCCAGGGTATGGACAGGGAGCAACGGCTGAAACTGGCCGATGAGGCTCTCTCCCTGGTCGGCCTTGACGGATGGGGCGCATCATATCCGCGCCAGCTGTCCGGCGGAATGCAGCAGCGAGTCGGACTTGCCAGGGCGCTGGCCCTGAGTCCCGACATCCTGCTCATGGACGAAGCCTTCAGTGCACTCGATCCCCTCATCCGCCGCGACATGCAGGATGAACTGATCAGCCTGCAGGAACGGATGCAGAAAACCATCGTCTTCATTTCGCATGATCTGGACGAAGCCCTGAAGCTCGGCGACCGCATCATTCTAATGAAGGACGGCGCCATCGTGCAGATCGGATCACCGGAAGAAATCCTGACCCACCCGGCCGATGAATACGTGGCGCGATTCGTCGAGGACGTGGACATCACCAAGGTCCTGACCGCCGAATCCGTCATGAAGCACAGCGAGGCCGTGGCCTATCTGCGCACAGACGGTCCCCGCGCGGCCCTGCGCAAAATGCGCAAGCACAACATCGCCCATCTCTTCGTCGTCGATCACACGCACAGGCTGGTAGGGATCGTCTCCGCCGACGCCGCAGCCATCCTGGCGCAACGAGGCGAGGGCAGCCTGACCGAAGCCATCTGCACGGATATCAAGACTGTTTATCCGGACACGGCAGCCCATGATCTCTTCAGCATAATGGCCGAGCTGCCTTACCCGCTGGCCGTGGTCGATGAAGCAAACAAATTCAAGGGCGTCATTGTGCGCGGCACTCTGGTCGCGGCCCTGGCTGAAAGAGGAGGTGCCGTATGAACGAGTACAAACTGCCGGTAGGCGAAGTCATCGAGACTGGCATCGACTTTCTGGTCGAACACTTGTCATTTATCACCAAAGCCAGCGCCGAGGTGGTCGAAACTCTTCTCGGGGCCATGGAGAGCGGCCTGCTGCTCATTCCGATCCCGCTTTTCATTGTTCTGGTGGGAGCCTGCGTATGGTTCCTGACCAAGGAGCGTAAACTCACCCTGGGCAGCGCTCTTGGCCTTGCACTGATCTGGAACATGGGACTTTGGACCGCGACGATCAGCACCATCGCCCTGGTCCTGGTCGCCACGCTCTGCGCCATCGCCATCGGCGTACCACTGGGTATCTGCGCGGCCATCAGCAAAGGCACATACAAGGTGGTCATGCCTGTCCTCGACGTGATGCAGACCATGCCGGCCTTTGTTTACCTGATCCCGGCCATCCCCTTTTTCGGACTGGGCAAGACAGCGGCCATTTTTTCCACGGTCATATTTTCAATGCCTCCGGCGATCCGCTTCACGTGCCTCGGAATCCGCCAGATTCCAGCAGAGCTGGTGGAATGTTCCACCGCTTTCGGCGCAACGCGCATGCAGCGACTATACAAACTGGACCTGCCCCTGGCCGCGCCGACCATCATGGCCGGCATCAACCAGACGGTCATGCTGGCCCTGTCCATGGTCGTCATCGCGTCCATGATTGGCGCCAAGGGTCTGGGCGGAGAGGTTTGGAAAGCCATCCAGCGCCTGCAGATGGGGCGCGGATTCGAGGCGGGCATAGCCATCGTCATCGTGGCCATGATCCTGGACCGGGTGCTGCAGAAGCTTGGCACCCGAAAAGAAAACTAAAACAAAGGAGTTACCTGTGAAAAGAATTCTACTTACCATCGCGTGTCTGATGCTCTTGGTTCAACCTGCCATGGCCGCCAAGGGCAAGGTTCGCCTGGCCTATGTCGAATGGGACTGCGCCACGGCCAGCACCACGGTCGCCAAGGCCGCCCTGGAAGAAATGGGCTATGAAGTCGAAACCCTCGCGGTCGCAGCCGCAGCCATGTGGCAGGCCCTCGGCACCGGCGACGTCGACGCCATGGTCACCGCCTGGTTGCCCGTGACCCATGCCGACTACTACGCAAAGGTCAAAGACAAGGTCGAAAAAGTGTCCGTGGTCTCCGGCGGAGCCAAACTTGGCTGGGCCGTACCTGCGTACGTCACCATCAATTCCATTGAGGAACTGAACGCCAACGCCGACAAATTCAACGGCAAGATCATCGGCATCGATCCGGGCGCCGGCCTCATGAAGCTGTCCGAGCAGGTCATCGCCGACTACAAGCTGGACAAGCTGGAACTGATGGAAGGCAGTGGCGCGACCATGACCGCAGCTCTGGACAACGCCATCAAGAACAATGAATGGGTGGTCGTCACCGCTTGGTCCCCGCACTGGATGTTCGGCAAGTGGGAACTCAAGTACCTGGAAGACCCCAAGGGCATCCTTGGCGGCGAAGAGCAGATCGAAGCCATCGTGCGCAAGGGTCTGGACAAGGACATGCCTGAAGTTCATGCCTTTTTCTCCAACTTCAAGTGGGATTCCCCGGCTCAGCTGCAAATGGTCATGGCCTGGAACCAGGACGGCGGAAGCCCCGAAGAAAACGCTCAGCGTTTCCTGAAGGAGTATCCGGAGACCGTGAAGCGTTGGATGGGCAAATAGCCGCAGTCTGAAACACGACGCTAAACGGCGCGGGCCGGGGATATGATCCCCGGCCCGCGCCGTTTTTGCTTTCCCGGATGACAAGTCCTGTAGGACCTATAGGTCCCATGGGACCCATAAATTCCCGCAGAAGCCTCTCCTCAGCAAAAAACCCCGGCTCGCACCGGGGTTTTCTGTTCAGGCCAGTTTACCGCAACATTTCTTGTACTTCTGCCCGCTGCCGCAGGGGCAGGGGTCGTTACGGCCGACCTTGGGGTCGACCCGCCGCACCGTGTCCGGTTTCTTGTCGGCGGGGTCGTTGCCGCCGACATATTTCACGTCTTCCTGTTCCTCATGCTTCAGCTCCTCCTGCTTGACCGCCTCGATGCGCAGGTGGGTTAGCGCCTTCATGGTGTTCTCGCGGATGCGGAAGATGAGGTCCTCGAACAGCTCGAAGCCCTCGCGCTTGTATTCCTGCTTGGGATCGCGCTGGGCGTATCCTCGCAGGCCAATGCCTTCCTTGAGGTAGTCCATCTGCAACAGATGGTCTTTCCAGTTGCGATCGAGGGCGTCGAGCAGGAAGAAGCGCAGGATCTCCTGGTACTGATCGGGAGCGGCGGCGCGGTGTTCCTCCAAAACGGACAGGATCGCGGTCCGCGCCTCGTCCTTTTCGATGAATTTTCCACCTGGGGCCATGCGCTCCATGGCGAAGACCTCGTCCAGCTTGGAGCGGATCATGCCCCGAATTTCTTCGGGAGATTCGGTATGTCCCTTCTTGTTTTCAAGGGGCTCGTAAACCTGGGAGAGCAGGTCGTCGACGAACTCCTCCACCGTGGGCTGCAGGTCATCGGCGATCATGAAATCGCGGCGCAGGGAATAGATGACCTCGCGCTGCTGGTTCATGACGTTGTCGTAGTCGATGAGCTGCTTGCGGATCTCGAAGTTGTGTCCTTCGACCCGCTTCTGGGCATTTTCAATGGACCGCGAGATGAGCGGGTTCTCGATGGTCTGACCGTCTTCCAAACCCAGTTTATCCATGATTCCGGCGATGCGGTCGGATCCGAAGAGACGCATGAGCGTGTCGTCCAGAGCCAGGTAGAAGCGCGAGGAACCGGGGTCGCCCTGACGCCCGGCGCGGCCGCGCAGCTGGTTGTCGATGCGTCGGCTCTCGTGGCGTTCGGAGCCAAGGATGTGCAGTCCGCCAAGCTCGCGCACGCCTTCTCCAAGGACAATGTCCGTGCCTCGGCCGGCCATGTTGGTGGCGATGGTCACACGGCCTTTCTGTCCGGCCATGGCCACGATCTCGGCTTCCTTCTCATGGTACTTGGCGTTCAGGACTTCATGCGGAACGCCTTTCTTCTTGAGCAGGGAGGCGATGTACTCGGACTTCTCGATGGATGTGGTGCCGACCAGAACCGGCTGCCCCTTGGCGTGCAGGCCCTTGATCTCGTCCACGATGGCCGCGAATTTTTCGGCCTGCGTCTTCAGGATCACGTCGGGGAAATCCTTGCGCACCATCTGCTTGTTCGGTGGAGCGACCACGACTTCCAGCCCGTAAATCTGCTGGAACTCCACGGCTTCGGTATCTGCCGTACCAGTCATGCCGGCCAGCTTCTCATACATGCGGAAGAAATTCTGAAAGGTGATGCTGGCCAGGGTCTGGTTCTCGGCCTCGACCTTGACCCCTTCCTTGGCTTCAAGGGCCTGATGCAGGCCGTCGCTGAAACGCCGCCCGGGCATGAGCCGGCCGGTGAACTCATCGACGATGACCACCTGTCCGTCCTTGACGATATAGTGATCATCGAGGGTGAAGAGGTAATGGGCGCGCAAGGCTTGCAGAATATGGTGCTGCAGGGTGATGTTGGCCGGGTCAAAGAGATTGGTCACGCCGAGGATCTCTTCGCAATGGGCCACGCCCTCGTCGGTGAGCACGACGGTGCGCGCCTTTTCATCGATGGTGAAATGCTCGTCACGGTCCAGCTTGGGAATGATGGCGTTGACGCGGCCATAGAGCGAGGTCGATTTTTCGCCCGGGCCCGAAATGATGAGCGGAGTACGTGCTTCATCGATGAGGATGGAGTCCACTTCGTCGACGATGGCAAAATTGAGCGGACGTTGCACAAGCTGATGCTTGTAGAACTTCATGTTGTCGCGCAGATAGTCGAACCCGAACTCGTTGTTGGTGCCGTAGGTCACGTCCGCGCCATAGGCTTCCTGACGCTCGGCGTCGGACAGGCCGTGCACGATAACGCCGACGGATAATCCCATGAACGTATAAAGTTGCCCCATCCAGGCCGCGTCACGCTTGGCCAGATAGTCGTTGACCGTGACCACGTGCACGCCCCTTCCCGACAAGGCGTTCAGAACCACGGGCAGGGTCGCGACCAGGGTCTTGCCCTCGCCGGTCTTCATCTCCGCGATCTTGCCCTGGTGCAGGATCATGCCACCCATGAGCTGCACGTCAAAATGGCGCATGCCAAGCACCCGGCGGCTGGCCTCGCGGGTCAGGGCGAAGACTTCGGGCAGCAGGGAATCAAGTTCGCGCCCGCCGGCCACTTCTTCCCGGTACCCCGCGAAACGGCTCGGAATCTCGGCATCGGTAAGAGCCTGCATTTCCTTTTCCAGGGCATTTATCTTGCCGACCGTGGGCTGCAAGGTTTTCAGGTATCTGTCGTTTCTGGAACCGAATATTTTCTTGGTCAAGTAACCGATCATGAATACTCCCGACTCGTTGGTCTTGGGGATAAAAGAGTCTCTTGCCGGGGGCGGGTGCTCCGGCTAGAAATCGGACCCATGCCCCGAACTCACGCACTAGGGCAGATTTTTTACAATTACAACCGCAAGAAGGCAGCCATGAACGAGCATAACCGCGCCCTATTGATCATCGACATGCAACACGACTTCGCCGTGCCCGGCGGGGCCTGCGAGGTAGCCGGGGCCCATGCCACCATTCCGGTCATCCGCAAGATCCTGACTCGATTTCGGGATCTTGGCCTGCCGGTCTTTCACATCGTGCGCGAATACCGCGGCGATGGCTCCGACGTCGAAATTTCCCGCCTGGAAGCCCTGAAAACCCGGCCCATGGTGGTTCCCGGCACCCCGGGAGTGCGCATCGCGCCAGGGCTTGAGCCCATCGAGGGCGAGTACCGCATCGTCAAAAAACGCTTCAGCGCTTTCATGTTCACGGAGCTCGACCTGATCCTGCGCCGCAAGGGAATCACGCACCTGGCCGTGACCGGCACCCAGCTGCCTTTTTGCCTGCGCACGACCCTGTTTGACGGACTGAGCCTGGGCTACCACATGACCCTGCTGACCGACGCCTCGTCTTCGCGCACGCAGCAGATCCACCTGGCCAACATCCAGGACATCCGGGACGCGGGCATGGCCTGCGTGAGCGTTGCGGAATACCTGCACGGCATCAACACGCCAGCCTGATGCCGCACCGGGGGATGACCGACGCCTCTCAGGCCCGGTTCATCTCCCGCTCGGTGTCCCGGTTCACGGCTTTCTGTTTCAAGTCCTCGCGCCGATCGTAGACCTTCTTGCCCTTGGCCAAAGCCAGCTCGATCTTGATCTTGCCGTCCTTGAAATAGAGCTTGGTCGGCACCAGGGTCAGTCCCTTCTGCTCCATCTTTGATTTGAGCGAATGAATCTCATGGCGGTGCATGAGCAGCTTGCGCTCCCGATCCGGGACATGCTGGGCGTAACCGGCGTTGGCGTAAGTGGAGATATGCACGCCCGAGAGAAAGGCCTCGCCTTCCGTGATGCGTACATAGCCATCCATGAAGTTGACTTTTCCTTCACGCAGGGATTTGACCTCGGAGCCGGTCAGCATGATGCCGGCCTCGATGAAATCGAGCAGTTCGAAAAAATGACGGGCCTTGCGGTTGGCCGCGATGATCTTGATGCCTGTAGGCTTGGCGCACATGAAAAAATCCTTGAAGTTGAAATCTAGTCGTCCACCAGGGAGGAGTAGAACATGAGCTCCTCGGGAAAACGGCGGAAGATCATTTCCCGGACGAGCTTATTGTTGCGGGCCACCGAATGGCTGGCCATGACCTGCTTCAGGAGGGCGTTGCATTCCTCCATGGAGGCCTGCCGAACGATGCGCTTGATGCCCGGAATGGACTGGGGCCCGAGACTGATGGAGTCGACCTGCATGCCCATGAGTACCGGGATGCAAAAGGGATCGGCCGCAAGCTCGCCGCACAGGCAGACCTCGATGCCGGCTCGGTGAGCCGAGTCCACCACCCACTTGAGGGAGCGCACGATGGCCGGATGCAAGGGCTGGTACAGATAGGACACATCCTTGTTGGTGCGGTCGATGCCCAGGGAATACTGAATGAGGTCATTAGTGCCGATACTGAAAAAGTCCACCTCACGGGCCAGAAAATCGGCAGTGATGACGGCGCTCGGCACCTCGATCATGATGCCCATGGGCATGTCCTCGCGGAAGCAGATCCCTTCCGCGTGCATCTCCTCCTGGACCTCCCGGTAGAACTTCTTGACCTCGACCAGTTCCTGCAGGCCCGAAATCATGGGGAACATGATGGACACGTTGCCAAGCACGCTGGCCTTCAGGATGGCTCGCAGTTGGGTCCGAAAGACCTCGCGATGCTTCAGGCAGTAGCGGATGGCCCTAAGGCCCAGGGCAGGATTGGACTCTGCCGAGGACTGCATGCGCATGAGCTTGTCCGCGCCCACGTCCAGGGTGCGGATGACCAGCTTCTTGGGCGCGACCAGTGAAGCCATGTCCATGTAGATTTCCGTCAATTCGTCTTCGGTAGGCATTCCGTCGCGGTTCAGGTAGCTGTACTCGGAGCGGAACAACCCGATGCCTTCCCCGCCGTTGTCGTTGACCGCGACGACCTCTTCGAAAAGTTCGATGTTGGCCAGGACCTGTACCCGGTAACCGTCGATGGTCTCGGCGGGAAGGTGGCAGGAACGCATGATCGTGGCCTGATAGCCCTCGAACTGGGCCTGCAGGTCCGTGTAGCGGGCCAGTTCGTCTTCGTCGGGGTCGATGATGATGCGCCCATGAAAACCGTCCAGGATGATGATCCCGCCCTCAGCCAGGTCGTCTCCGAGCCCTTCCATGCCGACCACGGCCGGAATCTGCAGGGACCTGGCGAGGATGCCCGCGTGGGAGGTCTTGCCCCCCTGGGCCGTGGCGAAGGCCATGATCTTGTTGACGTCCAGTTCGATGGTGTCGGCCGGGGACAGATCATGGGCCAGCAGGATGGCGCGGTGCTTGATGGCCTGATGTCCGCTCTCTCCCCCGACCAGCTTGCCCAGCACCCGTTCGGCCACCAGACGCACATCCTGCATGCGCTGCCGCAGGTACTCGTCGGCGATGGAGGCGAATATCTCCTGCACATCCCCGACGGCCCGCTCCAGCGACCATTCCGCGTTGATCTTGGTGAGGGCGATGTGGTCCAGGGCCCGCTTGCGAAACTTCTGGTCGCGAAGCATCATGAGGTGCGATTCGATGATGGCCGAATGTTCCTTCAGATCCTCCGGTACCAGGCTCAAAATCCTTTCCAGATCGTGCAGCGCAGCATCAAATGCCCGGTTCAGCCTCTCGATTTCAAAAGGCACATCCGCATCGGACACGGTCTGGCGGACCGTGCCGGAGAAATGATTTTTGTTCAGGTAATACGCGCGGCCGATGGCAATGCCGGCCGAAACGGGGATACCGAAGAGCGTGCGGGAAGCCATCAGCGATCCTCTCCGAACATGTCTTCAAAAAGTTTCGAAAGACTTGAAAGGGCATCGGCGGCATCGGGGCCATGGGCGCGCAGGATCAGTTCGGTCCCTTGCGGGGCGGCAAGGGTAAGCAGATCAAGGATGGATTTGGCATCGGCCTCCATGTCACAGGAGTGCACAGTGATGGAAGCCGCATAGCGCTGGGCTTCCTGAGAAATCTTTCCAGCGGGCCGGGCATGAAGCCCGAGGCTGTTCCCGACCCGGATAATCTTTTCCTGCACTTCATCCATTTCAAATCACCTACATGGATACAAAAGCAAAAATCTTTTCCCAGGGCGCCACTAGGCCGCCCAGAACCAACGCCGCCAAAATCAGGAAGCGATCCCACTCACGCATGAACCCGGCCAGGGCCAAAAGTCCGGCACAGGCGGCCCAGACCAGGGTCCACAGCCCGCCGGCAGGTGCTGCCTGCAACAGAAAAAGGGCCACCAGAAAGCCGTTCATGAGCTTTAGCCGCTGACCCCAGTCAATGAGATTCCAGGACCTTAGCCGTTGCAGGAAAGAAAGGCCCTGGGCATAGCCGCGTCCGAAGGTGTACATCTTGAAAAGCTGCAACCCGCAGAAGCACAGGCAAATCCAAACCGCAAGCGTCCAGATGTATCCTGCGGCCGCCAGATTGACGCCGACCAGGGACCACAAAACCAGAAAACTGCCGCCAAAAAAGGAATCACCCAGTGCCGACAGGGTATAAACCGTGGTCGAGCGCAATTTGGGGAGAATGTCCGCAGGAAGCATTCCAAGAGCTATCTTCTTCTCCATGGACAAAAAAATTCCGACCAAAAGGGGCGTCCAGAAAGGATGGGTGTTGTAATGCTTCAGATAGCGGCCCCGCGCACGTTTCAAGGCTCGCGGTTCGGCGGCGTAAAGCGCACGCAGACCCGGCTCCATGATATACGCCAGCCCGACATTCTGCATCCCCTTGGTGTTGAATGTGGCGCCAACCATATATGTTCGCAGAAAAATCTGCAGCAGGATCCGCGTATCCACCCTTACTCCGCGTCGTGTTCCAGGATCAGTTCGTAAATCTGCTTGACCGACCAGCCCCGGGTTTGATCCCGCATGGTCCGGGCCGCGTCCTTGGCGTGCATGCCTTCCAGCATCAGCCCCTGGACCCGCTCCAGAACCTCGGCTCTGGACGTGGCGGCAATCTCTTCGGGGGGACCTATGATCACGGTCACCTCGCCCAGAAGCTCTTCCGTGAATTCCTGGAGTTGACCAAGCCTGCCATTGATAAACTGCTCATGTTTCTTGGTCAATTCCCGGGCCAGACAAAATTCCCTCTCTCCCAGCACCTCGAAGGCAAGCGCGAGGGTCGGGAGCACCCGGTTCTTGCGCTCAAAGAAAACCAGAGTCGCGCCGAGCTGTGCATAGGGCCGAAGCAATGCGCGCGCGTCTCCGCCCTTGCGCGGCAGAAATCCAAGAAAAACGAATGGATACGGAGGAAGACCGCTGGCCATGAGCGCCGTGATGGGCGCGCAGGGACCGGGCACCGGCACGACACGAATCCCATGCTGACGGCAGGCGGCGACCAGACGGTATCCGGGATCGGCAATGAGCGGAGTTCCTGCGTCGGAAACCACCGCGACATCGAGCCCCTGCTCCAAAAGCGCCAGCACCTCGGCAATGCGGGAGCCCTCGTTGTGCTCGTGCAGGCTCAGAAAACGTTTGCCCGCAATACCGGCCAGCTGCAACAGATGACCGGCCCGCCGGGTGTCCTCGGCCAGGATGACATCAGCCTCTTCCAGGGTTTGTCGCGCCCGGGGAGAGAAATCACCAAGGTTGCCAAGGGGCGTGGCCACGATCCAGACCGTCCCGTACATCAATGATATCCTCCCAGTGTTCGACGACCGTTTCTCCGATCAGAAATAGTATGCTGACCAGATCGAAGCGGCATGGTCTGCTCCAGGCCCGATGACGGCTCAGGTATAGCGTCCCCGCCTTGATCAAGCGCTTCTTCTTGGCCGGTCCGATGGCTTCGCCGGGCTCCCCGCGCACATGACCGGAACGGGTCTTGACCTCGACAAAGACGATCGTCCCTGCATCCTCGCAAATCAGATCGATTTCGCCGCTTGTGCAGCTGAAATTTCGTTCAACAATCCTGAGTCCCTTTTCCGCCAAAAACGCGGCAGCCAGTTCTTCGCCGGCCTTGCCCGTGATCAGATGCCGGGCAGCCACAGCTGCGCCTCCCGGGGCGCTGGCCCCACGCCACGAAAACTGACCCTGTGCGCCGGGCTCGGACCAAGCCTGCGCAGCGCATCAAGGTGCGCCTTGGTGCCGTATCCCTTGTGCACGGCGAACCCGTAACCCGGATAACGCTGGTCCATGCACAGCAAAAGATCGTCCCGAAAGGTCTTGGCCAAGATGGAGGCCGCTGAAATGCAGGGATGGAGGGCGTCGCCGCCGACCACGGTCATTTGGGGCAGGGAAGAGGGGAAACGCTGGTTGCCGTCCACCAGAACCAGGCCTGGACAGACCGTGAGGGCGTCCAGGGCACGAGCCATGGCGGCCAAGGTGGCCTGCAGGATATTGATGCGGTCGATTTCGCCGGGCCAGGAAAAACCTAAGGCCCAGGACACTGCCTGGGCCTTGATGGCTTGTGCAAGCACCTCGCGCCGTCGCGAGGAGAGCTTTTTGGAATCGGTCAGGCCCGGAAGGTCGAAATCCGAGGGCAATATGACTGCCCCCGCCACCACCGGACCGGCAAGACAGCCGCGTCCGGCCTCGTCGATACCGGCCTGAATCTGATCCGCGAACTGAGTGCAGCCTTTGGGGCTGAGCAAATTGACCTACCAGGCGTTCTTGGTCTTGATACGGGCAGCTTTGCCTCTGAGGCTACGCAGGTAGTAGATGCGGCTCTGACGAACCACGCCTTCGGAAATAACTTCGATGCGGTCGATGGTCGGGGCATGCAGGGGGAAGATGCGCTCCACGCCGACGCCATCGGAAACCTTGCGCACGATGAACGTGCTGTCGGTGGTGCCCTTCTTCAAACGCAGAACCACGCCCTGGAAAACCTGGATGCGTTCTTTCTCGCCTTCGATGATGCGGGTATGCACCTTGACCGTGTCACCGGCGCGGAAGCGGGGATGGTCGGCACGCAGGTGCTCGTTTTCAATCTTCTGGATGATGTTCATGATTTTCTCCTTTATCTGAAGCGGCCTGTGGGCCGCAACGTGTGCGTCTTATCCGATATCGCCCAGCAGGCGGTCCACCATGATGGAAGCCGCAGAACGGACGGAAAGGTGGTTGTACCTATCCATAAAACGTATGGCCCGCAACATGCCGTCGGCCCCTGCCAGAACGTCGCGATGCAAACCGTGTCCGGTGCCCAGAACCAGAAGAACCGGCTCCTTCTGAAGCATCTGTGACACCTGGGCGCAGGTCATGTTTCCAGCCTTGGCGCTGGTGGCCACAACCTTGGGACGCACGCCCGTGCAATCCGTGATTTCCGCGATGGCTTCGTCCAACAGTCCGACCACCCGAACCCGGCCCAGGGCGGTGCCCCGATCCGGATTTGCCTTGAGCCCGTATCCTTCGCGCCAATGGCCGATAAGGGTGCGGGCAAGGTCCTGTTGATCCGCTACCGGGGTGCAGACAAAATATCCGCCGAGCCCATAGGTACACGAAACGCGTGCAATATCGTGGAGGTCAAGGTTTGTCAAAGACGTTGTGATGGTCTGACCCGATTTATTTTCAACCGGGTAATGGACCAACGCCACGAACAGATTGCGACCTGGCCGCGCCCTCTCCAAGCACTTCAAATATTTTATATCCTCATCTGTCAGCGCCGCCTGGGCAAGAATGTCCGGACGTGAGGCCAGGGTCGTCTCCAGGCTCTTTTCCCGCCGCCAGGCCATGATCCGCCCGTGATGTCCCGAAGACAGAACCTCCGGCACTTTCAGGCCCTCGTACTCCTCGGGCCTGGTGTAATGGGGATACTCAAGCAGGCCCGAACTGAAGCTTTCCTCGTCGGCGCTCTCGTACTTGCCCATGAAATCCGGAATGAGCCGGCCAACGGCCTCGATCAGACACAGGGCGCCAACCTCTCCGCCATTCAGGACAAAGTCGCCCACGCAGATGGGCTCGATGGCGCAAAGCTCTTCCAGCCTGGCGTCGATTCCTTCATAGCGCCCGCACAAAAGCGCGATCTCTTCCTCCCCGGCCAGCTCCCGGGCCAGGGCCTGGGTCAGGGGACGCCCCTTGGGGCTGAGCATGAGCACTCTCGCCTTTGGCCCAAGGGTTCCAAGCGCGCGACGGATCGGATCAACGGCCATGACCATGCCCGGTCCGCCCCCGTAGGGACGGTCATCAACATTATGATGCTTGTCCGTGGAATGGCCGCGCGGATTGATAAACGAAAACTCGATCAGCCCCTTTTCCCTAGCCTTGGACAGGAGTCCGCAGGAAAGGGGGGAATCGAAAAATTCGGGAAAAATGCTGATGACGGAAAATCGCATTCCTGCTTCTACTTTAATGGCCGGAGCACTAGGGAGGAAAGCTGCAAAAGTCGCTCGGCACCGCCCCAGGTTATTCCCGCAAAGGCGGGAATCCACCTTATTCCGATCAGTTAAAATTAGGGGATGGATCCCCGCCTTCGCGGGGATGACGACATTGCATGCGGGGATGACGACAATGCATATCGACAATCCTGCGCGCCATTACCTCTGGCCAATCACGCTTACGGCTGTTGATACAATTCGAGCAGGCCGTCCGGGGGATCGACCAGGATGACTCCGGCATCGATGTCGATATCGAGAATGAACTCGTCCACGGCCGGAAGCATGATCTCGTTGCCAGCCTCATCGTGAATGAACCACAGCTCCTGACCGGCCACGTCGCGGATATCTTCCAGAAGACCTATGCGGGAGCCGTTGACATGCATGACCGGCAGGCCGACCAGGTCCTCGGAGCGATACTCATCCTCGTCCAGCGGCGGCAGGTCGCGTTCCCGCGCCAGCACGTCGGCACCACGCCACGCCTCGGCCTGATCCCGCCCTTGGGAACGATCAACCGTGATTAGGGCGCGACCCTGATGTGCACGCCATCCTTCAAGGACGCAAGGCCTCGGTTTCTTGCCCGGAAGCCGCAGGTAGATGCGGGTCAGCCCCTCAAAGATGAAAGGGGAGTCTGCATATGGTTCGATGCAGAGCTCCCCCCTGAGGCCATGTGGTTTCTGAACCCGACCCAGTTCCACGAGCTTGACCGGGTCCAATTTCTCTTCGGACACGTTACTCCAGAATTTCCAGGACTGAACGTTTCCTGATTTTGGTTGAAGCCGCGCCCAAGATGGTCCGCATGGCCCTGGCCGTGCGCCCCTGCTTGCCGATAACCTTGCCCAGATCTTCCTTGGCCACCTTCAGCTCAATGACGGAGGTCTGCTCTCCCTCGATTTCAGTCACCGAGACACTGTCCGGATTATCCACCAAAGACTTGGCTATGAATTCGATCAAATCCTTGAGCATGAGCACCTCCGCTGAAGATCTGTGGATCGCACGATGAGCCGGGCGACGAGCCTTGGAGGTACTATTTACTGAATCCAGACTTCTTTAGCAAGGAGCGAACCGTATCTGTGGGCTGCGCACCCAGTTCGATCCAGCTTTTGACCTTGTCCTGATCGAACTTGATCTCGGCGGGCTCGGTCATGGGGTTGTAATAGCCCACATAATCAAGGGCCCGGCCGTCACGGCGGGAAGCGGAATCCACGGCCACGATGCGGTAAAACGGTTTCTTCTTGGAGCCCATGCGGGTCAGTCTGAGTTTCAAAGCCATTGTTGTTCTCCCTGAACGTAAGTGTATTGCGCGAACGCTTAAGTTCGGTCGTAACCGAAACAAGGGGCGCCCGACTATTTTTTTCTGCGCTGCTTTTTGGCCTTCTTGCGCTTTTCCTTGAGCTTGGCCGCTTCCGCGGCGGTTCGTCCGCCGCCTCCGGAAGGCAACCCGCCGGGCATCCCGGGCATCCCGCCCGGCATCGATCCCATCCCCGGCATTCCGGGCATTCCGGGCATGCGTCCGCCTTGGGGCATGGACGGCATCTTGCCGCCCGCCATCTTCTTCATCATCTTCTGCATCTGCTCAAAATTCTTGAGAAGCTGGTTGACCTCGGTCACCGTGACCCCGCTGCCCTTGGCAATCCGCTGTTTGCGGCTGGGGTTGATGATCTTGGGCTCGTGGCGCTCGGCCATGGTCATGGAACTGATCATGGCCTCGACCTTGCCGAGCTCCTTTTCGGGCATTTGAACGTCCTGCAACTGCTTGCGGACCTGTCCCATGCCCGGGATGAGCTTCATGATCCCTTCGAGAGAACCGAGCTTCTTGATGCGGCGCATCTGCGTACGAAAATCCTCAAGATCGAATTCGGCCTTCTTGAATTTTCTTTCAAGGGCCTCGGCTTCCTTGGAGTCGATGGTCGACTGCGCTTTTTCGATCAGCGTCAGAACATCACCCATGCCGAGAATCCGGGACGCAATGCGGTCCGGATGAAAAACTTCAAGTTCGCTGAGACGCTCGCCCATGCCGACAAACTTGAGCGGCTTGCCGGTGATGGACTTGATGGACAAGGCCGCGCCGCCGCGGGCATCACCGTCCATCTTGGTCAGCACGACGCCGGTGATGTCCAGAACCTCGTTGAATTTTTCGGCAACGGTGACCGCGTCCTGGCCGGTCATGGCGTCAGCGACGAACAAAATTTCCTGCGGACGGCACTTTTCCTTGATGCCGACCAGCTCCTGCATGAGCAATTCATCTATATGCAGGCGCCCCGCCGTGTCGATGAGGATCACGGAGCAACCCTTGAGCTCGGCGTCGCGCATGGCGTCAACGCAGATGTCCACCGGATTCATGTCCACGGTGGAAGGATAGACCGGCACTCCCAGCTCGGCTCCAAGCTTGGTCAGCTGATCGATGGCCGCCGGACGATAGACGTCGGCCGGGACCAGATACGGAGTGTACTTCTGGCGGCGCAGGAACAGGGCCAGCTTGGCCGCCGACGTGGTCTTGCCCGAACCCTGCAGGCCGGACATCATGATCACGTAGGGCGGCTTGCCCGAGAGGTTCAGGGCGCAGTTCTCGCCGCCCAGGAGCTCGATCAGCTCTTCATGGACGATCTTGATGACCTGCTGGCCGGGGGTCAGGCTGCCGAGGACATCCTGCCCGAGAGCGCGAACCTTTACCTTTTCGACAAAGTCCTTGACGACCTTGAAATTGACGTCGGCTTCCAGGAGGGCCAGACGCACTTCGCGCAAGCCATCCTGGATGTTGCTTTCATCGAGGCGGCCGTGGCCGCGCAGTTTTTTAAAGACCGATTCAAGTCGGTCGGACAAGCTATCGAACATTCAAGGGCACCTGTGCTGGGGAAAAGAAGAAGGGATGCATAGACAAGTTCGATCCACTCGTCAAGCAGAAGCAAACCATGGTGTCGCGGCGCGCGGCATCCCGCGCGCCGCCACGAAATCAGCCCAAGGCCTTGGCCACGGCCCGCGCAAAGCCGGGAGCCGCGCCCCGGATGGTGGACTCGTCCACACAGAAGGCCAGGCGGAAAAAGCCCGGATAACCGAAGCCCGAACCGGGCACGGCCAGAATCTGCTCCTGCATGAGCTCATTGACAAAGGCCGCATCATCCCCGCCCTTGGGAATGCGCGGGAAGAAATAAAACGCGCCCTGCGGCATGGAAAATTCAATGCCGGCCTCGCGCAGGACCTCGGCCATGGCGTCACGGCGGCGGGCATAGACCGAGGCGTCCACTTCGTGCCCCAGGGCCTTGGCCAGAAGCTTCTGCCCCACTGCCGGCGCATTGACGAAACCGAGGATGCGATTGGCCAGAATCACTCCCGCCACCAGATGCGTGCCTTCAGGCATGGCCGGATTCACGGCCACGTACCCGACCCGCTCCCCCGCCAGAGCCAGATTCTTGGAGAAGGAACTGATCACGACACTGTGCTCGTAGATCGGGAAGATCGCGGGCACTTCAGCCCCGTCATAGGCCAGAAAACGGTAGGGTTCGTCGGAAATGAGCAGAATGGGCCGCCCTGTCCGGGCCGAAGCCTGCCGCAGGATGTCGGCCAACTGGGAAAGCTCTTCCAGGGTGTAGATCCGCCCAGTCGGATTGTTGGGCGAGTTGATCAGCACGCAGCGGGTGCGGTCGGAGATGGCCGAGGCCAGGGCCTTCAGATCCAGCTCGAAGGTCAACGGCTTGGATGGAACGGCTTTCAAAACCCCGCGATGATTCTCGGCATAGAATCCGTACTCCACAAAATACGGCGCAGGACAAAGTACCTCGTCTCCGGGTTCGAGCACGGCCCTGAACAGCGCGTTGATACCGCCCGCCGCGCCGCAGGTGACGACCAGGTCCTCGGCCGAAACGGCCACGCCCTGCTCGACGGAAACCACCTCGGCCAGACGCTCGCGCACCTGCGGATAGCCGGCATTGGGCATGTAGCCGAAGGCAAAAGGCTTCCCGGCGTCCTCGGCCAGTTCGCGCAGCCCCTCGGCCACCGCCGCCGGAGGAGCCAGGTCCGGATTGCCCAAGCTAAAATCATAGACATTCTCAGCCCCGTATTTCTTCTTGAGCTCGATGCCGGTCTCGAACATGCGCCGAATCCACGACGACTTGGCCAGATAGCCCTCGATCTGCGAACAAAGAATCATATGCACTCCCTTGAAGGCCCGGTTCCCTTACGGAATATCCAGGCCGATCTTTCTGTATTCACCAAGTTTGTTGCGCAATGTGCGCACGGAAATTCCAAGAAGCTCCGAAGCCTTGGTCCTGTTGCCCAAGGTCGAGTCCAGGCTCTTCATAATCAGATGCATCTCCATTTCCTGGATGGTCGGAATGCGTCC
Organism: Desulfomicrobium apsheronum; assembly: GCF_900114115.1. NCBI lineage: Bacteria > Pseudomonadati > Thermodesulfobacteriota > Desulfovibrionia > Desulfovibrionales > Desulfomicrobiaceae > Desulfomicrobium > Desulfomicrobium apsheronum. Next base: position 264,718 of record NZ_FORX01000001.1, on the reverse strand, counting down.
GGCGAAGTCCATGGTCATGTTCGGGGACAAGGATGACGGCCGCGCGGAAATGGGCGCATCCGGCACCGAGTCGCCCTCTTCGCAAAGCTCCGGGGACCATTCCTGGCCATCCAGCAGAAAATGCATCGGCCGGATGGGCCCCGCCCCGGCAAGGAGCACGGCCCTTTCCATTAAATTTTGCAGTTCACGCACATTGCCCGGCCAGTCGTGCGCCATGAGCCAATCGCGGGCTTCGGTCGAAAGCTGCAGGGCGCCGAGTCCGTATTCCCGGGTGAGACGGCGGATGAAAAAATCGGCCAGCAGCAGCACGTCATCGCCGCGCTGGGCCAGCGGGGGCAGGCGCAGGGGGATGACGTTCAGACGATAAAAGAGGTCCTGACGAAATTCGCCCTTCTCCACGCTCTGCTCAAGATTGCGGTTGGTGGTGGCCAGCACGCGCACATCCACCTTGACCGTCTCGACCCCGCCCACGCGGTCGATCTCGCCCTCCTGCAGGGCGCGCAGCAGCTTGGCTTGCAGGGCCAGGGCCATTTCGGAAATTTCATCCAGCAGCAGGGTCCCGCCGGTGGCCAGTTCGAACTTACCCAGCTTGCGGGAAATGGCTCCGGTGAACGAGCCCTTCTCGTGGCCGAACAATTCACTCTCAAGCAGGTGCTCGGGCAAGGCCGCGCAGTTGACCGCCACGAATGGAGCGCTTTCACGGCCCGAATGGGCATGAATGAAGCGGGCGAACATCTCCTTGCCCGTACCCGATTCGCCGGAGATGAGCACGGTGGCCTTGGACGGAGCCACCTGCTTGGCCAAGACCAAAACCCGAGCCACGGACGGATGGGAGCCGACGATGGCCACCTCGCGCGGATTGCTCCGGGCCGCAGGACGAGGCGCGGCCGGGGCTTGAGCGTCCCGTGGCAACACGGCCTGGATCTTTTCCCAGGTCAGCGGACAGAGCCAGTAATCCTGCGCGCCCATTTCCATATAATAGCGCGCTTCCTCGGCGCTTCCCTTGTCCGTGAACACGATGACGGGGATCTGGCTCTCGGCCTGGTTCAAGGCATCGAGAAGATCCTGGGCCCTGTATCCGGGCAGGGAAGGCAGGGTGAAGACGATATCGGCCTTGCGCGCCTCAAGCACTTTAAGCGCCGAGGCACGGTCGTCCACAACCATGGCCTGACACTCATGCGCCTTGAATTCGGCATGCAGGGGGGACACGAGTTCGGATCGTGAGACAAAGAGGATTCGCTTGGACGCCATATCCGCATACGCTATCTTTTCCCCAGCCTCTTTGCAATATGGAGAGCCTGCGGGCGCTTGCCCGCCATGCGCCCATCTGCTAGGGCTGGGTCGGATTTCGAGCCTTTAATTCACAGCAAGCCAAAGGGTCTCCCCGCTTATGCCCATGAACCCCCAAGAACTGACCTCCCTGCTGCGCGACGTCGCTGCCGGCAACATCTCGTGCGAGACTGCCCAGGCGGCCCTTGCGGGAAGCGAAAACAAGGACCTGACCCTTGACACTTGGCGCCAGGAGCGCACCAATGTCGGCGAAGTGGTCTATGGTCAGGGCAAGACCCTGGAGCAGATCCGGGCCTCCCTTGCAGAGCTGGGGCGGCACCACCCGGTCCTGGCCACCAAACTTTCGGCGGCGCATGGGCAGAAGCTTAAGACTCTTTTTCCAAATGGATGTCTGTGGGAGGAGGCGAGGCTCTTTTGCCTGGGAGCGGATCTGCTGGCCGCCGACCCCAAGGCGCCCGACTCGGAAGTGCTTATCGTCACGGCCGGATCCTCGGACCTGCCCGTGGCCCGCGAAGCCTTGGGCACCGCCAGATTCCTGGGGCTTGGCGCGCATCTGGTGACCGACGTGGGCGTCGCGGGCCTGCACCGCCTGGACCCGCACCTGCCGAGCCTGCGCCAGGCCAGGGTCATCATCGCCGTGGCCGGAATGGAAGGCGCGCTGCCGAGCGTCCTCGGCGGGCTCCTGAAGGCACCGATTATTGCGGTTCCAACCTCGACAGGCTATGGGGCCAACTTCGCAGGCCTGACCCCGCTCCTGGCCATGCTCAACTCCTGCGCCCCGGGCGTGGGAGTGGTCAACATCGACAACGGCTTCGGGGCGGCCGTGCTGGCGAAAAAAATTCTGGCCCGCCAAGAATAAACAAATGAATAAACCGGTTCTTTTTCGAGTCACGAACAATCTGAAGGTGGGCGGCGTGCAGAAACGGCTGCGCGCACTTTTGCCTTTGCTGACGGAGCACTACGAAGTGCACGTCGTGACCTACAAAGACAGGGGCGTATTCTTTGATGAACTGGCCAAGCTCGGCGTGCATACCCACTTCCTGCCTCGCAAGGGGCACTGGAACCCGGCGGCCATTTGGCGACTGGCAAAACTTTTCCGCAAACACCGGGCCGATATCGTTCATACACATTCTTTCGGCGGCAATATCTTTGGCATCCTGGCGGCGGCACTGGCTCGGGTACCGGTGCGGATCGGACAGGTGCATTTGAGCGACCTGCACTGGTACGGAACAACCGCCATGCGACGCAAAAAGCAGATGCTGGAAGAACGCCTGGTTCACCGGCTTTTTTCACACAAGGTGCTGTTCGTTTCCCGTGAATCGCTCGAATATTTCAAAAGACACACGCGACTGCCGGACAAGATGATGACCATCCTGCACAACGGCCTCGATCTGCCCGGCAACACCGAGGCGGCATCCCGAACGGAACTGGGCCTACCCACGGAAGGAAAACTTGTCGGCTTCGTGGGCCGCATCGCGCGAGGCAAGGGGGTCGGACGTTTTCTTGCAATCGCACGCCAGGCATCACTCGAGTCTCCTGGCAGATATCACTTTGTGGTCATCGGCGACGGCGAGGGGCTTTCCCGGCATCAGGCCTGGAGCCGAGAGCACGGCCTGGAGCCTGAGATCACCTTTCTCGGTGAACGCCATGACATTCATCGCTGTTACGCGGCTCTTGATTGCCTGATTTTCTGCTCCGACCCGGGAGTTGAAGGCATGCCTGGCGTGGCCCTCGAAGCATGTGCCCACGGCCTGCCCATCCTGGCGCTGAAAACCGCCCCTCTTGAAGAAATTCATGAATATTACCCGCGTATTGCTTTCATGGATGGGTTCACATCGGGCGCAAAACAGCTGGAGAAGGCTCTGGCCCTGCCCGTGGCAAATCAAAAATCTTTTCGCGACGAATTTTCCATTGAGGCCATGCAAGCCCGAACCCTCGCCCTTTATTCCGATTTGCGCAGACAGGCCAACGCATGAGTATCATCTCTCTGACCCAGCCGCTGCTGGGCGCAAGCATTCCGATCCTGTGCTATCATCAGGTACGACCGGCCAGCGGCATGACACCCGAAAAATTTGGGAGCCATCTTGATCTCATCAAAAAATTAGGCTTTCAGACCATCAGCCTGGCCAATCTGCACCGCATCATACAGGGACAAACACCTCAAACCGGCCCCTCGGTAGTCATTACCTTCGACGACTGCACGCTGGACAACTGGGTGTACGCAGTACCCCAGCTCTTGCGCCGGGACATGCATGGGGTTTTATTCGCCATCACCGATTTTGTTCAGCCCGGCCGGACCCGTCTCCGCGCGGATCAAACCATGAATCCGCCCTCAGTGCCGGCTTTTGGCGACATAATGCAGCAGTCCTTGGCCGGAAACTGTGACGGGTTCATGAACGAGGCCGAAATCCGCGCCGTGGTGCACGAACTGGGCATGGAGGTCTATTCCCATTCTGCCGCGCATCAGGCCTGTTTCACTCGCGCAGAACAAACCGGCACCCTCAGCGAAAAGAGACACTGGAGCCATGCCGCATTATGCGGCAAGGACGCTGACGCCGGCACTGCCGTCCACCCAGTGGGCAGTTCCTATGCCCATGCAGGCTTTGGACTGAACTGGAACGGCCGCCCGCTGCCCCTGAAGACAGACCAAGAGCGACTCGCCTTTTGTCTGCAGGACTTCTCCACCGCCAAGGCCAAATTGGAAGACCTCCTGGACCTGCCCTGCCCCTTTCTTTGCCTGCCCTGGGGCGAATACGACGACATCACTCTGCCTGCCGCAAAAAAGGCTGGCTATGAGGGTGTACTGAACCTTGAGGCAGGACACGTCGGGCCCGGAATTGACCCCATGCGCATCGGCAGGCTTGCGGTCAAAGACCGCAAAACATTGCCCTGGCTTGCCCTGAAGACCCTGCTCCTGGCCCACAGGACTCTCGCTCCATGGGCCCAGAGGCGAAGTGTGGGCAGGCGCACATGAATATCTGCTTTGTCAATTCCACCAATAAATGGGGCGGGGTCAAAAGCTGGACCCTCGATGTGGCGCACGGTCTCGCGGATCGCGGAAATGGCATCCTCATCGCCGGCAGGCCAGGACCTTTCATCGACAAGGCCCGCGAAATGGGGCTCGACGCCCTAGGCCTGTCCTTTGGCCCGGACTTCAACCCTTTGCGAATTCGCGGCTTCATCAAGCTTTTCAAGACGCGCAAAATCGATCTAGTTGTCGTCAATGTGGGCAAGGACATGCGCATTGCAGGCATCGCGGCCAAAATTCTCGGCATCCCGGTGGTCCACCGCGTCGGCCTGGCCGGAGACATGCGCAACACATACAAGGTGCGCCTGCTGCACAAATGGATACGGCCACGCATCCTGGTCCCGTGCGAACAGATCAAGAGGGGCCTTCTGCAAGAACTGGCCTATCTGAAACCGAAAGAGATCACGGTCATCCTGACAGGCAAGGAACCTGCGCCGTCTCCACCGACAACCGTGCATTCACCGCTGCGCTTCATCTCCACCAGCCAGCTAAACGCCGACAAAGGGCACAAAGACGTCCTTGAGGCACTGGCCGAACTGAAAAATAAGGGCTACGCGTTTGAATACCATATCGTGGGAACAGGACGCATCGAAGCGGAACTGAAAAGCCTTACCACCAGCCTAGGCCTGGATGACCGGGTCACTTGGCATGGATTTCAAAAGGATGTCCGATCATTTCTGCGCAAGGCAGACGTCTTTCTTCTTCCGTCGCACAGAGAGGGATTGCCGAACACACTGCTTGAAGCAATGGCCGAAGGGCTTGTCTGTGTGGCTCGGGATGTGGGGGGAGTTGCCGAGGTGTGGCCACAAGACGCACAAGAATTATGCGTTCCTTTTACCTTGGGCCCCAATAAACTTGGCGCCATATTGAATGAATTGATTTGCTTTTCCAAAGATATAATATTTGAGCGAAAAAAATTGTTCTGGAAAACTTCAGTAAATAGTTCACTCGAAAAAATGATTGAAAAAATAGATTTTTTCTTCACACAGTAATAACTACATAAACGATCACTACAAATAAATGCCTGCTTCAACAAATCCAAAAAAACAAATATTTAATATTTAAATAAACATGACACATACTCTTCATACCAGCGATACTACTCCGCATAGTATTTTTATATTTTTACTTTGCATATATTTTACGGCTATTTGCTTAAATCCATCTGCTTCGGAACCTATTGGCGCGATTGCCTTGATCGTTTCAGCTGTCATGCTCGGAAAATCCTCAAACTTACGGCAGTTCCTATGGGATTCATCACTTTTATCACTTTTGACATTCGGGCTATACTGTTCTTTCATAAATATCATAGGCCCCGGCGACGTAGCCCGCACAGGTATCATTTATGGATGGATCATCCCGCTTGTCCTCGGCAAAGCGTTTATCCTCTTTCGCCATCAAACCGTCCAGAAAGACATTCTGGCCGCAGCCCTCGCATTGGCGGGAGTCATGCTCGTGGCACAATTACTTCTCGCGTTTGATATCAAACACATCGACAATCTCGGCCTTGATCTGCAATATTTGAAACTGACGTTCCGCAACGTAAGCCGGACAGCTCTTTTTGTCGCGGTAGGATGCATGGTCTGTTTCACACAGTTCATTTTTGCCTCGTCATACCGCTCACGCCTTCTCACAATGACGGCGGGCATTATCCTCCTGTCCGCACTACTGGTGACGGAAAGACGCATGACTCTGGCCGCACTCCTAATCTGCTGCGGTTTTCTGCTCGCCTCGCGCAGGAGTTTCCGGGCCATCGTCTTAGGGTTAGCGGCCATCGTCTGCATCATTTTTCTATTCGGAAAAGCAGAACGCTTCGATCTTCGCCCTGGCCATCTCCTCGCCAGCCAGGGAGAACGACTTACGGTTTGGTATGCGGCGGTTGAAATCATAAAGACCCATCCTTTGACGGGAAGCGGCTTTCGTACCTTCAAAGAGGCTGCGGCTCCTCATGTCGAAACCTACCGAGCAAGTCATCCTAAAGAAGGAGCATATGAAAATCTCGAAGACGCTCACAACTTGCCCTTGCATCTCCTGAGCGAAAACGGAATCATCGGCATGGCCATTTTTTCTCTTATTTTCTTTTTTCCTTTGCGAAACTGCTGGCAACTCCGGAGCACCAACCCTGCGGCCATTCCATTGCTATCCAGCATCGCTTTGATTTTGCTTAACTCGCAACTGCACGTAAACATCTTTTCCTTGAATGTCTCAGGACTGCTTTTTCTTCTTGTCGGCGCAGCCAGCGGAATCGGAGAGGAACACCGCCGATGAGCGACGAGTCGTACCTGTACATAGCCAAGTCCAAGATCCCCTCCAGGCACGCAAATTCCGTGCAGGTTGTGAACATGATTTGCGCTTTTGCACCACTAGTTCAACGCCTCGACGCCTATTTGCCTGGGGGATTCACCAAGCGTCTGTATTTATGGACAGGGAGACTCTTCGCGAACTACGGGTTTTCGATTCCAGACAATGTGCGCGTTCATTTCGTTTCACAGTCTGGGCATGGCTTTGAGGAAAACGTGCTGCGAAAAATCCCGTCCACATTTAAAGATAAGATCTTCACCCGAAGTGCACCGGTCGCCTGGAAGCTTGCCGAACAAAATGCACCAGTCCTATTTGAATCACATGTTTTTTCACGAGACGCCAAGCAAGTGCCCATGTCTCAATTCATTCAGGCCGTGAATGCATCAAGCACTGCCGGAATCGTGGGAATCTCTCAGGAGATCTCCGACTCGTACCTCGCAGCGGGCCTGCGGGAAAGACGGCTCATGACATCTGCGGACGGGGTGGATCCTGCGATTTTTTCCCAAGCAGTGGCCGGTGGGCTCGGCCATCTGTTCGGTCCACGTATATACGATCGTCCCACGCTGGTTTACACAGGTTCGTTGAGCCCCGAAAAAGGCGCAACTTTTTTGGCCGAAGCGGCATCGCGGATGAGACATGTCAATTTCATCATCATCGGTGGCAACGCCAAGCAATCGGCAGCGCTGGCCGAGAAGAGCAAATGCGACAATCTATTCATGCACCCAAGTGTGCCACACAAGAAAATCCCCTCGATCCTTCAAGACGCGGACATGCTGGTCATGCCTTACATGCCAAAGGGAGATCTGATTCCTTACATGTCACCGCTCAAGCTTTTCGAATATCTGGCCACGGGCAAGCCAATTCTGTCATCGGACCTCACTGTACTGCGTCCATTTCTGACTCATGACGAAAATTGTCTCCTGTTTTTGCCTGGGTCACTTGAGTCTTTGTGCGCGCAGATCAACCGGTTGCTGACCATGACTCCCGAGAACAAAGAACGCCTGCGCGACAACCAGCTACGGTCCGCAATGTGTCACACATGGACAAACAGAGCCAAAACCATCCTCGACTGGCATCGCGGATTGCTCACATAAAGGAAATCATCCATGATCAAACTCGGCCCACAAATCATTAAGGGTGGCTGGTGCCAGATTATGTCTGTTCAGGATCATCCAGAGCTCTGTGCCAAGATCCTGGTACCCCGCAGACGCTTTCAGGGCGGACAGCCCGACCCCAACGTCATTGTCTCTCAAAAATATGGCATTGAGGATTTTCTGGATTACGAATGGGCCAACTACCAGAAGATCATGGCCGTCTGCCCGGAAGACCTGCGCCAATATTTTGTGGACATGCGTGGCGTTGAAATAGCAGAAGACGGGCGCAAGGCTTTGCTCATGCGTATAGTCCACGACGATCAAGGCGGGCCCGCGCCCAATCTGGTCAAAAATACGCGACAGCTTACGCCCGAATTCTGGACCGTGATGGAGCGTATCCGCAAGGAAGTATTCTTGGCGAACAGCATCGACCATTTCGGGATTGTTCGCCGCAACATTTTGGTCCAATCACCGAGCCATCCAGTCATCATTGACTTTCAAACCGGACGCGAACGTTTTCGCGGACAATTCTGGCTGCGACACCCATGTTTCGTCCGTCAGAAAGTCAATCGCTACTTTCAAAAACTTTATAAGGAGATGGGCGTCACCCTGTCGTAACCTATGAATATCACAAAACTTCTTGAGAATGAAACCGTACATCTGCTTCGCCGCTGCATGAGTTATTTTGCGCCCTACAAAATGCTTGTAATCGCGTCCTTCGCCGCCCTAGGTCTGGTAGCATTGTGCACCGCTGGGGCGGCCTATCTTGTCCAGCCCGCTCTGGACAAGATCTTTATCGACAAGGATCGCTCTTCGCTCATGCTGCTTCCCATCATGCTTGTGGCGCTCTTCCTGGGTAAAGGTGTGGGACTTTTCGTTCAAAAATACCTCATGTCCTATTGCGGACTTAAAGTGCTGGAGCGGCTTCGGTATGAACTTTTCGCAAAGATAATTTGCCTACCGGTGGATTTTTTCGGGGAAACACGTGTCGGCATGCTCATGTCCCGGATCATCAGCGACGTTAATCTGATCAGCTCAAGCCTGCCGGAACTGATCAGGATCATCCAGCACAGCCTGACCATGGTCGGGTTGGTGGCCCTCCTCATCTACCGGGATGCGCAGCTTGCATTTTGGGCTTGCCTGGTCTTCCCCTTGGCTGTTTATCCAGTGATCTATTTTGGAAAAAAACTGAGAAAAGTGGGACGAAACTATCAGGCCAAGATTGCGGATATCTCTTCATACATGCAGGAAAGCTTCAATGGCCTGCGCGTGGTCAAGGCCTTCGCCACTGAGGACATGGAAAAGGAAAAGTTCAGCGAGGCAAGCTCTAAACTTTTACGTATCGGCCTCAAAGGCAAGGTCTACAACCAGCTGTCATCTCCAATAATGGAGCTGATCGGAGCCGTCGGCGCTGGCTTGGTCATCTGGTATGGAGGCAGTCAGGTCATTGCCGGCAAAAGCACGCCGGGAGAATTCTTTTCTTTCATGACAGCACTGGTCATGCTCTACGACCCCTTCAAGTCCATAAGCCAGGCCAACAACACCATTCAACAGGCCATGGCTGGAGCCGAACGCGTTTTTGAGATTCTGGATTCCAGGGAATTGGTCGAAGAGTCTGGCGGTGACACAGTCTATGTTCCGCCGTTTGCTTCGCTTTCATTTGAGGATGTATCTTTTTCCTATCCCGGCACCCAGGAGCCAGCCCTCAAAAGCATCAATCTGGAAATCAAGGCAGGCCAGCGGGTGGCGTTTGTTGGCCAGAGCGGGGCAGGAAAAACATCTCTCATACATCTGATTCCCCGTTTTCACGACTGCCAGCAGGGAGTCATCCGCTTAAACGGCCTCCCCTTGAAGGATTACACCTTGTCCAGCCTGCGCACAGGCATCGGCATTGTTTCGCAGGATCCATTTCTTTTCAATCTTTCAGTGCGGGACAACATCGCCTACGGTCGACCGGAACTGGATCAGCAGGTGGTTGAGCAGGCGGCCAAAGCGGCCTATGCCCATGACTTCATCATGGAACTGCCGCAGGGCTATGACACGATAGTCGGAGAAAAGGGAGTAAAGCTCTCAGGCGGACAAAAGCAGCGTCTGACCATCGCCAGAGCCATAATGAAGGACCCGTCATTGTTGATCCTCGACGAGGCGACATCGGCTCTGGACACGGAATCCGAGCGGATTGTCCAGAAGGCGCTGGAAAACCTGATGGCGGGCAGAACAAGTCTGATCATCGCTCATCGCCTGTCGACAATCCTCACGGCCGACAAAATCGTGGTCATGGATGGGGGGCAGATCAAATCAGTGGGCAACCATCAGCAGTTGTTGGAAAAATGTCCGATCTACAACCGGCTTTACACGCTTCAGTTTCAGGCTCAGCCAGAAGATTAAGAGAATTCTCGAAAGTTCTTATTTTTCCGTCAGAACGCAACCGCAGACGGCTGAATTGCAATTTCCATCCGCGCAATATTCAGGGACTATGCGGCCGAGTATTTTTTTAACCTCTTCGCCCATGAATTGCGCCCCCTGACTTTCCAATTCGCAGAGCAGCTCTTCAAGTCGGGAGCGATACTGTTCATCCGAGAGGCCGTTCATAACGCTGGCCGCCAGCACCATAATCTTCTCATGCCCGGTCTCAACAATGCCCTCACCCTCGGTGATCAGCTCCTCATAGAGCTTCTCACCGGGGCGAAGCCCCGTGAACTTGATCTTGATTTCCGCCGGGTCCTTGCCTGAAAGAACAATCAGGTCTCGGGCAAGATCGGCGATGCGCACTGGCTGGCCCATTTTCAAAATGAAAATTTCCCCTCCACGCCCCAACGCTCCCGCCTGAACGATAAGCTGCGCCGCTTCCGGAATGGTCATGAAATATCGGGTCACCTCCCGATCGGTGACCGTGACGGGGCCGCCGCGCTCTATTTGAGCTCTGAAAAGAGGGATGACCGAACCTGATGAGCCAAGCACGTTGCCGAATCGCACAGCCATGAACTTTGTCGGGCCGCCTTGGTATCCATGCATGATAAGCTCCGCGACACGCTTGGATGCGCCCATGACATTCGTCGGGCGCACGGCTTTGTCGGTAGACACGAGGACAAAACGCTCAGCCTTGTGCCTGGCCGAAGCATCCATGACCGTACGGGAGCCAATGATGTTGTTGGTCACAGCCTGCCAAGGATTGCATTCAAGCATGGGCACATGCTTGTATGCTGCGGCATGGAATACAGCCTGTGGCGAATGAGTACTGAAAACGGCGTCAATCAAGGACGCATCCTGCACCTGCCCCAGCACCGTGACATAACGGGTAAAACCGTGCTGGTGCAGCAGTTCCATCTCGATTGAATACAAATTTTCTTCGCCGGCATCAAAAAGAACCAACTGGCGAGGCTCAAACCGAATGATCTGACGACAAAGCTCGGAACCGATGGATCCGCCGGCACCTGTAACCAGGACAACCTTGTCCCGCAGGTAGCCCTTAATCTCCTCTTCGTCGAGCCGCACTTCCTCGCGACCAAGCAAATCCTCGTAACGCACGTCCCGCAGCGATTTGATCGAAACCTTGCCACTGGCAATATCCGCCAGGGCTGGCAGTTTCTTGATGCCGAGTTGGGCCGCCTCGCAAGCCTTCATGATCTGACGCAGTCGCGCCCCTTGCTGTCCGGCACTGACCAGCACCTCCTGCGCGCAAGCCATGGCTGCCACACGGGGCAAATCCTCAAGAGGGCCATAAACCGGCAAGCCATGAATTCTCCTTCCAATCCGATCGGGATTATTGTCGACAAATCCCGCGAGACGCAAACCGGAATTGCGTACTTCCAGTATTTCCTTGGCAATGCGCGCGCCATCGTCGTCAGCGCCAATGACAAGAACTCGCGTGCCTGAAGACGAAGCGCAAAAATTATCCGGCAGAAACACGTTCCGCCACTCACCGGGTTTTGACGTTATCTCATACAAAGACCGGATCAGCACCCGCGCGCCACAGGCGAAAACAAACGCCAAAAGCGCATCCAGGATAAAAACCGAGCGGGGATACCCCCGAAAATGCGAAATATATGCAACATAAAGAATCATCGCCGCCTCAGCCATGAAAACGGCCCGGCCGATCTTCCAGAGGTCGGGTAGCCCAGTATAACGCCACATGCCGCGATAAAGGCCGGTCATCCAGAAAAAACCGATTTTCAAAGCCACTACTACAGGCAGAAGGGAGAACATTTGCCTCAAAAAAGGCTCGGGAATGTCAAACTCAAAACGAAGGGAGTAAGATATGAGTAAAGCCAGTCCAAAAAGAGCGGACTCTCCTGCAAGCATTAGGAATAGATTTCTCTTTTTCAGCAAATAGTTGAAAATTTGAGATAATTCCATCAGCTATCCTTGTGTTCGAAATAAAATTTTCGTTTGAAAAAACAGTGAATCGCCGCCCATAGTAGCAGCAGGACGACATCAATACCCAGCACAGACCAAAAGCCATGCGCGCCTCCGATCACCACCAGCGAAGCCACCAAAATCTGGATCACTCCGTAAGCCGTGCTCACTTTCCAATGCGCAATTCCGTGCTCGTTGGCCAGAAACTGATACAGATGCCTTCGATGCGGTGCAAGGAGCGATTCGCCGCGCCACAATCGCTCAACCACAGTCACAGCCTCATCCGCATAGAATGGGAACAGAAAGGACGCGAAAACGAGAAAGTCTGTCCGTGAGCGAGCCAGCAGACAGACGATCACCGCAAAAAGAAAACCCAGGAAGATGCTGCCCACGTCGCCCATGAAAAGCCGGGCTCGCGGCAGATTGAATGGCAAAAAAGCCAGGATTGCACCGATTACCGCCATTGTCGGATACGTGAAATCAGGCAGGGAAACCGCCATTTCTCCAAAGGTCAAGAGACACGCAAAGGCGATCAGACCGGTGATTCCGGCCAATCCATTGATTCCATCCATGAAATTGTAGCAATTGGTCGTGCCGACCACGAAAAAAAACGCGGGAAAAAGCGCCAAGACAGGCCAAGACACAAGACCCGTCCACCATGCACTGCCCAAGACGAACAAAGCGGCCGCAAACTGTGCAATCAACCTCGTTCCGGCGGAAATACTGCGCAGGTCGTTGACGAAACTCAAAACCGCCAAGGCCACGATCGGAAGCCAGAAGAACGAGGGCAACCCAACCGCAAGACCGACCCAAGCAAAGGCCAGTACAAAGCCCACGCCACCACCCTTTGGCGTGGGCCTGACATGGGAGCTGCGTTCCCCCGGCATGTCCAGAAAACCCGCTCGGGTCAAAAAACGGGGAATCAGGATGCAGCAGGGAATGCTCAGCAATACTCCCGCAAATAAATACAGTATATTCCCCATCACTTGCGCCTCAACCCTTCGACCATTTCATTGATACCTCTGCGCAAATCCCAGGATGGGGCAAACTCCAGTTCACGGCAAATTTTTGCATTGGAATAGCGAGCCGAGCCAGCCAGCTTGTCCAACCGGTCCCGATTGAATGGAGAACGGATTCCGAAGCGCTCCGCTATGTCACCAAGAGCGGCCAAGACTTCCAGCGCACCAAAAGGGAGGAAAAGACCGTTTTTTTTACCCAAAGCTTCGTGAATCCAGGCCAGCATCTCTTTTGTCGAATACTCGTTGCCATCGGTGAGAACATAAACCTGCCCGCATGCAGCAGGGTTTGTCGCCGCAAGCAGGCAAGCCTGAACGACATCCTGCACATGAATCATGGAACGTCCGTTGGCAGGAAAGGCCACGGACGGAAACACTCCCTTTTGCACGGCGCGGATCATCAGATCAAGGTTGCCCTTGCTCCCGGCACCATAAACGAGGGTAGGCCTCAGAACCACCGAGCAAGATAGCGGGAGTTCTTCGAGCACGATACGCTCGGCTGCGAGCTTTGTGATGCCATAAGGATTCTGTGGGGAACATGGTGTAGACTCATCCCAGGCCTCAACCCCGCCCTCGCCCATGGCCTTGACTGAACTCAGAAGTACGCAAGCGCGTACTCCGGCTTGCCTGGCGGCACGCAGCAGCGAACGGGTACCGTGCACATGCACGGCTTCGTATTCGGCCTTCTCGGCGGCATTTCTAGCGCGCGTATGCGCCTTTCCCGCCAGATGGAAGATCGTGTCCACGCCGTCAAGATTTTGAGGATCGATCTCATCCCGGCCCAAGTCGCATTCCAGCACATGCCCCCACGGCCCGGTCTGCGGCCTTCGCAGCATGGCCGCGACATCCCAGTCCCGGTTTGTCAGTTCCAGGCACAAGGCGCGACCGATAAACCCTGACGCGCCGGTGACCAGGGCGCGCTTGGGGAATGAAGCGCTCATCCGACCCCTCCCACAGACAGGCAAATCATCTTGCGCCGGACATCCCTTTCGCAACTCAACGCTCCTCTGACTTGGAGGCGGCCAGGAGGGCATTCCATTCATCCGGCGGATGGCCGCGCGACAGCATTTTGCCGAACACCACATACGGGTCGGACCGGCCGCCAGCGCAGCGCAGGGTCTGTTCGTCGTTGATCCAGACGAAGACGATCACGCGGGACGCGGAATCGTACCGGAAAAAAACGCGAAACCGCCTTCCGATCTTGGCCCTGCGCCAATGCCGGAAGGCGGCCCCCATGGTCATCCCGAGGCGATACTCTGGACGCGACGGATCGGAAGGAATCGTCTCGGAGACGAGGCGGGAAACCGCTGTAAAAAGTTTCACATTGGCGTTGGACGCATAACCTTCAGGGTCACTTCGCCTGGCCCTTACCGCCGCCGCCTCCAGCCTTTCCATCTGCTCCAGCATGCATTCGTGGAAAAACAGTTTCCTGCCATGATTTTCAATCATAGCTCCACATCGCCCTGGATGTCTTCATCGACAGGAAGGTCCAGGGCCGCGGCCATGCTCTCCGCAAGCTTTCCGGGAAGAGGCCGGATATTGCGCCCGGCTTCGATGTCCCTTTCCAGAAGCGCCAGAAAACGGACAATAGCCAGATCCTCGTGCTCGGCCTCCTCGCTGCGTGAGACGACGACCTCGTCTCCGCGCAGCCTGAAGGACACCTTACCTCCGAAACCGACTCCCAGGGCCTGCCGAATGGACTTAGGCAGCGTGATCTGACCTTTCGAGGTCACCGTCGCCACTTCGTGAATGGTGTTCATGGAACGTTCTCCCGATTGTTTAGACGCAAAGTAAGGATTATTCCTTACGCTGTCAACAATCGCGCCTACAAATCATTTAAGAGACGTAAACCGGACCCACTACCGCACCTTATATGTTCTGGTCCACGGAGAATTGTCCACGACCAGGGTGAATTCCTCCGCAAAATCCGATGCCGGGCGAAGCAGCATCTGCACCATCATGGACCGGTACATCTTGGCGTCCATCAGAAAAACCTGACGGGACATCTGATTGACGACAACATGCATCCCCGTCCCGTTGGGCCACTCGAAATGCCTTGTTCCGGAATCCTCCACTACGTCCATGGAATCAAGGAGCGTTGACTTGCCGCCAACCACTAACGTGCCTGCTGCCGAATCCATACGAACCTCGCCGCGCACTTGCTGAATCTTGCCCGGCGCGCTGGTTCCGGAGGCAATATCCCAGTTTCCATAGTAGCTGATCCAGGACGCCAAGCGCAGGTTCTCCCAGGAAACAATGAAATAATTAGGCATGGTCGTGGGCCAATTCGCATCATCCACGACAAGGTCGGACAAAAACTTTTGCGCCTGAGCAAGATCCATTTCGCGGATTTCGGTAACAGGATTGCCTCTAAACAAAGCCGTGCGAGCATCCGTGTTGTTCATGGACCCCGAATCCAGCATGGCCTGCCCGAAATAGCGTATGAGCTGCGCAGCCTCGCGCGGCGAAGCTGCGCAATGCACACGAGCCAAGGGATAGAGCCATGGGCCAGACTGCCGAGAACCATCTCCAAATGTCGCCCTTTCGGCATAATACTGTCCAGCATAGCCATAGTCCCACCATTGCCAAAGCAAGGCATCCGTCTCAGTCGCATCCCGCAATTCCACGAACGTCTCGGCATAGGTCCGGGGAAGTACTGGAACAGGCCCGACCTCCTGCATGAAAACGGCTGATGGCCACAAGACCACGCAGGCCATGACCAATTGCGCAATCCAGCGCCGGCCCTGACTCTGGCCGAGCACTTGCAAAAATTCACTAAGACCCAGCCCCAACCCCATGCCGACACCGACAGTGCCGTACATCGCGAAGCGATTTCCAAACTTCACGCTAGCGATGCCCAGGGCCAGAAATGGCAAAAAGACGAGGAGCGCGTGACGACGCCAGGCCACAAAACCGAAGCCAAGCATACCCAAGACAAAAACAACCCAATTCCCGCCCAAGCGCGGGCCGATCAGGGTCCAATCCAGATTTTGAGCCTCGCGGACGCTTTGGGCGATGTCAGGCAGTTTGAAGCCCGTCGCATTGCTGATCATGTCGGGCGTGCCTACCTTGGTGTAAAGATAGAGGCGGTAGACAAGCGCCTGGACAATCTCAAAAAAGTTCCCAAGGAAAATAACCGCCACAAACAGAACCGCAATTCCGCCAAACTGAACGCCAGCGGGCATATCTTTTTTGATCATCACCCAGATGGCCCAGGCTCCGACCAGCAGACCACCTTGCCAGCCAGCAAAAAGCACCGCGAAAATAAGTAGTAACCCATTGCCCAGTAAGAAACGGTCTTCGCGATGCGACCGCCAGAGCCCAATCAAAACCGCCAACCCGAACGCGGGCAGAAGAATGCTCGAACTGCCGGGATACACATAAACCGACATTTTACCCAATATGCCCACCAGCAAAGCCCAGCCCATCTGCTTGTACCGTCGTGCCGCATCCTCCGTCCGATTCGCCGAGTCCATTCCATCGAGCCAAAGAGCAAGTGTGCTGACCATGGCCACGGGAAAAATGAGATTCACGATGTCAGTATCGCAAAACCCCAGGCGGGTACGAACCAAAAAACCTAAACCTGCGGTAGCCAGAATGCCAAAAACCAACCCTCCTTCGGGTAGGCGCAGAAACCGCGCCAACAGACAAACGGGAACGGCAAGCAGGGGAATAAAAATAATGGGGGACCAGAACCCGATGCTCGCCAGTGGAATACCGGAAGCATTATGGAGAAGGCTCAGAATGCGCGTGAACGGATCATTTATGAAGTTGCCGATGCCTTTTACGCCAGCAAGCCAAACATAAGCGTCATGCGTGGCCATAAGGTGCTCGCCACTCACCATAAAAGCCTCGTTGAGCCAAAGCGGCAACTCGGTGAGGCGGATCGAAACGGTCGTAAACACAACCAGCAAGCAGGCCAGCCAAAATTCACCGTTAAGGGAAAGGGAAAAGCGGGAGGAAGAGGTCATGATGGCGCCTTGAGGTAGCGTGAAGGTTGCAATTACGTGGCAATTTCTCTCAGCAGAACACCACGCTCATAATTTTCGTATCTCACGATACGCATCGGAAAAGAAGAATCGAAATATGCTTTTCAGATGCATGGCCGCATAGCGAAGATTCCCATGGCTGCTGCGGCGGGCATCATGTACGACAGTAACGTCCGAACAGACAAGCCGTTTATATCCGGCCAGGGCGAGACGGGCGCAGAGATCGACATCTTCGTAATAGAGAAAATAGCGCTCATCAAAGCCGTGGAGTTCTTCAAATACTGATCGCGGAAAAAGCATGAACATACCTGCGATCCAGTCGGGGCTAGAAACAGGATGCGCGTCGGACCAGACGGCGGACTTTCCGCCGGCAATCTTCTTCATAAGCTCCCACGGAGTGGGAAATCTGCGCTCACTGTCTTCCCTTTGGCCGGAGTTGTTGACCACTCGAGGAGCAACAACCCCAACATTTGAGTGATGAATAAGGTCGAGCAGAGTCGGAAAGGGGTTCATGGTAAGGCGGATGTCCGGGTTGAGGACGCAAAAAAAGGCACCTCTTGCCTGTTTGAATGCAGCGTTATGATTTACACCGAAGCCATGAGGAGTACAATTTTTAATGATCTGAACAGGAAAATTGTATACACTCACATCAGAAACATGTTCTTCTACATTAATGGTTAGAATTACGTCACTAATATCATGAGCACAGTGCGCACTCAAATCATCAAGTAACTTTTCAACCAATAAAAACTGATTATGGCTGACAATAGAGACCGTAATAGAATTTTTCATAACATTAAAAAAATATCTTGCGGAAAGATAACAGAACAATTCTTCTAAAAAATTTACACAAAGAAAATATCTCGAAAAAAATACAAGAAAAAATATTCAAATATTTTTTCTTGTATAAAGTATAATACATTTTCAGTTCGCCAATTTCCATTTTTATAATATTTTTACTGAGCCCACCATCTCCATAGGCAGCCTTGTGCACAAATGCCAGCGGCGTGGAGCAATAAGAAGAACCATACCCAGACATTGCTATTTCTGCCCACAAAAGCTGATCTTCAAGCCTCTTTAGACTCTCATCAAACCGAAAAGGAAGATCGCGACGAAGCATCACCGACGGGGTTGGATACGGATTTGAAATGAGAATTCTCCATGGAGATATTTTGGTAAAAACTATATTATCAAATTCAAAATTATACTTTTTATCAAAACTGCATTTGTGACCAGAAAAATGACAGGCTCTTTTTCTCAACATCCATCCATACTGAATCTCGATTTTATTACAAAACCATGAATCATCAGAATCAAGAAATGCGATAAAAGCACATGTTGACAAATCCCAGCCTTTATTTCTAGTGAAAGACACGCCCCTATTAACAGGATTTTCTTCTATCAGAATCCTTACAGAACCTTTATAATTACAAAAAAAATCATTTAAAACATTGAGAGTCTGATCAGTAGAACAATCGTCTACAATGACAACTTCGCGAGGCAAAAGAGTCTGTTTAAAAATAGAATTGAGAGCTCTCAAGATTGTTTTTTGCGAATTGTAACATGGAATTACAACAGACACATCTGCATGGTGCTTATTTAAAGCAAAACTCATAATTTTTTAAAATTTTTTATAAGCCTGATTAGTAATAAAGCAATCTGAATAAACTTATTTTCACCGCACCGCAACTGAACACGAAATGATTCCGTAAGCATCCCTGAACAATCAATATTACTCACACCAGAAGTGCCAAAAATACCAGATATAAAATCTGAATATGAAATTCGCGCACCAGCATCACATGCTTTGCGTACAAAAAATTGATCTGCGGCAATCGGGAAATCTTTTGAGTAAAATCCAAAACTATCATGTAAAGATTTTTTAATCAAAGTACCTACAGCGTGTGCGCCTATATAAGCACGTTGAGAATAAAACCATTTCCATTTTTTTTCCGGAGAAATTATAGAACCACAATCAGTACGGACGAGCGCAGACACAAAATCAGGAGAATTTTTTTCAATAGAAATGTAAAATAACTCAATTGCATCCTGGTTTAACATGTCATCTGCACCAACTACGAGATAGTAATCACCTGAACATAACTCAATTGCCCGATTCAAAGCATCATAAATACCAAAATCAGGACGAGAATCCAAAACTACATCCATATCTAAAACCTGCTTTAACTGCTCAAGGGTCCCGTCAGTCGACCCACCATCAGCCACTACCCATTCAAAATTTTTATTTGTTTGGCTGCGAAGACTCTCGATGAGGCGAGGAAGATCTTGGGCTTTATTAAATGTAGCGGTGACTATGGAAATCAAGGGCACTCTTGTATCAAAATCTTCTGTATTCATATTAACGCACTCTTCCTCGACTGCCAGGATTGCTCGCGAAGTCGTTTAAACAGAAATCTATCGAAATTAATTGAATATCTGGTCGACCCGTTTTTTAAAAGAAATTCGTTTTTCGTGCATAACAAAACACAGAAAAACTACCATCTGGACGAATGCAAAAGCTTTTGATAAATTTTAATGTACTGCTGGGCAATCACGAGAGAATCAAATCTTTTTACACATCTCTCCCTCGCATTTTTTCGAAGCAGCAAACTCTCTGCTTTGCTTCCTGACAAGACCCACTGAATCCCATCTCGTAAATCAGAAACGTCAAAAGGTATCGCTTTATAACCTGTTAGCTTATGACTGACAACATCAGCTGTTCCAGTGGCATCAAAACACACAACAGGAGTACCGCAAGCCATCGCCTCAGCTAACGTCTTCCCGAATGCATCCATTCTCGAAGGAGCGACAAATACGTCCGCAGCAGAATATACAAGTCGAAGAGAAATGATATCCGATAAGAAGCCAAATGATGTACGAGGTTTTCCTAAAATCTTGAAATCTGATAAAGACCCTCGACCAAACGAAACAACATGTACATCATCTCGATTTAATAAGTTAATCCCATCAACAAACAAACCGAAACCTTTATAAAAATCATCAACAGATTGAGATCCAACCAGTACAATTTTTTTGTCGAGTGGCAAACCCAGCACTTTCCGTGCGATGAAAGGATCTTCAGGATAAAATTCCTTTGTATCAATATTATTACTAATTGTCTCAACCGTGAATCCATTAAAAACTTTAGATCGGCGAGCACAATCACTTAGCCAACGACTAATTCCAACGATATGCATTCCCTTCTGAAATGAAGCACATTTATTTTTTACAATGAGCCTAGTTAAATCCCACTCGCGTGAGCTATTAAGCTGAGGACATCGTCCACATCCTGTTACATATCGTTGACAATTATCTGCAATAGCGTAGTGACAGCCACCTGTCATCGGCCACATATCCCTCAAAGTCCAGACGACAGGCTTTTTTACTTTTCGAAGAGTACGCATTGCGACCAAACCATTGATCCAGTGCAAATGAACCAAATCTGCTTTCTTATATTCAGGATGACGAGTAAAATTGAAACCCTCGAAACCAGTATTAAAAATCCAACGATTACGATTTAAATACAGACGCAGTGGCAGTATCCCCAACTGCGCGATCAATTTAAATTTGGCTTTTTGGGCGATTGTTGACGCTACCGAAACAACTGTCTTGTCGGGCGAAGATAATCTTCCATTATTCATCAAAACAGAATCTACACCGAGATCAAGCAATCCTCGGTGCAACCAATAAGCGCCACGGGCCGCCCCTCCAGACAGATCGCCACTAACCATGTGAAGAATTTTCATCATTAACTACTCAACTTCGGGATTATCCATTAGCATCTATAGGTGACGACTTAATTTATTGCGCATATCTTCCGGAGAATTTCGCTACCATGACGCCATCGGTCGAACACACTTTCCACGGCATTGATCACATACTCCAGTTTGGGGAAGTATCGATTATGAGTAGCTTTTCTCCTCGTGATTTTCCAAACCCGCTCAATGGGATTGAGTTCAGGGCTGTAGGGCGACATAAACTCCAGCGCAAATTTCTTATGGCAATCCAGTCTCCATTCAGCATGAAGTTGAGCGTGGTGGTATCTGACGTTGTCGACGATCAGCACAACCCGCCTTCCCGAGTGCGAGCTGATTTGGCGCAAGTATTTGAGGAAGCTGAAAAATGTCTCCCCGTTGAACTTGTCTGCTTCTCGGCGATAGACGAACTTGCCATCTCTGATTCTCACTGCTCCGAAATATCCCACGCTCTTTCTTGTCGGATGATGGAGTACAACTGGGTCTTTCACATCTTTCGGAATCCACATGCGGCACCTGGATCCATGCTGCTCGAACCTGACCTCGTCCAAGGCCCAGATATCGATCCGTTTATTCTTCAGAAATCTCAGCAGTTTTTTTATATTCCGCCTGCTGGGCGGGATCAGCGTGCTCAATTTTCGGTCGAGGCTTGCGGAGTCGAAAACCGAGTTGCCGGAAAAGGCGCTGACACTGCCGAACGCCAAGGGAGATGCCCCATTGGTCCTGAATGAAACACGAAAGGGTTTTTCCATCCCAAAGGCCTTGCAATCCGAATTCGCCAGGATCTTTTCGCAGGGCCGTTTCAATTGCGGCGAGTTGCTCTTTGGTGAGTCGACGGGGACGCCCGGGCCGCTCTCCATCGACCAAACCTGCAAAACCCTCATTTTCAAACCTGTTGACCCAGTACGCGACAGTTCGGGGTGCGTCGCCCAAGATCTTTCCAACCTCTCTGCAACTCTGTCCTTGGGCGACGAGAAGCATGGCGTGGAGGCGGTGATCGTAACGGGCTTCCTCGGTACGGCGAATTTCGTCCTGGATAGCCATAATCATGTCTTCGGCATCGGTAATTGTGAGTGCTTTCATGGATCTCCGATGCCATGATTTTATCAAATGCGCAATTAATTATGTCGTTGAGTATAACAACCTTTATTTGTCGACGATATATAGAAGTGGTTCGGTTCGTTTGAACACGTTTGCCCGTTTCTTAAGTGGAACCTCCGCTCTTCTTACACTGCCACTCTCACTGGCGACATTCGTTCGGCGTAAGTCTCGTCAGGCGTTTTCTTGCCCAACCTTGAATGCGCCCGCTTTTGATTGTACCAATCCATGTATTCCATGATCGACTTCCGGGCATCGCTCACCGTGTCGTAGGCGTACAGATATGCCCGTTCGTACTTCACCGACTTCCAAAGGCGCTCAACGAAAACGTTGTCACGCCAGGCTCCTCGGCCATCCATACTCAGCTTACGACCCATGTCCTTGACAGCCGTTACAAACTCGATCGCCGTAAACTGACTGCCTTGATCCGTGTTCACGATTTCCGGAGCGCCATAGCGGCGAAAGGCCTCCTGAAGCACATCGACCGCATGGCAAGCCTCCAGGGTGATCGCTATCTTTGACGCCAAGACCTTTCGGCTGACCCAATCCACGACTGCGGTCAGATACACGAAACCCTTGGCCATTGGGATGTAGGTCGTATCCAGAGCCCAAACCTGATTGCTTCTTTCAATGAGCAGCCCTCGTAGCAGATATGGATATACCTTGTGCCTAGGATGCTTCTTGCTGGTGCCGGGCTTTCGGTACAGCGCAGCAATCCCCATGCGTGCCATCAACGAGCCGACATGCTTACGCCCAACAGCGCCCCCTGAGCGATTCAGTTGATCCCGAAGCATCCGGGCACCCATGAACGGATGCTCAAGATGCAGCTCGTCAATGCGGCGCATGAGCGCCAAGTCGGCGGGACTCACCGGCCGAGGCTGATAGTACACGGTACCGCGACTTATCCCGACCAGTTCGGCCTGCCGCTTGATTGAAACCTCGTGCTCGCGGTCGATCATCGCTTTGCGCTCAGCAATCCCACCTTGCTGAGTGCGCTTTCTAAAAAATCGTTCTCCAGCGTCAGTTGGCCGATCTTGGCATGAAGCACCTTCAAATCCACGGGAGGCTCACTCCGGGCGGACTTGCCAAAGACATCAGCAGCCCGCTCGCTGAGCTGTCGCTTCCATTCGGTAATCTGGTTTGGATGCACCTCAAAACGTTGCGCCAACTCGGCAAGTGTCTTGTCCCCGGCCATCGCCGCTAACGCTACCTTGGCCTTGAATTCTGCTGAGTGCTTCCGTCTCGTCCGCTTGGTCATTCTCTGCTCCCTGATCAATTCCGTTTGAAGGTGTCCGGGCTAGCAGAGTTTCCACCTAAAGGCTTGTGTAAATTTTCGGGGCCACTTCTCTTTCACCTTATCCGCCGGATTTAAACTATATCACATCTACGGCTTATTTTTGAAACGCAATAAGACTTACTCAATAAAAGAAAATATTTAATTAATTTATGGATTTTAAATAAAGAAAACCTTAAAAAATCCTGTATTAAAAATTTAACAGTTAAGAACAAAAAAAATTTAGTAGGCTTCCTGTATACACAAACTTTTTTTATATATCCACACAATTGTCCAGAATTCTTACTCCAATCAAAATAATTAATAGCTGATTCTCTTGCATTATATTTTTGAATATCAATTAAATCATGCTTGTCGATATAACTCTGCATTTTACAAACCAAATCCCTTTCATCTATCACGGATTCAGGCCAATAATAATTATCACTTCTTTTAATATGTGCAGTTACTTTAATTAAATTTCCGTTATAGCCTGGCGTCACAAACTCGTTCATTGGAGCAGTATCCGTTGTGATAACAGGAAGTCCGCAACTTAACGCTTCAGAAACAGAAAGACCAATACCTTCTAATTTAGAGGGATATACATATATATCGCCTAAATAATAAAGACCTGGAGCAGGAACTGTTTTTTGCAAAAACTCAATCCGCTCATCCGATTCAACAATTTCTTGTATATCTTTTCCATACTTAGCGATGGGCACCTGTGAATGAATAACTAGCCGAGATGGCCCTTTAACTTTCTGAAAGGATTTAATAAGAATATCTGTACCCTTCCTGCAATTAAACCCACCATAGCCAGCACTATGGAAAAATACAGCCTCTTTTCTTGTCAAGTAATTATTTTTTACAGGTTGAAACAATTTAGTATCTGCCCCCCATTGAATAAAAAAACAATTTCTATGCCAATTAAAAACAGACAAATGCCTTCTTGTATTACACAATAAAAAATCATAGCATTTAAAACTACTAACTGTATCTTTCTTATAATAGTCTATGTATGCACCCACCGTTACACCAAATTTTGAACAATCTTTTACTATTGAAAAATCTCTTTGCTCATTGAATATAATAACTTTGATTTTATTTCGAATAATCCAAGAAAACAAATGTGTTCTCGACATCGATGAATCGCCTTGATAAATCCGACTTCCCCAACCTGGCGCGAATGTGACGTTTGGCCGATCCCAAACAGGATCACCCTTAGCGCAAACTTCACCGCCTCGAGCATAAATATATACGTTAAACTCCTTGCTTAACGCTTGCTCATAGGCTTTAGAAACATACGCGGCACCACGCTCAAACCAAGTTGTAACAATACCAATGTTCATATATATTTCTCAATTTATTTTCAGTTAATTCGAAGTGAATGATCACACACTGCAAATTCGCTTTTGATATGGAATTACACTAAAGACAAAAAAAATTTAACGTATCAATATCATTATTACTATAAAAAATGTTAAAATTTTTGTTTCATACAATTTTTCTAAATTTTAAAAATTAATCTATTTCAAAAAAAACAAAGCTGGTTTGATTGCACGCAAAAGCATTGATCTTTCACATTTATTAAACCCACACACACATATATATAAAGTGAAAAAAAGACTTCCAAATAATCCAATCAAAAAAATTATCGAATAATTTGGTTGAATATATTTTTTAGTAAAAAAATAATATAGAATTATAAAAATAGACGGGATGATAATATTCGGCAAAGATTTTTTTATATGATAATTAATCAGTTTCATATCAATCAGTCCTAAAACACCAATTGGCTGAAGAAAAAATTTCACAAAAAAAGTTACAACTGAAATACCAAATGCTAAACCTAATAGTTCAAAAGGAATAACCAATATTGCACATAGAATAATAGACGCTACTGAATGAATAGTATTTGTAATTGCATAAAATTTCTGTCTTGAAACTGCAAAAAGAAAACAAAGTGTTGGAATTTGTATCAAAGAAAAAAAAATGCCGATCAATAAAACATGAAGAATTGGGACAGCATTCAAATATTTCGCGCCCATCCATCTCTCTATAAAAGGGCTTGCGAGCATCATTGTCATTCCGACAGCAAACACTCCTAGATAGCACGAAAATTTATAACTAAAGAAATAGTAACGTTTCAATTTTTCATTCCCTTCTACACCGCCCGCGCCCTCTAACTGACTGAAAACAGGAGATAAATTTAGCAATATACCATTACATAGAGAAATAAGCATTTGGGTCAACCTTTCGGCAATAGCAAAAGGGGTCAATGCTGCAAGGCCGAGAAAAGGTGTAATAATCATCGGGTATGATTTATACCTGATGATATCAGTAATTTGGGTGACAAAAGAAGATGATGCGTATCCGAAAAAAACTTTTAAATTTTCGATATTCAATGCTGCTTTATTTAATCTGAAAGGACCATGTACGCGTCGAGCAAAACAAATGATTAAGAAACCATCAAAAACTGTATATATAGCTGCAACCATGGCCAACCCAATCAGTGAACCTTTATATGAGATGACCACAAACATAGTGCCTGCACGAAAAATATTGGTCAAAACATGAATGAGCGAAACGATATCTTTTCTGACATGAGCCTCCAAGATACCCAAAAAACATCGGGCGGGTAGCGCCGCCGAAAAAGCTAAAAGAGCAATCAGCAAAGCTAAAGAAATGACTTTTGCATCTTCCGCGCCAGACAAAAAACAAGGGACAAGTAGCCACACCCCAATACTCAAAAACAAACTGACTATAGCCAAAATTGCGAAACTGGCCAGGGCTATGCTGATCCAGTCATCAGCCGCGACCTTGTCCCCCTTACCCAAGGACTGAGAAACAAATCTCATGACTGCTTTTGAGAGCCCTAAATCCAAAAAACCAAAATATCCGGTTATTGTGCCTATCAAAACCCAAACACCGTAAAGTCTGTCTCCAAGTTGATTGACTACTATCGGCATTATCACCAAGCCAATAATGGTTGTTGCTACTAGTGACAAAACAGTTGCTGCTGCACCACGGAAAATTTTTATTCCTACTTTTTGGCTTGAACTTTCAACCATCTTAATCATTCGCTTTTTTAGACCTGATCGAAATATTTTTCAAACAAGCGAATTTTTGTTTATATAATTTTTTGAAAGTCAGTAATTCATTATAGATTATTTTTAATAATCTTTTTAAATGAAAAGGAAGTAAATTATTAATTTTTCTTTTACATTTTATATTTGATTTACAAAACTGAATCACTAGAGATTCAAAATTATCTAGATTCGTATAAGCGGAAAAAAATTTTTCTCTGCTCGAATTTGATTTTGTTGTTTTAAAGAAAAGAGGATTAAATTGCTCTAATTCTTCCATCTTCAACGGAAAAAATTTAATGACAGATTTCATATCGTGAAAAACAGATTCTCCTTTGTGGGTGTTGCATACAATTGTTGAAAAGTTCCGGTGATCCATCATTCTCGGGAAAATATGAAATTTTCCTTTAAGATCCGAAATAGTGATGTCGCTTAATCGGTTGCGATTTCGAAATTTACAACATTCTCCACATGTTGCTCGCAAACACAATTGGGAGAGGAAGAAACTTTGGTAAGGATCAGATGACTCCAATAGATGTTCTCCGTCTTCGAATTCATAACGACAAACGAAATCGTGCCAATTACCCATCCGTTGAATGCGGTTTCGAAACGAATAGCTAACTAACTTTTTTCCAATTTTTTTTTCAATTGCTTTTAAAGAATCTGCAAAAACGCTAGGGCTTCCTACACCGTGGCATATGAAATCAATACATAAAAGATTTTTAAATTTTTTTCCCAAAAATGCTCGCAAACCAGCGATCTGACATGGAGTACCGCTGAATATAACTTTCATCCCTTTTTCTAAAAATTTCTTAGCTTCGGAAAAGCTATCCCCTATCACGCTTTGCACATACTTTGATTTACAGAAGGGACCAATATTTTCTATACCTATTACAAAGGAGTGAACCACGCACAAACCATCAAACCGGGCACCGAAAACAACTGTTTCTTGATCACCATACGCTTTGCATATTTCGGAAAACGCCCCTCCCGATGAACTTGCCCTACGAATATCAGGATCAAGGGAAATGGCCGCCACTGCGTGTTGGTCAATTTCTGGCACGATTTCCGTCTGTTTGGTTAGAATGGGGCAGGAATTATCACACAAACCGCAACCTAAGCATTGATCCGTCACAGATGGATACAAAAAACCTTCCTCGTTGCTTACGAGTTGAATATACCCATGAGGACAAGCATTAGAACAGGCAGAGCAACCTGTACATTCATGTAGCGTTAAACATAAAATTTTAGGCTTGTACATAATTTTTGCGCTTGGAACAACTATCTACAAGTGCAGATTCCAGATATTTTAGTGACTTAGACCGCTCCTTGTCTAATATTGTATTCACAGCAGCATAATTTATACATTCATCCATGTCTTTTATCACCATCTTGTCTTGAACAAGACGTTTCTGGAGAGAAAATAAACTTAATAAATTTCTTATTCTAGAATTTTGGCAAATTGGATGATCTTCTGCAAAACGCATAAATACTCCAAAAGGCTTATTCAAATTCAATGCAAATGCAGCACCGTGAAATGAATCACTAAAAACTATAGCTGCATTATTCACCAGATCTATAAAATCGAGGGGACCGGCATCAGCCAGACATATATCACCCCATGAATAGTCACCTTTACGAAAAGGAATAACAACGATTTTGTACCCTTTATAGTTTCGATAGGTTTCGACAGCTTGTCTATGTTGATGATTTTCTCCAAGAAAAAGGCACAAGATATAAGGTTCCTTTGGAGCTATTGAACTTTTAACCTTTGCCAACCACTCTGTTTTGTCGATCATCAAGGTAGGGTCTAAGACCACGGGAATATCAAGGCCGGTCAATTCGCGAATGATAGCCGAACCTTCCTTTTCACGGATTGAAAGATAACCGATATTGGAAATCAATGATGCCATCCTTCCCTTAAGGTGATCCGGAATTAACGGGAGTCCGATACTAGGGGCGTAAGCGATTTTTCTCGACTTCTCTGAAATAAAGTCGATGTAAAAAAACTCGTTGAATTGGTTTGGCGCCCATATTTGATCACTGCCACATACAAAGACTTCATAAATTTCATTAGTCTTAGTCACGTCATTTGGTGAATAAATTTTAGTGCTCTCTTTTATAAATTCTTCAACAAATTGATGGAATTTATTACGGCGCACCGCAATTTCTGGACAAGTTATCTTTCGAAAATATGATGCAAATTTGTTTTTTAAAAACTGGCTCGGATTTGCCAGCAAAGCTATAATTTTCTGTTTTCTATTCTGCCCAAAAAAACATCTAATATGTTCGCAATCGTAACCTAGTTTTCTGATAATCATTTGCATAGCGCATGCCTGCAAAACTGATCCGAAATTGATATTTTTGTAATAAGAAACTATTCCAACTTTATTCATATTAAATAACCTAATAAAATTAATAAGTTTTTTTTAAATTACTGCGGAATAATTTATAGTCATCAACCTAAAACACTCTACAAATTCGAAGCAATCCGCCCAGCGGCTTTACCATCACCATAGGGATTGATTGCTCGCGTCATTTGCTTGTAGGCCGCATCATCATTCAGCAAATCACATACATTTCTTTGGA
Source organism: Desulfomicrobium apsheronum (assembly GCF_900114115.1). Lineage (NCBI taxonomy): Bacteria > Pseudomonadati > Thermodesulfobacteriota > Desulfovibrionia > Desulfovibrionales > Desulfomicrobiaceae > Desulfomicrobium > Desulfomicrobium apsheronum. The sequence continues at coordinate 235,843 of NZ_FORX01000001.1, read as the reverse complement.
TTACCTCGATGTCGGTCCCCACAAGCTTTACTGTCCCCGCTTCGACTGCCTCTGGCCTTTCTGTTGTCTCGCGCATAACCAACACTGGTTTGCCCAAAGAAGGTGCCTCCTCTTGAATTCCACCCGAATCAGTTAAAATCACAAAAGAGCGACTCATTAGGAAAACAAAGGGGAGGTAATCCAGTGGGTCAATCAGATATATGTTCAATCTCTCACGGAGAATTCGCCGCACCGGCTCTTGGACATTGGGGTTGAGGTGGACAGGATAAATAATGTCCACATCTGGATGCATGGTCGCAATCTCTGCCAGGGCATGACAGATGTTTTCAAACCCCTGCCCAAAATTTTCACGCCGATGCCCTGTGACCAGAATAAGTCGACGGGAACTCGGCGAATGCTCACCTGCCAAGGCGGGCTTCAACGCGGGGAAACGGCGAATAAGATCCGCTTGGAGATCATCCCCAAGCCCATTCTTCCTGATCTGCTCAACAACCATGAAAAGGGCATCGATGACCGTATTGCCCGTCACATGGATGGATTCAGGAGAGACTCCTTCGGCCAATAAATTTTTCCTGCTGAGAGGGGTTGGCGCGAAGTGCAAGGAAGCAAGGCGGCCGGTTATCTGGCGGTTCATCTCTTCCGGCCACGGGCTGTATATGTTCCCCGTGCGCAACCCCGCCTCGACATGCCCCACCGGAATTTGCTGATAGAACGCGGACAATGCCGCTGCCGTGGAGGTGGAGGTATCTCCGTGTACCAGGACCACATCGGGCCGGGCTGATTTCAGAACCTCGCGCATGCCCAGCAGAACCCTGGAAGTCACATCGTAGAGATCTTGACCGGCCTGCATGATGTCCAGGTCATAATCCGGCACAATCCCGAAAATATGCAGCACCTGATCCAGCATTTGCCGATGCTGGGCCGTAACGCACACCACTGTCTCGAACGTGTCCGGGTGCTTTTGAAGTTCCTTGACCAGTGGCGCCATTTTAATGGCTTCCGGACGGGTGCCAAAGACGAGAAGAATGCGTTTTTTCATAAGTGGCATGGTGGCTGATGTTCCTTGAGCTATTCCGTGAATCTGATCTCACTGCGATTAACCCGACTCCATGCGCATGGGGTCAGGTCTTCTTTTGACGATACTTCTGTTCGCATCCGCGACCGTTCAGAGAAAGTACGCTATCCCAAATTTTCGACCGCAACGCATCGACATCACTGTTGTTCAAAACCACAACATAACCCCTTGGACCCATGCGATACGCAAATTTCAGGACGGCACGTCCGAGCCGGGTAATCCACTAGCACGTCGATTTTTTGTTCCCCAAGAGCCAACTTGACCCTGGCCAAAAACCGGAGCTGGGCTTAGAAAAGGGGGCATGGCCCACCGTACCTGTCTCCACCAGCAGATTGATTTCTCCACCTCGCCGAGCATCATCCACGCGTGACCCGAAAAGAAAAACCTTGGCGTCTGCTCCGAAAGCTTTCCAAGCCTCGGCGCGAATCATTCGGCGCTCTTTTTCCATGATACGCATGCCCTCTCCTTGCGGCAGGTTCACTTCCTCGCACCGTTCCCGGCGAGCCACCCCTCAACTTCGCGCATATACTCCGCAAAAATTTCCACATGTCGCTCAACGACATCATGAACAATCTGCCAATTCACGGCGACATAATCGTGCACGGCCACATTACGCAGGCCGACGCTTCTGCGAAGGGCGTTTGCCGTATTTTCTGAAATGACTCCGTGTTCGCGTAACGCGATGAAGGTCTCCCCCATCATGTCTGGTAGCGTTCCGGAGAAATCGGAGAGTATGTGCAAGGCGATGTCTACACTCAGTTGCACCGCGCGTTGGAGGTTCACGCTCAAGATATCCTGCAGATCATAATTGCGAAGCAGTTCTTCATGCGTGAACCCACGCTTGGAACGGATTCTGTCCACGCATCTGCCAAGGGATTCCATTTTTCGAAAAATGAGCATTTCATCCATTCAGGCTTCTCCTCACCTTGTCCTTGAGCGCCCGGAGCAGCATTGGCCGCATATCTTCCCGGTACGCCATCGCCCGAATGGCCAGTTCAGCCAGAAGGGAAGTATCCCGCTTCACCGCGACTTCCCCGCCCAGGATAATCTGCGCCAGAAATTCCCCCTGCGCAGTACGCAAATCGGCCACATCGACCTCGCACCCCAGCGCTTCCGATAAGCGGGCGCTTAAATCACCACGGCGATATGGTGACATCTCAACGTTCAAGGCCAAAGCCACGTCTGCATCCGAACCTGCATGGGTTTTCCCGGATGTCTGCGAGCCGAATAAAATGGCCAGCCGAATATCCGGGTCTGTCAGGGTTTGCCTGATCGTATGCAACATGTCCTCTGTTTTCATTGCGAATGCTCCCGCACCCATTTTCAATCCCTGAAAAAATCCCCATACGCGAGCCCAATCCCCTCAGGCAAAATAACACCCGGCCGCCAACCCATGCCGCTGATCCTCGACACATCGAGGAGCTTCTGCGGCGTCCCATCCGGCTTGCTCTCGTCAAACACAATCTCACCCTTAAAACCAACAACCTCCGCCACCATGCCCGCAAGTTCGGCGATGGTAACATCCTCGCCACACCCGATATTGACCAAAGGCGGTTCGGTCTCGTTAAATAGCGCTTCGGCATTCCCAGCCTCACCCATCAGAAACACGCACGCACCTGCGAGGTCGTCGCTGTAGAGAAATTCACGACGCGGCGATCCCGTGCCCCAGACTGTAAAACTCCTGTCACCCCGCACCTTCGCTTCATGCGCTTTACGGATCAGGGCGGGCAGGACGTGGCTGGTTTGCAGGTCGTAGTTGTCGCCCGGGCCGTAGAGGTTGGTGGGCATGACGGCCAGATATCTGGTGCCGTACTGGCGGTTGTAGGCCCAGCACATCTCGATACCCGCGATCTTGGCCACGGCGTAGGGACGGTTAGTGGGCTCCAGGGGGCCGGTCAACAGATAGGATTCGCGGATGGGCTGCGGACAATCCCGAGGATAGATGCAGCTTGAGCCCAGGAAAAGGAGGCGTTGCACGCCAGTCTGATAGGCGCTGTGGATGACGTTGGTCTGGATGGCCAGGTTTGCGTGGATGAAATCCGCCGGGTACGTATTATTGGCTTGGATGCCGCCGACCTTGGCAGCGGCCAGGAAGACGTGGCTTGGCCGTTCCTTTTCGAAAAATGCACTCACCGCGGCCTGATCCATGAGATCAAGCGACTCCAGACGCACGCGGCTTGAGGCAGTGGGGCCGAAATCCGGCACCTTGCGGTTGATGGAGCCAAGGATATTTTCGTAGCCTTGGTCCAGAAGGGCACGCACCAAGGCGCTGCCGACCATGCCGGCCGCTCCGACCACGAGGATTTTGTCTGTCTTGTTCATATGTTTGTCATCGTTACGCGCTGTCCATTTTTCACTATCATACTGGCCTGATTCGATATTTTTGCAAGCGACTCTTGGGCTTCTCGGGGATGGTGCACTCTATCATTCCAGATTCGAGCAAAGCACGCACCACTTTGTTGAGCTGCCCCGATACTCTCTTCTGCCCAAGCCGAGCTGAAATCTCGGCCTTGCCTGTGGGCCTTTCCGTCAGAATTCGCAGCACACCGTTTTCCAACGACTCTGGCTGTGACTTGCCTGGGTGGTCGAAGACTCTCGGAATTTAAGGCACGGATTCCCGCCTTCGCGGGAATGACACACTGCCCGTGCGCCACGCCATGGCCATTTCTGAGCCCGCTCATCCGCAGCCTTCTTAATGTTATCCCCATTATATCATTTGCCACTAAGGCTGTTCAAAAAGGTTCGAGGGCAAGGCGCAAGGTGAAAGGGGGAGCCGAAGTGTAGTTGCCTACATGAAGACTCCATTTTCGCCGCAGCAACGCAGCAAACGGGCCTTTTTCAACAGCCGCTTCACTCCTGCGGAGTATTGACGCAAAATCCCGCCCGCACGCACAGTTCTTCCTTCTTGGCCTCTTCCAAGTCCGCGCGCACCATTTCGGCGACCAGCTCCCGGAAGCTGATCTTCGGCTTCCAGCCGAGCTTCTCCTTTCCCTTGGACGGGTCGCCAAGCAGGGTCTCCACCTCGGTGGGTCTGAAATAGCGCGAGTCCACGGCCACAATGGTCTTGCCATTGGCCGGATTCACGCCCTTCTCATCCACGCCTTCGCCGGAAAATTCGATGGTCATGCCAAGTTCCCTGGCCGCCGCCTGCACGAAGTCGCGTACGGAATGCTGCTCGCCCGTGGCGATGACGTAATCATCCGGAGTCTCCTGCTGCAGCATGAGCCACTGCATCTCCACATAGTCCTTGGCATGACCCCAGTCGCGCAGGGCATTCAGGTTCCCAAGATACAGGCAGTCCTGCAGGCCGAGGTAAATTCTGGCCATGGCCCGGGTGATCTTGCGGGTGACGAAGGTCTCGCCGCGCAGGGGGGACTCGTGGTTGAAGAGGATGCCGTTGCAGGCATACATGCCGTACGCTTCACGGTAATTGACCGTGATCCAGTAAGCATAGAGTTTGGCGCAGGCGTACGGCGAACGCGGATAAAAGGGAGTCTTCTCGGTCTGGGGGACTTCCTGCACCAGACCGTAGAGCTCCGATGTGGAGGCCTGATAAAAACGCGTCTTCTTCTCCAGCCCCAAAATACGGATGGCCTCCAGCATGCGCAGCGCCCCCAGGGCGTCGACATTGGCCGTGTATTCCGGAGTTTCAAAGGAAACCTGCACATGAGACTGGGCAGCCAGATTGTAAATCTCGTCAGGCTGGACCTGCTGGATTATCCGGATCAAATTCGAGGCATCGGCCAGATCGCCGTAATGCAGAAAAAACCTGCGACCCTGCTCGTGCGGATCCTGATAGAGGTGGTCTACCCGATCCGTATTGAAAAGCGAAGCTCGGCGCTTGATGCCATGGACCTCGTATCCCTTGGCCAGCAGAAACTCAGCCAGATAGGCTCCGTCCTGGCCAGTGATGCCTGTGATGAGGGCTTTCTTTGGTGCACCCGCCCGCTCCGATTCGTTTTTATGCATGTCTTTTTCTCTGCTTTTATCTCAGGTTCTGAAATCCGCGAAAACCTAATAGTCTCAAATAGATATACTCCAACGACACAAAGAAAATCATAAACCCGCAGAATCATCCCCTGAGTCCAGATATGCTGTCAACATTGCCAACACGTCCATAAGAAAAGCGTATTCCCGCTTCTTCACAATGGCGCTGACCACAACGTCGTCGATGTTAAGATAATCGTGCACCAGGATGTTTCGAAAGCCCACGATCCTCAGCAACCTCGCATGGGTATCGTGGTCCAACACGCCCATGCGCCGTAATTCATCCAGGCTCTCCCGGCTCTTTGCCACCCGGATTCCCAAAGCTGTCTCGGCCACATATCGCGACATGCCGATGACCGACTCCACAAGAATCTGCAGCGCCCGCTGAATCGCCAGGTTGTCCGTTTCCGAAACCGACTCCGACGAATCGTGAAAACTGTTAAGAATCCTCGTCATCCGCCTGGCATTGCCAAGCAGCTCGTGTTCGTACAATTCATCACGCATGGCTGTAATCCTTTTCGATACGCGAGGTGATCGCCCCTTCGACTCTACGCACTCTCGGGACTCCCCGGTCAAAAAATCTGCGGCCATTGATGATGTTCCATTGCAGGGGCGGCGGCACATTCTCTATGTCCACGACGGACATCAGGCCATACATCTTCAATTCGCGTTCCAGCAGGGCCTCCAGCTCTTGCGGGCGCAGAGCCCTTTCGACCGGATCGGCAAGATAATCGGAAAACAGGACTCCAACATCCCAATCACTGTCTGGACGAGCCGCGCCCCTGGCCCGGGAGCCGTAGAGATACATGGCATCGATCGTGAAGCTGCCCAAGGCGATGGATTCGATACGCTTCAAGGTATCGATCAATTCCTCACTTAGGCTGTTCATCCCTGCATCAACTCTCTTTTTCACCTAAATATCCTTTACGACCTCAGCCTCAAAAACCTCGCGAACTCAATCGGTCTTTGTGAAATTATTACACAATTTCCTCGCCATGCAGTCTGATCTCTTCCACAAGCGTGCCCCCAGCGGCAAAATCCTCGGGGCTGAATGGAATTGGCTCAATATTATTATTAATCTTTCTGCGAAGCGGAACAATTTTACGTCGGTCCATGAATCGATCGCCTGTAAAAAATGGCGAAACCAAAGCCACATCCACGTCGCTTTCTTCCCTTGCAGTGCCTCTGGCCCAAGATCCAAAAAGAAGCGCCTTATCCACGGAAATTCCGTTTTCACGAAGAACGGCAATATATTTCCGAACATCCTGAATTATGCAATCTTTTTGGCAATCCATGCTTTCATCTCCCTGATAAAATCCAGATAGTGAAGCGCAAATTCACGCGTGCATCTCTTTTTGAAGGAAAACTTCTCATCTGGATACCGAGCTTCAAGATTGAAATCGGTCACAGTCTCAAGCAATTCCTGCTGCTCGCAGGTCAGAGCCAACCCGCTCTTCTCGGCCAGAAAGACAAGTCTGTGCGTTAACGGTGGTGTTCCACCATGGATCAGAACAAAATAAGCCTTCAACATCTTTTCCAAAGTCAAATGTCCGAAAAACAGAGCGTAGGAATAGTCGCCTTTTTCAAAAAGATGACCAGCAACTTCCCAATCATTTTCAGCGGATATCAGCCAGAAATCAGACTTGCTCCCCATGATCACCTCGTGCTTAAACCACCTTCCAATGCGGCCGCCCCAAAAAAGTCTTCTTCGAATCCTCGAATTCATCCTCCCCAATCACCATCACTCTCAGCTTTCTTCGGATCTTGCCTTCGGTCAAGCGCACATACTCGCCCAGCCTGTCTGCCTTGACCTCGCCGACGATCAAAAGGTCGATGAGGCCGGAGTCCTTGCCCAGGGCGTAGTCGTCAAGGATGTAGACCGCATGCACGTCGCCAAGGTCCCGGCGGACGTCTTCGACCACCCGGTCGATGCCGAGGCTCTTTTTGACGATGGAGTGCAGTTCGGGAAAAATGGGGTGCTTGGTGTTGGCGCGAAAAAAAAGGGAACGGCCCTGTTTGTTTTTTTCCAGATAGCCGGCTTCGGTCAGGCTATCGAGTTCTTCCTTGACGGCATTGGGAGAGACGGCGAATTCCGTTGCCAACTCCCTGAGATAGCAGGATACATCAGGATTGAGGAACAGCTTGAGCAGCAATTGAATGCGCGTTTTAGATGAAAATAGTTCCGAAAGCATGGGCTTTTCGTACAGCCATTTTGAACGATATGCAAGAAAGCAGGCGACAAAAAAGCGACTCCCCGCAGTGTGAGGGGAGCCGCTTAAGCGAGGATGAAAACCAGCCGAACTACTCTTTTGCCTCCTTCGTTTGGCCTACGGTGACACGATCCTTGATGGTCTCGTACTTGGCCGGGCCAATGCCCTTCACTTCCTGAATCTCCTCCACCGTGGCGAAAGGGTGGGCTTCCCGGTACTCAACGATCTTGGCGGCGGTCACCGGCCCGATTCCGGGCAGGCTCGTGAGTTCCTGTACGGTCGCGGTGTTGATGTTGACCAGGTCCTGCGCAAAGCCCGGAGCGGCAAAAAAGCCCAGCAGCAAAACGCAGATCATCACATGCAAAAATTTCTTCATCAAATAACCTCCTTATGAATTTCGGAGGATCAATGCATAAATTCACGCCAATCCACAATATTGATTTATCAATGTACAAAACAAGTGAGCATCATGGACATAAACACATACAGGATCTCACTATGTATACGAAAAACAAAGAATGATCTTAACAAACACATACCATTTATTACGACACGCAACTACGTAAAAGCATAAAAAAAGCAGGCCTGACAAATCAGACCTGCTCCGTATCGGACATGCAAAAATGACTACAGCATTTTCAAATCCCAGTTCCAAAGCCCTTGGCGCTCCTTGATCGAGACCTTCTCGGGCACCGGCTCGTGCAAACGCGCCAAAAGGGCGTATCCGGCCTTTTCCAACTCCGTCCATTTCTCACTCAGATCGATTTCCCAATTGGGGAAGGTCCAGACCAGTCCGCCGTAGGTTCTTGACCAGAACTGCTCTCCCTTGGGACTCTGGAACGGTTCGCGTTCGCGCAGATTTTCCGAACGGATGCGCGAGACGCACAACGGATGGATGCCCTTGACCAGAATGCCGAGCGGCAAGGGCGACAGGGCCGGCAATTCCAAAAACCCCTGACGATCGAGTTCCGGGCTGACAAAGGCCCCGGCAAAACCCATGCGGGCAAGCTCCGCCAGGGCCAGCGGGTTGGCCGTGTTGCACATGGGCCCGGCCCAGAAGGTCTGGCGTTCGGGCTTGCCGAAAAGCCCCATCTGCCAGGGCGCGTTCAGCACGAACTGCCGGGCTCCAAGGCGGGTCATGTTGTCCAGGCACTCGGTCCAGGCCTTTTCCTCCCCGGGCCAGATCACGGGCGGCAGCCACCACCAGATGCGCCCGAAAATATTGCGGGAGATGTTCCGCTCCACGCCGGGGGTGAGCCATACGGCCTGCTCGCTCTGATTGCCGAGCCTGGCCGGAAGGCTGCGCCAGACGTCCATCTCGCGCGGCTTGCCCTTGCGCCGAACGGATCTGGGCAGGGTCGGCGAAAAGGTTGACTCCTTGGTCGGGCGGTCGAAAGCCAGATCTTTTTTCAGGTCCGCGATCAGGGCTTGCAACTCCCGCTCCCGGCGGTCCACCAGAAAGACCGGAGCGCCCTGGGGAGCGGGGCGCCCCTGCCCCTTGGCCAGCTCCAGGCGGCCGCCCTTCGGGATGTCGCGCCGGATTTTCACGGTCTGGTGCCCGGCCTGATCCTCGTAGCCGATGCGCAGCAGATCGCCGCTTTTGAGCGGCTCGCGCGGGGAGACGTAGGCGGCCTTGAACCCGCCTTGGACCTTGCCGACCATGTGCCCGGAAGCCGTCTGCTCCCGGTCGGCGATGGGGTTGCTGGGCCGATGCCCAAGAAAATTATAGTGCGAGGCCGGCCGCCCCAGCGCCATGTCCAAAAGCCCGAGGGCCGCCTTGCGCTGGGCCGGATCATCGCCGGCGTCACGCAGCATGCGATAGGCCGTGACCGTGTAATACACGTAATGGGGCCCCTTCTTGCGCCCCTCGATCTTCCAGGAGCAGGCCTTGTCCACCCCGCTCAAGGGGCGCACCAGCACATCCAGGGACAGGTCGTCACAGGAGAAGAACGAGGTCTTCTGGCTCTTCTGCTGATACTGACGGCGACAGGGCTGCACGCAGCGGCCGCGCAGGCCGCTTTTGCCGCCCAGATAACTCGACCAGTAGCACCTGCCCGAGACGGCATAGCACAGCGCGCCATGCACAAACACCTCAAGGCCCAACCCCTCGGGACAGCCGGCGGCGACGGCCTTAATCTCGTCGATGGACAACTCCCGGGGCAGCACCAGCCGGTCCACGCCCAGCGCCAGGATCTGCGGCAGCCCGGCGATGGTTCCGCCGTTGGCCAGGGTGGAGAGGTGCAGCTCGCCCTTGAACCCGGCCTGCCGGGCCAGGGCGGGCAGGCCGAGATCCTGCACGATGAGCGCGTCCGGCCCGACCTGGGTTTGCAGCCGGTGAATGAGACGGCCAGCCTGGTCCAGCTCGGGGGTCTTGAGCAGGTTGTTCATGGCCACATGCACACGAATACCCTTGGCATGGGCAAGTTCCGTCAGGGCCGCGAGCTCGGTCAGAGAGAAATTCTCCGCCTCCATGCGCGCGGAAAAATTTTTAAGCCCACAATAGATGGCGTCGGCGCCGGCGGCGATGGCGGCCAAAAAGCTGTCAATATCACCGGCCGGGGCGAGAATTTCGATTTTTTTCTTGATTTCCATGGGAAGACCAACGGCCCTGAGCCGAAAGTTGATGTCCGCAGGCGGGAGGCCAGCGGCGCTGCTGCGTATGAAAAGTTGATCAAAAGGCAGGCGAACTGATTCCGGGTAGCGTAACGGGCAGGGGGGCTGTCAAGGACCAATACGCGGCGGAGGCAGCCGAATGCTTGTGAACTACGCACTAAACGCGTATGACAATTGCACGACACTACCTAAGAACACGTAGGAAAACAGGACATGTAAGCACATGGGAATGACGGATCTCGTTTTCGTGGCCACAAGCCAAGACTCCCTTTTCCAGGAAACCAGGGATCACCTTGCCAAGCTCGGATACAGCAACTGCGCACGGTTTTCCTCGGGCAAGTCGGCGGTGGAGTTCATCAAATTCAATCCGGCCCGGATCATCATCGTCGACACGGAAGTCGAGGACCTGACCATCGCCGAATTCGTCAGCGCCCTGCGAGAAGTCCGGCAGGCGGAATACCTCCACATACTGGTCATTTCGGCGGAGCGGGCCGAGGAGTTCGTGCTTGGCGTCATCTCGGCCGGATGTTCGGGACTGGTTCTGCGCCCCTACAACCTGTCGGCCCTGGAAAAGCATATGGCCCAGTCCAGAAAGATGGTGCAGACCCAGGACAGTGATCGTGAAACCGTGGAGCAGGCCGAGACGCTCATCGTCCAGGGCAGATACGAGGACGCCATCGGCGACCTGACCCCCGTCGTCAACCAGGAGGACGAACAGGCCAGCCGCCTCTTCTTCCGGGGCTGCCAGTTTCTGGTGGACAAGAAGTGGTCCGACGCCCTCCAGGCCTTCAACCAGTCCCTGGCCCGCAACCAGACCTTCATCAAGGCTTACGAAGGACTGGCCCAAGCCTATCTGGGCAAGAACGACACCGACCGCTATCGCCATTATCTGCAAAAAGCTGCCGAAGAGTATGCAAAGCTCAACAACTTTGCCAAGGTCAAAAAAATATTCGTCGAAATCGTCAAATACGACATCAACGCGCCCAATCCGTACAATACACTTGGCATCAGGCTGCGTCAGGAAAAACAGTACAAGGAAGCCATTCAGGCTTATTTCCAGGCCGTCCAGCTCAGCCCCAAGGATGAGAACATTCACTACAACATGGCCAAAGCCTATTTTTGCGATGCCCAACCGGCAAACGCACTGGAATGCATCAAACTCGCTTTGGGGCTGTCTCCGGAACATCTCGAAGCGCTCAAGATGTACCGCCTGCTGACCGGCGTATCCTGGGAAGACAATTCAAACGCCCCCTTTCAGCCGCCCAAGGGGGTGTGATCCATGGCCAAATTCAGCACCTGCGCCATTTGCGGAAAACTGGTCGATATCGATCAGGAGTCGCACACCCTGTTTCATTGCCGCAACTTTCTGCTGCGTTCCTTCTATGGCGAAAATAACGAACACCGCCGCGCACGCCTGCAGGAACGCATCGACGCCCTGAACTCCCGCATGCGCGTCAAGGGCAACAACCTGCTCGATACCTGACCGCTTCTCCAGCAAAAACAAACGCTACTTCTTCGAAGAATTTCCGGCGCCCTTTGGCCACGCAAGGGCGTCCAGCGGCCCCAGGGCCTCAAGGGCGCTCCTGGTCGCACCCTCCAGAAAGACGGCTCCGCTTTTGGGCGGGCAGGCGTAGGCAAAATCCTTTCCGTCCAGGGAAAAACGCAGGGTGTGAGCGTGCAGATACATGCGATCCGGCCACTCCGGGACAATGGGGTGGTAGAGGACATCGCCCAGAACAGGCGCGCCCAGGCTCTTCATGGCCACGCGTAGCTGATGCGTGCGCCCGGTCATGGGTTTCAGGACGAAGAGGCGCAGGCCCGGCCGCACGGACCAACTCAAAAACCGCGTCCTTGCCGGACGCTCCATGGTCCGGGCCAGCATCCAGCTGCCCCGGCGCGAGCGGACCATGTCGCCCTGGATGAGCCCCTGCTTTTTGTGCGGGGCCATGTCCGACAGGGCGACGTAGTATTTACTGACGGCGCGTTCCCGAAACAGCCCGGCCAGGACCCCGGCCCACTCCCGGCTTTCGGCCAGCAGCAGTAACCCGGAGGTGGCCTTGTCCAGGCGGTGCACCGGAAAAACCCTCCGGCCCAACCGATCCCGGACCAGGGTGCACAGCCCGGGACGGCCGTCGCAATCATGAAAATCAAGCCCCGGATCCTTGTGCACGACAAAAAATCCGGGCTCCTGCGCGATCACTTCAAAATCCGGCACGCCGATCACCATTTCCTTTTCCCGCCAAGAACAAGACAGCGCCCGGAACGGCTCCATTCACGATGAACGCGAAGTCCTGAAACGGCCACGCAAAACGCCCAGACCCAGGCCTACAGGGCCGCAGATCGCACGGCGACAGTCGATTCCAAAAGCCCATGGATGAAGCCTCCGCGAGTTGTCCAGACAACGCCTGGCCGATGCTCGCGGCAGGAATGCCTCCGAACGGCCGCAAGACACGCCATTGCACTTCACTTCTTGAAGTTTGCCATTATGTGCTCTACTCAGTAAACACTTGTTTTTCCCAAAACCGACGTGGTTGCATTGCGTCTTCCCCATCACCAACACGAGGAGCGTTCATATGGATTGCTTTAGCGGAAAAGTCTGGCACCACCTGCCTTCAAAGGAAGTGCTGGAAGTATTCCAGGTCGACCCGGACAAAGGCCTGGACACTCTGCAGCTCAAGTGGCGGACGGACGAATTCGGTCCCAACTCACTGACCGCTCGCCGGGGCAAAACCAAGCTCGAACGCTTTCTGCTCCAGTTTCACCAGCCCCTGGTCTACATCCTCATCGCGGCCGGAATAATCACCGCAGCCCTTGGGGAGGTGGTGGATTCAGGAGTCATCGTCGGCGTGGTCCTGGTCAATGCCATCGTGGGCTACATCCAGGAAGCCAAGGCGGCCGGAGCGCTCGAAGCCCTCGCCAATTCCATGATCACCGAGGCGGTGGTCATCCGTTCGGGCTCCACCAGGCGCGTGGCGGCTTCCGAACTGGTTCCCGGAGACATCGTGGTTCTGCGCTCGGGCGACAAGGTTCCCGCCGACCTGCGCCTCGTCGCCATCAAGGATCTACGCGTGGACGAATCGGCCCTGACCGGCGAATCCGTGCCCGTAGGCAAATCCACAGACCTTTTGCCGCAGGATGCCGTCCTCGGTGACCGCCGCAACATGGCCTACGCCTCCACCCTGATCACCTACGGCCAGGCCACGGGTGTGGTCGTGGGCACCGGCGACTGCACTGAAATCGGCCGCATCTCGACCATGGTCTCCGAGGCCGATGAACTGGCCACGCCCCTGACCCGCAAGATCACAAGCTTCAGCCACATCCTGCTCTGGGCCATCCTGGGCCTGGCGGCCCTGACCTTCGCGGCGGGCGTCCTGCGCGGCGAGAAAGCCGCCGACATGTTCATGGCCGCCGTGGCCCTGGCCGTAGGCGCCATCCCCGAAGGCCTGCCCGCTGCCGTGACCGTCATCCTGGCCATGGGCGTCTCGCGCATGGCCTCGCGCGGTGCCATCATCCGCAAGCTCCCCGCCGTGGAAACCCTTGGCGGAGCCTCGGTCATCTGCTCGGACAAAACCGGCACCCTGACCGAAAACCAGATGACGGTCACCGCCATCTTCGCGGGCCGCGCCAGCCATGAGGTCAGCGGGACCGGCTATCGGCCCGAGGGTTCCATCGAAGGATTCAACGACACGGATCAGGCCCTGCGCACGACCCTGCTGGCCGGACTTCTGTGCAACGACACCCGCATTGAATATCTGGAAGGCGGGGAAAAGGTCATCGGCGACCCCACCGAGGCGGCGCTCATCGTGGCCGCCGGCAAAGGCGGCCTCGACCTTGATGCCGAATCCAAGGGCCTGCCCCGGCTCGACACCCTGCCGTTTGAATCCGAACACCAATACATGGGCACCCTGCACAACCAGGGCGCAGACACCCCTCGCCTGGCTTTCTTCAAGGGCTCGGTCGAAGCCATGCTCGACCGCGCGGCCATGGAGCTTCTGCCCGACGGCAGCCTTGCTCCGCTTGATCAGGCTGCAATCCGCGCCGAGGTCGAACGCCTCGGTCTCGACGGCATGCGCGTCCTGGCCATGGGCTGCAAGGAGCTGCCCAAGGACGCCTCCTCCCTTGATCACGGCGATGTCGCCTCCGACCTGATCTTCCTCGGCCTCACGGCCATGATCGACCCGCCGCGCCCCGAGGCCATCAAGGCCGTACAGGCCTTCCACCGCGCCGGAGTCAACGTGAAGATGATCACCGGTGATCACGCGGTCACGGCGGCGGCCATCGGCGTCCAGCTCGGCCTTGGCATACAGACGTGCCCCGGGCAGCCGACCTGCCAGGTCATGAGCGGTTCGGAGATGGCTCTCATGTCCGATGAAGAGCTGATCGCCAAGGCTGCGGACACCTCCGTCTTCGCCCGCGTCGCCCCGGATCAGAAGCTGCGCCTGGTCATGGCGCTGCAGAATCGAGGCGAAGTCGTGGCCATGACCGGCGACGGCGTCAACGACGCCCCGGCCCTGAAGCAGGCCGACATCGGCGTGGCCATGGGCAGAGGCGGCACCGAGGCGGCCAAGGAAGCTTCGGACATGATCCTGACCGACGACAATTTCGCCACCATCGAGGCGGCCGTGGAAGAAGGCCGGGGCGTGTATGACAACCTGCTCAAATTCATCGTCTGGACCCTGCCGACCAACGTCGGCGAAGGTTTGGTCATTCTCGCCGCCATCCTGATGGGAGTGGCCCTGCCCATCCTGCCGGTGCAGATCCTGTGGATCAACATGACCACGGCCGGATGTCTCGGCCTCATGCTCGCCTTCGAGCCCAAGGAACCGGGCATCATGGACCGCGACCCGCGCGACCCGCGCATGCCCATCCTGGACTCGGAGCTGTACATCCGCATCATGCTTGTGGGCGGCTTGCTCCTCATCGCCGCCTTCGGCCTCTACGAGTGGGAGCTGCGCACCACCGGCGTGCAGGAACAGGCGCGCACCGTGGCCGTCAACGTCTTCGTCATGGTCGAGGCCTTCTACCTCTTCAACAGCCGCTCCTTCACCCGCTCCCCCTTCGCCCTGGGCCTGTGGACAAACCCGTGGGTGGTCGCCGGATTCGGGATCATGGTAGTCCTGCAGCTCGCGTTCACCTACGTCCCGTTCATGAACGTCCTGTTCGGCAGCGCGCCCATCGGCCTGCTGCCCTGGCTCAAGATCATCGGAGTCTCGATTCTGGCCTTCATCATCATCGAAGTCGAAAAATGGCTCCGCAACCGTCCGGCAAAGGCCGTCAGAGCATAGACCGGGGAGGCCCGCCTCCCCTTTTTTCCCTGATGCCCGATCCGCGTAAAAACGGATCGGGCATCATTCATAACGATTGACCACGGCGCGACCATGAGCCACAAGTCCGCCTTTCACCACCATCACGGGAACAAGAGATGAGCACTACCTACGCAATAGTCGGGGCCGGACTGGCCGGATGCGAAGCCGCATGGCAACTGGCCCAGGCCGGATGCGACGTTGTCCTTTACGAGATGAAGCCCCAGCGCTTCTCCCCCGCCCATCAGAGCGAGGGCCTGGCCGAACTGGTCTGCTCCAACTCCTTTCGCTCGGCGGAGCCTGAAACCGGAATCGGCCTTTTGAAACTTGAAATGGCAGAGCTTGGCAGCCTGGTCATGGATGTGGCCAAAGGGGTTGAAGTGCCCGCCGGAAAGGCGCTGGCCGTGGACAGGGAGCTCTTCTCCCGTGAAATGACCAGACGGATCGAAGCGCACCCGCGCATCACCCTTATGCGCCGCGAAATCAGCAGCTTGGCCGAACTTGACGGGCAAGGATACGCCGCCCTGATCGTCACCGCCGGTCCCCTGGCCAGCGACGCCCTGTCCTCGGACCTGGCACGCATCGTCGGGCAGGATTCACTGGCTTTTTACGACGCCATCGCGCCCATCGTGCTCACGGAGTCGGTGGACATGAGCGTGGCTTTCTGGGCCTCGCGCTACGCCCCCGAGGACAAGGATTACCTGAACTGCCCCATGAACGAGGACGAGTACCTGGCCTTCGTGCGTGCGCTGGTGGCCGGAGAAAAGGTCGCTCCGAGGGAGTTCGAAAAGGAGATCCATTTCGAGGGCTGCCTGCCCATCGAGGTCATGGCCGAGCGCGGGGAAATGACCCTGGCTTTTGGCCCCTTGAAACCCGTGGGTCTCATCGATCCGCGCACCGGGGAGCAGCCCCATGCCGTAGTGCAGCTGCGCGCCGAGAACCGGGAAAAGACGGCCATGAACATGGTCGGATTCCAGACCAAACTCAAATACGGTGAACAAAAACGCATCTTCGCCACGATTCCCGGCCTCGCGCACGCCGAATTCCTGCGCATGGGCAGCATCCACCGCAACACCTACGTGCTGGCCCCGGAAGTCCTGACCCCGACCCTTGAACTGCGGGGCCGTCCGGGCACATATCTGGCCGGTCAGATCAGCGGCGTGGAGGGATATCTGGAATCGGCCGCAACAGGCCTGTGGCTTGGACTTTTTCTGGCGGGCCAGCGGGACCTCCCCCCGGTGGAAACGGCCCTGGGCGCGCTGCTCGGCCATCTGCGCACCCCGGCCAAGCACTTCCAGCCCTCCAACGTCCATTTTGGCCTCATGCCCGCCCTGAACCGCAAGGCCCCCAAGAAAAAGCGCAAGGAACTCTACGCGCAGCGAGCGCGGGAAGTCTGGACAAAGTGGATCGACGGAGATGGGGAATAGGAAAAGATGCCTCCGGCGGGCAGGGGACACGTCCCCTGCACCCCTTTCAGGGAGATGGGTATCCATACCGTAGGGGCGAAAAATTTTTCGCCCTAAAATTTTTCGCCTAAAATTTTTTGCCCCTACGTTTCTAGACCTCAGGAACCGACAGCCCCAGCAGCATGCAAAGCTCCACGTGCACGCCCCTGTGCGGCACGGCCATGACCGTGTTCTGGACCTCCCACCAATAAATGGACAGCCCCACATGGCGTGAGCGGGTGATCAAATCCACCAGTGCGTGGGCCTGATCGGGCAGGGACAGGGCCATCTCGGTGCCACGCTCCTCAATCAGGCGTTGCAGCAGTTTGCGAATGCCTGCGTTGGCCCCGAACCAGGCCGCAAGAGAATCCTGCATGTCTTGCGGCAACTCCCCGCCTTCGAAAAGCCAGTTCCAGACCAGCCCTGGAATCTGCATGGCCAAAAGCTCCTGGGACACGCTTTGCCCTTCGGCGAAACCGGACAACAGTGGCGCCATTTCACGGGCAAGCAGGCAGGATTGCCGCAACAGTTCCCGTTCATGCTCCCTGGCCAGACGAAAGCCCACCTCGGCCTTGTGCCGGGAATGCGCCGAAAATTCTTCCGGCCCTGACAGCACGGCCGTTTCCTCCTCCAGGGTCCGGGTCCAGAAGCAGCGCAGCCTATATCCCTGTCCCTCGGGTTCAAGCTCAAGCCGAACGCCCGGCCAGGCCACCTCGGGCCGGTCGCCTGCCGCCGGAAAACGGCGCGGATAGGCGGCAAGCTCCTTTGATGACGGCCGCCTGGGCGTGACAAATTTCTCCCACAGGAACGCCCCGTCCCAGTCGTCGCGCATGTTCGACTGGGCTTCGGCCAGCACGCGCACAAACCCGGCCTCCACATCCGGCCCCCCTGTGGCCGCGAGCAGATCCAGGGCGCGTCTGGCGGAGGTCAGGCCATTGAGCGGTTCGATCCGGGCAATGTCATCGAAAAACCAGGCGCAGCTGGAAAAGGCGGCCAGGGCCAGCCTCTGCATGAGCAGCAACCGGCAGGCGTCGGTGCGCTGCGCCTGCTCAAGGCCGGGCAGACATTGCCTCTCAAGAAACGCCTCCAAGCTTTCGCTCCCGGCCAGAACCAGCCCGTACTCCCGCAGGGCCACGCCGCTGTCGCGGAAAAAAGCGCCGCCCCGTTTGAAAAAATGCTCGTCGGCATAGTATTTCAAATAGTTGAGACAACGCCGCAACGGTCTGCGCCAATCCTGCACCCAGTCCGGGTGGCCGCCGTCAGAGCACCCGCAGTGCGTTTTCCAGCGTTCCACTCCGTGCACGCAACTCCAGGAGCTGTTTTCATGGATCTGCGCCTCGTCCGTGGCCGGATGCGCCGCAAGGTAGGCGCCGTAGTTGGTCAGTCCGACTTCGTCGCGCCCCTCTCTGGACTGCTGAATGACGTAGGCCAGCGCCATCTCGCCGAACTTGAAATGATGCCCGTAGGACTCTCCGTCCGTAGCGATGTTGCCGAGACCCTCGGAAAAGGAACCGGACAACCTGGTCCAGAAATTTTCTCCGCTGCCGAGCAGGCGTTCGAAGGCCACGGCCCTGGAGACGGCCCCGTCATAAAAAAACACGCTTATTGACTTGCCTTGTGGGAGCCTGACCAGATAGGGCCGCGTGGTGTCGAGGCTGTCTTCGGTCACAGGATGAAATGCCCCGTCTGTCCCGAGAACGGCCCGAGCCTGACGGGGAGCCAGGATGGTAAAGCGGATGCCGGCCTTGGCCAGGGCTTCAAGCGTCGGAAGATCCACGGCGGTCTCGGCCAGCCACATGCCCTCGGGCTCCCGGCCGAAGCGAGTCCGGAAATCCTGGACGGCCCAGGCGATTTCCAGGTCCTTGTCCAATTCCGTCGCCAAGGGCATGATGGAGTGATGGTACACTTGAGCCAGGGCATTACCATGCCCCAGACGCTCAAGGCTCTGCCTGTCCCCCTCCAGAATGCGCGTGTAGGTCTCGGGAACATGAAGCTCCATCCAGCGCAGCAGGGTGGGGCCGAAATTGAAGCTCATCCATGCATAGCAATTGACAAGCTCGCTGATCATGCCCGTCCCGTCGAGTCGCCGCGCCCAGGCCAGGGGAGCGTAGCATTCCCTGGTGATGCGCGCGTTCCAGTCATGTTCCGGGGCGGCGCTGCCTTCCGGCAGCACGTCTTCGAGCCAGGGATCGAAGCGGGGCGGCTGATAAAAATGACCGTGTATGCAGAGTGCTTTGGACATGGGAACTCCGTGAAATTCGAGTGATGAATATAGACCTTTAAACAAAACCAAGATGCCGTCAAAGCACAAAGACGAAGACGGCGGGGAGGACGCCTTGGGATTCATGTCAGCAAGCGTGGGAATCACGCGCTACCGCATTGTGGAGGATGATATCCCTTCGAGCTTCTGGCACGAAGTGGACGAGCGGCTCAAACGCAACGCCTTCCGCGACATCGACGCCAGTGCCGAGGAGCGCAGTTTCGGCTGGGTCTCCTTCGACAACATGCTCGATCCGGAATTTGCCTTGTGCCCGCCAGAAAAAGGCCCATACCTGACCTTCACCCTGCGCCTGGACACGCGCCGCGTGCCGCCTGCGGTCATGAAAAAACATTTCGCCGTGGCCGTGAACGAGGCCATGCGATCCATGCGCGATCAGGGCAAGAAATTTCTGACCAAAGAACAGAAAACCGAGATCCGCGAGCAGGTCGAACTACGCCTGCGCGCCCGGACCCTGCCCATCCCGGCCTGCTTCGACGTGGTCTGGGACACGACCAGACAGCTGGTCTACATCGCCTCCACCCAGTCCAGGCTGACGGAACTCTTCGAGGAGCTTTTCACGCACACTTTCGGCCTCAATCTGGAGCCTCTGACTCCTTATTTTCTGGCTCTAAGCACCCTTGGGGCCGAACGTCAGGCCGAACTCGACGATTTTGAACCGACCGTTTTCGCCCAGGGAGGTGCATGATGGATCTTGAACGCGCGGAAACAGTGAGCCTCCTTCTGGGACAGGAATTTCTGACTTGGCTGTGGTTTGCCAGCGAAACCAGCAACGGACTTTTTCGGACCAGGGAAGGCGAGGCCTTCTCGGTCACGGTGGAGCAGAAGGTCTCGGTCCAGGGAGGCGAGGGAGAGGCCAGGGAAACGGCCGTGTGCAGCGGGCCCATGGCCGAACTGCGCGAGGCACGCATGGGGCTTCGCAATGGCAAGAAGGTCAACAAGGCCAAGGTCCGAGTCGAGCGGGACGAGGTCAGCTGGCAGGTGCTTCTGGACGCGGCCAACTTCACCCTGCAGGGCCTCAAAACCCCCAAGGTGGAAATGAAGCTGGAGGAAGGCGAAGACCCCGACGGGTGCATCCTCGAAAAGATCTATCTGCTGGAAAAATGCATGGATTACCTGGATCTGGTCTACGCACGCTTCCTCGACCTGCGCTTCAGTCCGCGCTGGAAAGAGGAAACGGAACACCTGCGCAGATGGCTGGAAGTGTAATCACGCCGCCCATACCGTCCACCCAGACGCAAAACGCCCCGGAACACCTGCGTGTCCCGGGGCGCAAAACCTCAACCCTGGCCAAAAAACTCAGTAGAGGTAGCTCTGCAAGGCCTGATAACTGTCCAGATCGGTGTCGTCGAAACTGGCGCCAACCTGGTAGCAGTCCGAAGTCTGGAAAACCCTCTTGCCCTGACACTGGATGGTGATAGGCCGATCTTCCCGCGGCAAGGCGAAAACGACATCAAAAGAGTCCAGCTCCTGATCGGCCAGATTGCAGCCATCACCGTTCTTGGGCACGACAAGATTGATCCCGCCCAGGGACAGGTTGGTTATCTTGCTGGCATGGAAATATTTTTGCGAGCCGACCTGACCGCTGATGATGGCTGGAATGGCCTTGTGCTGCCGCGGAAATCTGCGCCGATCCTCCAGCAGGATATCCTGCCCCGCCTGGGACTGAAGAAAATCCTGCAGGACGGCGTCGATAAACCCCGAAAGCGTGACCTTGTTCTTCTTGGCAAATTTTTTCAGCGATTTGCTGAAATCTTCCGTGGTCCTGAAACTTATCATCGTGTCTTTGGACATGTTTACTCCCTTCTCTGAAGCTATCCTGCGGGGCGAATGTAAGACAGTATGACAGAACCGTGCCGGAGGCATCAATATATCTTTATTTCAACATGTTAATACAAAAAGGACAAAAACCGGACCCCAGTACGCCATCAATTATTGTCTGTTTTTTTCCGGACTTTTCGCGTTCTTGTCAACAACTGTCTGACATTTGTCCGGTTTACATGGATGAAAGCATGGCTACCTGCCTGTTGCCAGCTTAGAGGGTATTGGCTATGTGCCATGTGCTTGGAACTCTCCCCACGAATGGGCGTCGTGCCCCGGGGCCACCCCTTGCAGCAACACATTACGGAGGACGGATGATGCGAAAATGTTTGCCCTTGTTCCTGCTGGCCTTTTTGGCCCTGGGATCAACCTGCTTCGCCGAAGACATGAAAGTTGGATTTGTCTATGTGTCCCCGGTGGGCGACGCCGGATATTCCTATGCCCATGATCAGGGCCGCCTGGCTGTCGAAGCCATGGACGGAGTGACCACGTCGTTTGTCGAATCCGTCGCCGAAGGCCAGGATTCCGAACGTGTCATCATGAACATGGCCCGCAAGGGGTATGACGTCATCTTCGCCACCAGCTACGGCTACATGGACCCCATGCTCAAAGTGGCCAAGGATTTTCCCAAGGTCAAGTTCCTGCACTGTTCCGGCTACAAGAACGCTGAAAACATGGCCAACTATTTCGGGCGCATCTATCAGGCCCGCTATCTGACCGGCATGGTCGCGGGCGCCATGACCAAGTCCAACGTTCTGGGCTACGTGGCGGCCTTCCCCATCCCCGAGGTCATCCGCGGCATCAACGCCTTCACCCTCGGCGCCCAGGCCGTCAATCCCGACGTGCAGGTCCGCGTGGTCTGGACCAAGACCTGGTACGACCCGGCGACGGAAAAAGAGGCTGGCAAGTCCTTGCTCGACGTCGGCTGCGACGTCATCGCCCAGCATCAGGATTCCCCCGGCCCGCAGGAAGCGGCCCAGGAACGCGGCGTCTACTCCGTGGGCTACAACACCGACATGTCCGCCTTTGCGCCCAAGTCACACCTGACCGCAGCCACTTGGAACTGGGGCCCGTTCTACACGGAAATGGTCCAGCAGATCAAGGACGGCACCTGGAAAAGCGACTTCTACTGGCACGGACTGGACAAGGGCATCGTCGACATCGCGCCCTTCGGCGAAATGGTCCCGGCCGATGTGCAGAAGACCGTTCTCGACAAGAAGGCGGAGATCGCCTCCGGCGCCTATCAGGTCTTCAGCGGCCCCATCAAGGATCAGGCCGGCGTCGAGAAAGTCGCCGCCGGTACGGTCATGGCCGATGGCGACCTGCTTGGATTCAACTGGTTCGTGCAGGGCGTTGTCGGCACCCTGGAATAAGGTCCCTCGATGCTTCAACTCAGCGCCGTACGACGACAGGAGCCCCTTGGCTGGGGCTCCTGTCTTGTTTTTCTGGCAGCCCTTGGCCTGGCTTTTGTCGTCAGCGGACTGCTCCTGGCCATGCAGGGCAAGCCGCCCGCAAGCGCCCTGTGGCTGCTTGTGCACAGCGCCTTCGGCTCCGGCTATGCCCTTGAGGACTGCCTGATCAAGGCCATTCCCATTTTTCTGTGTTCACTTGGCGTGGGCCTGACTTTTCGCCTGCAGATCTGGAACATCGGCGCGGAGGGCCAGTTCGCCCTGGGGGCCGTGGGCGCAACTTGGGCCGCCCTGACCTTTCCCGGCTGGCCCTGGTACGCCCTGCTGCCGACCATGCTGATCTGCGCCTCGCTGACCGGCAGCCTGTGGGGGATCATTCCCGCCGTGCTGCGCCTCAAGCTTAAGACCAACGAGATTATCGTCACCTTGATGCTCAATTACGTCGGCATCCTGATTCTCGAATATCTCGTCTATGGCGCATGGAAGGATCCGGGCAGCTTCGGCTTTCCCATGACCAGCGAATTCGTGCCCGCCGCCGTGGTCGCGCGCATCGGCGACACCCGCCTGAACTGGGGCCTGCTGCTCTGCCTGGCCATCGGAGTGCTGATGACGGTTTTCCTGCGCTCGACCCGCCTGGGATACGAGCTTCGGGCCTGCGGCGAAAATGTCCGCGCGGCCCGCTATGCTCGCATGCCCTACTCCCTGCTGGTGATCCTGGTCATGGGAGTGAGCGGAGCCTTGGCCGGTTGGGCCGGTTTTCTGGAAGCCTCGGCCACCCTCGGACGCCTGCAGCCGAGCATCATGTCCGGCTACGGCTACACGGCCATTGTCGTGGCCTGGCTCGCCAACCTCAATCCCCTGATCATCGCCGTGTCCTCCTTTCTTCTGGCTGGCCTGCGCGTGGGCATGGAAAGCCTGCAACTCGATCTGCAGATTCCGGCGGCCTTCGGCGCCATCATGGAAGGCTTCATCCTTCTGGCCGTGCTGGCCGGAGGCTTCTTCTCGCGTTACCGCCTGCACCTGCGGAGGATCGGATGACCCCTGAAATTCTGCTCGCCCTGCTGGCGGCCACGGTTCAGGCCGGAACCCCGATCCTGTACGCCACCCTGGGGGAGATCCTCACCGAGAAAGGTGGCATCCTGAACCTCGGCGTGGAAGGCATGATGCTGGTCGGCGCCCTGGTCGGATTCCTCACGGCCCTGCACACGGGCTCGCCAGTGCTGGCCTTCGTGGCTGGCGGATTGGCAGGAGCCTGCATGGCCGCGCTGCACGGCGTCGTCTGCATCTGGTTCATGGGCAACCAGGTCGTCTCCGGACTTGCCCTGACCATTTTTGGCACGGGACTGGCCGGATTTTTCGGCACGCCCTACATCGGCCGCACCGCCCCCGGCTTCGACAAGTTCTCCCTGCCCGTTCTTGGCGACCTGCCCGGCCTGGGCACGATCTTCTTCCAGCAGGACGCCCTGGTCTATCTTTCCTACATCATTCCGCCGCTGCTGTGGGCCTTCTTCCGCTACACCCGCTGGGGCATGGCCGTCCGCGCCGCCGGGGAGAGTCCCGCCGCGACACGGGCCGCCGGCCTGAACGTTCTGGCCTATCGCTGGGCGGCACTGCTGGGAGGCGGGATGCTGGTCGGTTTCGGCGGAAGCTACCTGAGCCTTGCCTACACTCACCTGTGGACCAACGGCCTGACTTCCGGCCGGGGCTGGATCGCCGTCGCCCTGGTCATCTTCGCCTTCTGGCGCCCGAGCCGGGCCATGATCGGCGCCTACCTCTTCGGCGGAGTCATGGCTTTTCAGCTCCGTCTGCAGGCTATGGGCACGGCGTTGCCCTCGTCCATCCTGCTCATGCTGCCCTATGTATTGACCATCGCGGCCCTGGCCTTCTCGTCATGGCGCAGCGATCGCACCCAAGCCCCGGCCGCTCTGGGCGTGAACATGGAACCTTCTGAATAGGAAACCTTTATGACCGAAAACAGATATCAGCGCACCTACCCCATCTCCTGGGACCAGTTGCACCGTGACGCCAAGGCCCTCTCCTGGCGGCTCCTGGACAAGGATTTCTTCAACGGCATCATCGCCGTGACCCGTGGGGGCCTCGTGCCGGCCGCGATCATCGCCCGCGAACTGGACATCCGTCTGGTGGATACGATCTGCGTGTCCAGCTACGACTGGAAAAACCAGAAGGGCGAGGTCAAGCTTTTGAAAGGCATCGAGGGCAACGGCGAGGGCTGGCTCATCATCGATGACCTGGTCGACACCGGCCGTACGGCCAAGCTCATCCGCGAACTGCTGCCCAAGGCCCACTTCGCCTCCGTCTACGCCAAACCCGCTGGACGCCCGCTGGTGGACACCTTCGTCACCGAGGTCAGCCAGGACACCTGGATCCTCTTTCCGTGGGACACGGAATCGCAGTTCGTGCAGCCCATCGCCGGGATGCGGCAGGGCTGAGGCGTGTCAGCTTCCACGGCCGCGGTCAGTCTGCGCGGCATCACCAAGGTCTTCGGCGCGGTCCGGGCCAACAACGACATCAGTCTGGACATCCACGCAGGCCGGATAAAAGCCCTGCTTGGCGAAAACGGGGCGGGCAAGAGCACGCTCATGTCCATCCTGGCCGGGCATTACCTGCCCGACAGCGGCCGGATACTGATCGACGGCCACGAAAGCGCGCTGCGATCGACCAAGGACGCCATCAGAGCCGGAATCGGCATGGTCTATCAGCACTTCATGCTGGTGGAGGCCATGACCGTGGCCGAGAACGTCTTCCTGGGCCAGGAGCCGGGCTTCTTTCTCTCTCCCCGTGAAATGCGCGAGCAGGTCCGAACGCTGGCGCAAGGTTTTGGCTTGGACATCGACCCGGCCGCACGCGTGGCGGACCTGTCCATGGGCGAAAAGCAACGGGTTGAAATCCTGAAGCTCCTGCAACGCAAAAGCCGTATCCTCATCTTCGACGAACCAACGGCGGTGCTCACGCCCCAGGAGGCGCAGCAGCTCTTCACGGCCCTGCGCAGCATGGCGGCTCAGGGCAAGGCCATCGTCTACATCTCCCACAAGCTGGGCGAAGTCATGGCCTTGGCCGACGAGATCGCCATCCTGCGCCGGGGCGAAGTGGTGGACGAGCTTCCGGCCGGCGACGTGCATTCCCCGGCCGACCTGGCCCGGCGCATGGTCGGGCGGGAAGTGCTGCTGGAAGTGCACCGCGAACCCATGGAGCTGCGGCAGAACGTGCTGCGCATGCAGGATGTCGGCACCGAAACCTTGAGGGACGTTTCCCTCAGCCTGAGACAGGGCGAAATCCTGGCCGTGGTCGGCGTGGCCGGCAATGGCCAGAAGGATCTGGTCGAAGTCGTGTGCGGCCTGAAGGAGCCCCGCAAGGGCGAGGTCAACGTGCTCGGCAAGAGCTGGCAGGCCTTCTTCTCCGAACCTGCCTGGCAGGGGGGGCTGAGCTACATACCCGAAGATCGCATGGGCCTGGCCGTATGCCGGGGCATGGACCTGGTCGATAATTTCCTGCTGACCACCCGCCAGGGCTACTGTTCTTCGGTCTGGCTGCAGCGCGACAAGGCCAAGGCAGTGGCCCAGGAGCTGGTCCGTCAATTCAAGGTCTCCCCACCCGATGTGCACTGCCAGGCCAGACAGCTTTCGGGCGGGAATCTGCAGAAAATGGTCCTGGCGCGGGAATTTCATCGCAGGCCACGTCTCATCGTCGCGGAGCAGCCCACCCAGGGCCTTGACGTCTCGGCCATCGAGGAAGTCTGGGCCACTCTGCTCGCGGCCCGCGAAGAGGCCGGAATACTGCTCGTCACCGGGGACCTGTCCGAGGCCCTGGCGCTGGCTGATCGCGTCGCGGTCATGTATGGAGGAGCCATCGTGGACACCTTCCCGGCGGACGACCGGCAGCGCGTTGACCGCATCGGACAGATGATGGCAGGCATGAAGCCCGGCGATGATGACTGAAATTTCCGAGCCCCACGGACAGCTCACGGTGACCGCCGCCGGCAGGTCCTGGACCCTGGAGCGCCCGGCGGACCTTGAATCCCTCTGGCAATCCATGGACGAGGACGACCCGGAGGCCGAAGAGCACATCCCCTACTGGGTGGAACTCTGGCCCGCCACCCTGGCCCTTTGCGGCTGGCTGGCCCGGCAGGAACTGGCCGGACGCAGGTGCCTGGATCTGGGCTGTGGCCTTGGTTTGTCCGCCCTTGTGGCCGCAAACCTCGGCGCGCGGGTTGTCGGGATGGATTACGAGCAAGGCGCCCTGCACTTCGCGGCCAGAAACGCCCGCATCAATTCCGTCCCTTCGCCGCTTTGGGTGCGCATGGACTGGAACAAACCAGGCCTTGCGCCGGCATGCTTCGACCGCATCTGGGGCGGCGACATTTTTTACGAGCAGCGGTTTTTCGAACCCTTGGAAAATCTTTTGCTGTGCAGCCTGGCTCCGGGCGGCAAGGTCTGGTTCGGCGATCCCGAACGGACCGTGTCGAGCACGGTGTGGTCCAGGTTTTCCCGCCGGGGCTGGCGGGTCAGGAATCAGAGCCGGGAAGTGGTCCCCTTTGACCAGGCTCGCATGACGGTCAACGTGTGGGAACTCTCTCGCCCTTTAGCGATTTAAGGAGGAATGATGGGTCAGACTATTCGTTTTGGAGTGTCGCTCGACTCCGATCTACTGGAAAAATTTGACGCGCTGTGCGAGGAACGCTGCTATCAGACGCGCTCCGAGGCCATCCGCGACCTTATCCGAGGCACCCTGGTGCAGAAGGAATGGGAAGACCTGAACAAGGAGATGGTCGGCACCCTGACCCTGGTCTATGACCATCATCATTCCGACCTCGCGCAAAAGATGACCGAAATCCAGCATTCATCGCTGGATGTCATCGTAACGTCCCTGCACATCCATCTCGACCATCACAACTGCATGGAAGTGCTCATCCTGCGCGGCCCGGGCCAGGACATCAAAGCCACCGCGGAACGGCTCATCTCCACCAAGGGCGTGAAGCACGGCAAACTCAATCTGGCCACCACCGGCCAGGACCTGACCTGATGCGCGACGTACAGAGCGGCCCGGCGGATGTGGCCCTGCGCATCGACCGCGTGGGGGTCAAGAACCTGTCCATTCCCCTGACGGTGCGCGACCGGGCCAAGGGACGCCTGCACACCGTGGCGCGCGTGGACCTCAGCGTGGATCTACCTGCGGAATTCAAGGGCACGCACATGAGCAGGTTCCTTGAAGCCCTGCGTGACATGGACACGACCCTGGATGCGGACAGCTGTAAGAATCTGCTGCTGGATCTGCGCGATCGCCTGCACGCCGAAAGCTCGCACCTGTGCTTTCTTTTCACCTACTTCATGGAACAGCGCGCCCCGGTCACGGGCAGCCCGGCACTCATGGATTATTCCTGCTTTCTGCGCGGGGTGCTGCGCGACGGCGAGGTCAGCCTGATGCTCGGCGTGGAAGTGCCGGTCATGACCGTGTGCCCCTGTTCCAAGGCGATCTCCCGCGAAGGCGCTCACAGCCAGCGGGCCATGGTCCGCATAGAGGCGCAGTGCCTGGGCATGCTCTGGCTTGAGGATCTCATCGCCATCGCGCAGGAATCCGGATCCTCGCCGGTTTACGCCCTTTTGAAACGCGAGGACGAGAAATACGTGACCGAAGCGGCCTTCGCCGCCCCGACCTTCGTGGAAGATGTGGTGCGCGGCGCGGCGGCGCGACTGGCCGCACATCCCAAGGTAAACGGATTTCGGGTCGAGGTGGAATCCTTTGAATCCATCCACAACCACAGCGCCTATGCCTGCATCGACCAGATGGACGAAGACACCGACGCAGGCCACGCAGGCCTTGACGGAAGTCCCGCCCGCGTTAGATAGTTTGATTGGAGGTGCGCCATGATGGAAAATGTTCAGGCCTTGCAGGCCATCAGTTTTTCCCAGCAGGTCGCGGCCGACAACGTGGCCAACATGAACACGAACGGCTTTCGTTCCAGCCGGGTCGAATTCGAGACCGGCCCGAACGGCCAGGGCGTTCAGGTTCAGGATGTCTATGAAAACACCGCCGCCGGGCCGCTGGTGCCGGGCGGGGAGTACGTCGAGACCGACGAGGGGCTGCGCTACGAAGAGCTGCTGGTCGAAGGATCAAACACCGACCTGGCCACAGAAATGGTGCAGATGATTGAAAACGAACACGCCTTCGCCGCCAACGCGGCCGCCCTGCACACCCAACTGGACATGACCGGCGTGATCATCAACATGATGGTCTGATTTTTTGACACGCGCGAAACAGCAAGGCCGCTTTCCGTAAAGGAGAGCGGCCTTTTTCACGTCCATTGCCGGCCATTGCCCCATAGGCATGGATTCCCGCCTGCGCGGGGATGACTTCGGTACAGACCAGCTCGACTGCGCCCCAGGCCATGGATCCCCGCTTACGCGGGGATGACTAGTGAACTTGATGGAAAGAACGAGCGGCTGCGCATGGATCCATGCCTTTTTCAACAGGATAGTCAGGCCCCCCGGAGTGCAGGGGGCGCCCTTCCTGCCCGCCGGAGGCATTTTGCCTCTAATGCCGCTCCTCGGCCAGACGGCGCAGGTCGTCCGAGGTAAATGCGTATGGTTCCCGGCAGAATTCACAGGTGATGACGGTGTCTTCGCCCTGCTCGGCGAGGCTTTTGATTTCTTCCACACCAAGGGTGATAAGCGCCTGTTCGATGCGGTCGCGGGAACAGCCGCAATGGAAGGCCACGTCCTGATGCCCGAGAATTTCAAAGGGAATATCCCCAAAAATCCTGTCCAGCACCTCTTTGGGGGTCGCGCCTTCCAAAAGCATCTTGGCCAGGGGCGGAAGGGCCTTTATCCGCTGCATCAGGGCATCCAGGGCCTCCTCGTTGGCCGGAGGCAGGGACTGAATCAGAAATCCCCCGGCCACGGCGATTCCGCCGCGATCGTCGGGGATTGTGGTCAGGCCCATGGCCGAGGGCGTCTGTTCCGAATCCGTCAGATAGTAGGCGATGTCTTCGGCGATTTCGCTCGACACGAGATTGACGACGCCCTGGTAGGGGGCCTTGAGCCGCAAGTCCTTGGTAACGGTCAAAAGGCCCGCCCGGCCCAGGGCTCCGGGGATGTCGAAGCGCCCGTCCTTGAGCGGCAGATCCACCGCCGGGTTGCCCACGTAGCCATGCACGAGGCACATGGGATCGGCCTCGACCACGATCTTGCCCAGCGGACCGTTGCCCTCGAATTTAAGGGCCACGCGCTGCCGCCCTTTGAGGAGCGCGCCCAGAAGCACGGCCCCGGTCATGGCGCGGCCCAGAGCCACGGAAGC
Organism: Desulfomicrobium apsheronum; assembly: GCF_900114115.1. NCBI lineage: Bacteria > Pseudomonadati > Thermodesulfobacteriota > Desulfovibrionia > Desulfovibrionales > Desulfomicrobiaceae > Desulfomicrobium > Desulfomicrobium apsheronum. The sequence goes on along the minus strand of NZ_FORX01000001.1, from coordinate 206,391 downwards.
GGTCGGGAGAGTGGCGTGCCGAGAACAGGCCTCGCGCACTGTGGCGGTGGTCAGGCAGGCCATGGCGCGCACATTGGCCTCATCGGAGATGACGCGGACAAGCTGATCGTTCATGTGATTATCCAGATTGGGTTGAATTTCGGGAAACAAGCGGCAAGCGGGCTCCAAGGGCGATGCCCTCAGGGCTTGCGTGCACGACGTGGGGCAAAAACTCCACGCCCTTGCCCACGGCCATCCAAAAAAGCTCGGCAAAGCGCGGATCTATGAAATCCGCCGGTCCGAAGCATCCGCCGTCGGGACGCTGTACCGCCAGAAAGACGCCCACCCGCACGCCGCTCTGGGCCAGATTCATGAGTTCGAGCAGATGCTTCTGCCCGCGCTCCGTGACCGCGTCCGGAAAGCAGGCCACCCCATCCTCGACCATGGTCACGTTCTTGGCCTCGATCCAGAATTCTCCGGATGGCCCGGACAGCCTGGCGTCGAGGCGGGAATCCCCGTGCACCGCCTCGGGTGTGAACTCTGGATAACCGCGAAGCTCCGGCATGGCCGCCGTCTCCCAGGCCCTTTTGAGCAGCCGGTTGGGAGTTGACGTATTGACCCCGATCCAATCGCCGCATGGCCGGACCAGCTCAAGGGTGTAGGGCAGCTTTCGCTTCGGGGACTCGGCAGGGGAAATGAACACCTCCATGCCGGGACGCAACAGGCCGAGCATGGATCCGGAATTGTTGGTGTGCACAGTCACCGGTCGGCCGTCCAGGAGCACGTGAACCAGAAAACGTTTCTCGCGAGCGACAAAGACGGCGCTACGGCTTCGGGGGGGAAATTTCAAGAGATGATGCATTTTTGGAGTTGCTTTTCCGTCATAATCTTGACAGTTAGGCAGTATCAGAACAGCGTTGAAGCTCATCAACGTTCCAGGAGAGGCCATGTCATTTGATACGTGTGGAATAATTGGAAAGAGTTCCGCCTTGCAAGAGGTATTTCGGATCCTCGCCAAAGTGGCCCCTTCGGACAGCACGGTCCTGGTCACGGGAGAATCCGGAACCGGCAAGGAACTCCTTGTGCGCGCCCTGCATCGCAACAGCGGCCGGGCGGACAAGCCCTTCGTGCCCATCAACTGCGGGGCCATCCCGCGCGAGTTGCTGGAATCGGAACTCTTCGGGCATGAAAAAGGCGCTTTCACGCATGCCATCCGGACCAAAATAGGCCGCTTCGAAATGGCGAATGGCGGCACGGTGTTCCTGGATGAAATCGGAGAGATGGATCTCTCCCTGCAGGTCAAGATCCTGCGCGTTCTGCAGGAGCGGGAGTTCGAGCGGGTCGGAGGCGGCAAGACCATCAAGGCCGACGTGCGCGTGGTCGCGGCGACCAACCGTGATCTGGAAGAGGAAGTCCGCAAGGGCACCTTCCGCGAAGATCTCTTCTACCGCCTGAACGTCATCCCCATCACCCTGCCCCCCCTGCGCGAACGCGGCGGGGACGTGCTGGTCCTGGCGCACCATTTCCTGAAGCACTTCTGCGTGAATCGCCGTAACTGCGTTCTCGAAATGGCCGAGGACGCACGAGAGATCCTGGCCCGTTATTCCTGGCCCGGCAACGTGCGCGAGCTGGAAAATTTCATGGAACGCATGTCCATCTTGTGTGATGCCGACCACATCGGAATCGTTGACCTGCCCGACAAAATCCTGCGTGAAACCGGCGTCGAGGTGCCAAAGCGCCCCATGCCGACGATGGATGCGGGCTTCCGCTGGCCCGAACTCCAAGACTTGCGGGACCAGCAGCTGGGCCTGAAGGAATTCCTGGACCAGGTCGAAGAGCGGCTCTTGAGCGAAGCACTGGGGGAAGTTGACGGAGTCAAGAACAAGGCCGCCGAAGTTTTGGGCATCAAGCGGACCACGCTTATTGAGAAGCTCAAAAAAAAGAACATGTTGTAACAATGTGCCCAATTCTTGCTTACAGCAGCCCGTGCGCACACGCCCCCTTGCCAGCCTGATCTGGCTCCTCGTCCCGGCCATTCTGGGCCTGATACCATTGCACGCCGCCCATGGCGCGGTTTTGACGTGGAACAAGCTGCCAAATGGCGAAGAACTTGTCTTCAAGTTCGACAGTGTCCTGCCCATTGCGGAGCCAAGGCAGCGTGGCCTGGCTCAGGTTCAGATCTCCATCCCGTGGAGTTTCTGGCAAAGTGAACGCAAACCGACAATCCCCGATTTCTCTTCCTCCAAGCTTGTCCAAGAGGTCCTGATCAGCCCGGACGGCGTCTTCATTCAAACGCGGTCGAGCGACTTCATTTTATCCTCTTCCTCGGATTCCAAACGCAAGGAACTCTCCATCGAGCTGTATCCTCCCGCGCCCCCCGAGTCCGAAAAACCTGAACCAGCCTCGCCCACGCCCAAAGGCGGGGGCAACGCCACCGATACCAACGCCAGCGCGGAGACTTCCCCGCCCCAGGATCAAGCCCTGACCGAGGAAGACACAGCTCAAGACGCAGGTCCCGAAGCGCAGGCAGCATCGAACTCGTCAGCGGAGGCAAGCCCGGAAAATGCCACCGGCGTCAATCAGGAAGATTTGCTCGCGGAAGATTCGTCACTTTCGGGGCTGGCCTCCGTGCGCAGCAAAATAGTGCGTCCTGGTCAGGATCCGCCGGATCCGATGGCGCAGGAGCCTCCGCAGTCCGTAGTCCGCCGCCCCATCGATCGCGCCGCGACGCCTCCCGGCCAAACCCCGCAAACGTCTTCCGCTGACGAGGCGAAGACGGACGCAGGCGCTTCGGAACAACTCCCGCCTGCGTCCCTGCCTTCCAACACAACGGCACCCGGGCAAAACGCGACGCAGCCCCTGGTCACGGGTCCGGACACGCCGGAGGTCAATCAAACTGGCGAACTCCCGGACACGGTCCAGTCCGACATCACGCCTCCGGAACCTGCCCCCGCCACGACCACCCAAAAACCCGGCAACGAGAATGCCGATATGGCGCAATCGCCCACACCGTCCGCCATCATTGCGCCCGAAACAATACTCGAGCCGGAGCCCACGGATTCCCAGACAAACCAGACCGTGAACGCATCGGACATCTCCGGCAGCGCCGAGGACAACAGCACGGCCGAGCTTGAGGAATTGTACAAAACCGCTCAAACCGCCTTGATCGTAGGCGACCTGGCTACGGCGCGCACAGCGGTGACAAACATGATCGAGCACCCCAAAATTTCCGAAACGCTGTACGAAGAATTGCTCTACACCTTGGCCGACATCACCATGAAGGAAGGGCTTGCGGACCTTGAGGGCAATTTCGCCTCGATCCTGGAAGCCTACGAGACCGCCAAGAACTCGAACCTTAATTCACGCAATGTGCCCGAGGCCATCTCTCGCATCGGATACCTTCACCTCTTCGTGGGCAACGTGCCCGAAGCCAAAGGCTACTTCGACTTCCTGCGCAGGAAATACCCGGACGATCGCCGGGTGGCCATGATCGACTATTACTGGGGCGAACACTACCTACGGCTCAAGGAATACAGCCGGGCCGCCGAGCACTTCCAATACGCGATCCAGAACTTTCCCATGAGCCTGGCCGTGCAGCCGAGCACGGTCGGACTGCTCAGGGCATTCACGGGGCTGGGATATTTCGAAAAAGCCCTTCAAGTAGTGGACAACATTGAAAAACGTTGGCCAAGCTATTACCTGAGCGACCCGTCCTTTCTGATGTCCGCCGGGTATGCCGCCATGCTCAGCGGCAATCCGGCCCGGGCCAAGGACTATTTCTGGGCCTATGCCAACATCGTCCCGGACGCCCCGGATGTGGACGTGGCCATGGCCCGTATCGGCGACATCCTCCTCAAGGAAAACAATCCCGAAGCGGCCCGCGAGATATATCACCGCACTTCCGAGGCCTACCCGGCCAGGGAAGGCGGCCTCATCGCCAAGATGCGCCTGGCCGAGGAAGGCGTTCTCGACCAGCCGAGCATCGCGGACATGAATCCCGTATTCAGCCGCCCCGAATCGAATCCCGAGCAGATCTACAACAGCATCCTGGAACATGCGGACAGCCCGCTGGCTCCCGTGGCACGGCTCAAGCTGGCCATGTGGCACCTCTGGAACAAGAAGTATGACGCGAGCCTGGAGGAAATCCGTCGGTTTCAGGACGAGCATCCGGAGCACGAACTGCTGCCCAAGGCTCGGGAAGTGGCGGACACGGCGCTTCGGGACTGGCTCACCAACGATCTTGAGCTTGAGGATTTCAATGGTGCGGTGCTGCACTGGGGCGCGCACGAAAACATGTATCAGGACCGCGACGTGGACCCTCGAATCAGGCTGATCGTGGCCACGGCCCTCATGCAGACCGGCCGCTCCCAGGAAGCTCTGGACATGGCCAGGCCGTTCGTTTTCGGCTCCGCCCCCAGGGGAGAATTTTCCGAGCCCGGCCTGGAGGTGACCCTGGCCATGCAGGTGGAGCTGCAAAAATGGCGGGACATCCTGGAACTGTCCAAAAAGGTCGAATCCTGGAATCTGGGACAGGAGCGGCAGCGACAGGTGGATTACGCGACGGCCCTGGCCCATGAAAAACTGGAGCAGTCCGCCAGTGCCGGACCGCTGTGGACCAAGCTGGCCACCGACATGGGCCTGACCGACACGCAGCGTGGTTACGCCCACTATTTCCTGGGCCGGGACGCGCTGGGCGCAGGACGGCTTGAACAGGCCACCATCCTTGGACAGGAAGCCCTGACGCTGCTGCAGAAGGAGAAAAGCGACATCCCGAAGCTCAAGGAAACCTTGGAACTCCTGATCCAGGCCGCCGAGAAAAGCGGCCGCGCCCAGGACGCGCTGGCCTGGACCCTGGAGTACGACGGCTATGTTGACGAGAATGACGCGGACTGGCCCGCGCACACCTATCGCAAGGCCCTGCTCTTCAAGAAGAACTCGGAAACGGACAAATGGCGGGAAAACTTGAACCGCCTCAAGGAACTCTTCCCAAACTCCCTGCATGGTCGTATGGCTGCCGCAGAACTCGAAGGGACACGGATCGAAAGGGAAGTACGAAAATTTCGCTAGGAGGCAGACATGAGTTTTGATCGCGAGCCCGTTGTCGCGGGCCAGTTTTATGCCGGACGTCAGGACCAGTGGCTGGCAACCGTGCAGGCGTGCATGCGCGGTGAAAAAGAGAATGAGAAAACCACCAAACTGGCCATGGTCCCCCATGCCGGACACGTCTTTTCAGGCGGCGTCGCGGGGCAGACCCTGGCCCGGGCCAAATTGACGGATACAGTGATCCTGCTTGGCCCCAACCACACCGGCATGGGCGCGCCCATGGCCGTATGGCCGGACGGCAAATGGCTGCTGCCCGGCGCCGCCATGGACGTTGACGCCGAACTGGCCGCCGCACTTCTGGCGGCGGAACCGGCCTTGACCGCCGACCGCGTGGCCCATCTTCAGGAGCACTCCCTCGAAGTCATCCTGCCCTTTCTATGGGCCAAGAACCCGGAAATGCGCATCATCCCCATCGCAGTGGGCGACCCCAGGCCGCACAAGCTCGGTGGCGCGGCGACCAAGATCGCCGAAGTGCTCGCGAAGCTCGGCCGGGAAGTATCCGTCGTGGTCAGCTCGGACATGAACCACTTCGCGTCCGACGAAAAAACCCGCGTCATCGACCGGCACGCGCTGGACCGCATCCTGGCCCTGGACCCCATGGGTTTTTACGGCAAGGTGCGGGAGGAGAACATCTCCATGTGCGGCGTGCTGCCCATGACCCTCGGCATGCACCTGGCCAACATCCAGGGCGCGAAAAAAGCGGAGCTGGTGGCCTACGCCACATCGGCGGACGTGAACGGAGACGTGTCCAGAGTGGTGGGCTACGCAGGGATCATCATCGAGTAGGATTGGCGGCGGGAAAAAGAAAATTCGGGGAAGGGGCCAAAACGGCCCCTTTGCTGTTTTACGAGGCCTTTAGCCCATGTGTTCCACGTAGGCTTCGACCGTGTTGACCAGGAGCTGGGCGATGGTCATGGGGCCCACTCCGCCGGGCACCGGAGTCATGGCCGAAGCCACGTCCTGCAACCCTTCAAAATCACAATCCCCGACCAGGCCAAGCTCGGTCCTGTTGATGCCCACGTCGATGACCACGGCTCCAGGCTTGACCATGTCGCGCGTCACGAACTTGGGAATGCCCACGGCGGCCAGGACGATATCGGCGCTGCACACCTCGGCGGCGATGTTCCGGGTCCGGGAATGACAGACCGTAACCGTCGCGTTCTTCTGCAGCAGCATGAGCGCCAAAGGCTTGCCTACAATGTTGCTGCGTCCGATGACCACCGCCTTCTTTCCGGACACGTCTATGCCGTGGCGCTCCATGAGGGTCATGATTCCCGCCGGCGTGCAGGAGCGCAGACAGGGCAGGCCCAGCGCCAGGCGGCCCATGTTCACGGGATGGAAGCCGTCCACGTCCTTGGAAGGGCTGATCAGGTCAAGGCAGCGCTGGCTGTCCAGGCCCTTGGGCAGGGGCAGCTGCAACAGCAATCCGTCAATGGCGGGGTCGCTGTTCAGGAACATGATCGTGTCTTCCAGCTGCGCCTGCGGAATATCCTCCGGCAGGCGAAAGCCCTTGGAGATGATGCCCACGTCCTCGCAAGCCCGCTCCTTGTTGCGGACATAGACCTGCGAGGCGGGATCGCCGCCGACCAGGATCACGGCAAGGCCCGGCGCCCGCCCATGCCTTGCCGTCAGCACCGCGACCTGATCCTTGAGTTCCTGACGGATGATGGCGGCCGTCTTTTTTCCGTCGATGATTTGCATGTTGTCCTCGGCTGAAAATAAAAAAGGCGCACCGAAGTGCGCCATAGGGGTTGTTATTCTTCGTCAAACCAGTTGGCGGCCATGGCCGGTCCAAAATAGACGCCCTGCGAATCCAGGTCTTCCTCGATGCGCAGCAGCTGGTTGTACTTGGCCATGCGGTCGGAGCGGCACAGGGAGCCGGTCTTGATCTGCCCGGCGTTCACGGCCACGGACAGGTCAGCGATGAAGCTGTCCTCGGTCTCGCCGGAGCGATGGGAGATGACCGTGGCGAAAGAGGCTTCCTTGGCCATTTCGATGCAGTCCATGGTCTCGGTCAGCGTACCGATCTGGTTGAGCTTGATGAGGATGGCGTTGCCCACGCCGCGCATGATGCCGTCGGCCAAAAGGGCCGGGTTGGTGACGAAAATGTCGTCGCCGACCAGCTGCAGGCGGTCGCCCAGCACGTCGGAGAGAACTTCCCAGCCGTCCCAGTCCGCTTCGGCCAGGCCGTCCTCGATGGACACCAGCGGGAATTTTCCGGCCAGATCGGCGTAGTAGTCGGTCAGTTCACGCGCGGTCAGGATCTTGTTCTCACCGACGAAATGGTACTTGCCGTCCTTGTAGAATTCCGAGGCGGCGGCGTCGATGGCCAGGGCGATCTGGCTACCGGGCTCGTATCCGGCTTCCTCGATGGCCTTCATGATGTATGTGAAAGCCTGCTCGTGACTGGCGAAATTGGGAGCAAATCCGCCCTCGTCGCCGACGGAGGTGGCCAGGCCATCCTTGTGCAGGATCTTCTTCAGGGTGTGAAAGGTCTCGGCACCCATGCGCAGGGCTTCCTTGAAGCTGGCCGCGCCGAGCGGCAGGATCATGAACTCCTGGATGTCCAGGTTGTTGGCCGCGTGCGCTCCGCCGTTGATGATGTTCATCATGGGCGCGGGCAAGACCTTGGCGTTGATGCCGCCGATGTATTTGTAGAGCGGCAGGCCCAGAAATTCCGCGGCGGCCTTGGCCGTGGCCATGGACACGCCGAGCATGGCGTTGGCGCCCAGGCGAGACTTGTTCTCGGTGCCGTCCAGCTCGATGAGGGCCTGATCCACTTCCACCTGGCGGATGGCTTCAAGGCCGATGATCTCGGAGGCGATCTCTTCCATGACGTTGCGCACGGCCTGCTCAACGCCCTTGCCGCCAAAGCGGTCGGCGTCGCCGTCGCGCAGTTCGAGGGCTTCACGCGTGCCCGTGGATGCGCCTGAAGGCACGGCGGCGCGGCCCGTGGCGCCCGATTCGAGGGTGACTTCCACTTCAACGGTGGGGTTGCCCCTGGAATCCAGAATCTCCCGGGCCCAAATACCTGTGATGGTGCTCATGATTGCTCCCTTGCGTTCCTTGGTGAATGTTTCTGAAAATATGCGGCCAAAAGGCCCTGCATGAGCAGGTCCGGGGCCAGATTGTCGATGCATGAGGTGATGGCCGCCAAGTGCGGGGCAAAACCGCCCGTGGCGATGACGCGGGCGTCGGGAGCGGCCAGACGTTTCTTGAGCCGCGCGGTCAGCCCCTCCAGCATGGCCGCGAAGCCAAAGAGCACGCCGTGATTGAGACTCTGCCGGGTGCTGGTGCCGATGTCCAGGTCCGCGCTGCCCGGTTCCAGGCTGATCTGGGGCAGCTTGGCGGTCTGGGTGCCCAGCGCCGTGACCGAACTGAGCACACCCGGACAGATGAGCCCGCCCAAATAGGAGTTGCCCTGCACGCAGTCGAACGTCGTGGCCGTGCCAAAATCGACGACAATGAGCGTCTCGTCGTCAAAAAGGGTCCGCGCCGCGAAACCGCCCAGTAGACGGTCCGCGCCGACTTCCTGCGGTCTGGCGTAGCGGTTTTCGAGCGGCAGCGCGATGTCACCGGGCACGAACAGGGCCGGACAGGAAAAAAAATCCGCGCAGGCGGCCTTCAGCAGGCTGTTCATGGGCGGCACCACGGACGACAGCACCCAGGCCTGCACCTCGCCCTCGGCCACGCCCTCGCGGGCGCAGATTCCTGCGATGCAAAGGCCCAGGGAATCGGAAGTCTCCCGGTTGGTGGAGGGCAGCGAATAGGTCCGGCCAAGGCCGTTTTCGTCCGCCAGACAAAGCTTCACGTTGGTGTTGCCCACATCGAAGAGCAGCACCGGTCCCCCGGAGAGTGTTTTATTGCCATGCATCATGGGAGCGGTTGTATCGCATTGGTTTGAAAACTCAAGGACCGGGTGGCATCTGTCCGCTTGTAACGCGTTTTCGTTCAGGATAAGCCCCTCTTCAACATCTTACCATTCATCATGTGGAGGAAACATGGCCCTGAACAAGGAACTTCTGCAAATTCTGGCCTGCCCCAAATGCAAGGGCGACCTGGAACTCATCGGTCAGGAAGAAGGTCTCAAATGCGCTTCCTGCGGCGTCGTCTACCCTGTGCGCGAGGAAATTCCGGTCATGCTCATCGACGAAGCCATCGCCGTTGAAAAGTGGGACCAGGGCGTGCGCGAGAAATAACGATGAGCAAAAAGAAAGAGCGGCAGCTTCCCGAAACCCTGGGGCTACCCCCAGTGGGAGCGGACAGCCATGCCCATCTTGACGGCCGGGACAATGACGTGGACGCGGTTCTGGCGCGGGCCCTGGCCTGCGGTGTGCGCACCGTGGGCAACGTCTTTCTGGGCCCTGCGGCCTACCGCGAAGGACGGGCCCTTTTCGAGCGTCACGACGATGTTTTTTTCCTGCTCGGAGTGCACCCGCACGAAGCCGCGAAAATGACGGACGCCGATCTTGCAGACATGCGCCAGGCGTTCTCGACCGATCACAGGCTACGCGCGGTAGGCGAGATCGGCCTTGACTACTTCTACGACTTCTCCCCCCGCGAAACGCAGCAGCTGTGGTTCCGCCGCCAGCTGGAACTGGCCCTGGAGCTTGATCAGCGCGTGGTCATCCACTGCCGCGACGCCGAGGACGACTGCCTGGAAATCCTGGATGAAATGGGTCTTGGCGGTCGGCCCCTGCTCTGGCACTGCTTCGGTCTTGGGCCGGAATGGGCGGAAAAACTGCTCCGGCGCGGCTGGCACCTCTCCGTGCCCGGCACGGTCACATACGCCAAATCCGAAGCCCTGCGCGAAGCGGTCCGGATCATCCCGGCGGACAGGTTGCTCCTTGAAACCGACGCCCCCTACCTCTCCCCTGAGCCCTACCGGGGCAAACGCAACGAACCCGCCCTGCTGGGCTTCACGGCCCTAGAAATCGCCCTGCTTCGCGGCGAAAATCCGCATGAATTGTGGGCGCGCTGCGGCGACAACGCGAGAGGCTTTTTCGGCCTAGCCGGCTGAGCATCCCGGCGGTTCGATGATTTTCGCGCCCTGGCCCACAAGCACTTCGCGCAGAGTCCGCTCCGCGCCGGGCGTGAAGCGCAGCTTGATCACGGCCCGGTAGCGATCGACCACGCTCATGATGGCCAGGTTGTCGTAGCCTTCGAGCAGAAAGCGATAGAGGGCGATCCGGTTGCGGGGCACCTCGGCGTAAAGGACCCTGCTGTTAAGGCACGCCGGCGCGGGGTTCTTCTCCTTGCGGGGCTTTCGGGGCCGAGACTTGCGCGGTACCGGTGATGACGGCTCAGAGCACTTCATGACCGTCCTCGGTGACCACGACCATATGTTCCCAGCGCACTCCACCCCACTGCGGATAATACAGACCCGGCTCCACGGTGATGACCATGCCGGGCCTGAGCACCGTAGGACGAACAGGGCCGACTCCCGGAGCCTCGTGCGTTTCAAGGCCGATGCCGTGCCCAAGGGAATGCGTGAAATGCTCGGCCACCCCGTGCCGCGCGAAAAACTCCCTGGCCGTGGCGTGCAACTCATCGGTGCCAACCCCCGGAGCGACTCTGGCGATGGCCAGGGACTGGGCTTCCTGCACCAGGGCAAGGGTGCGCTTGAACTCGTCCGTGGGCTCGTCCCCGATCCACCATGTACGGGTCTGATCCGAGCAGTAACCATCCAGCCGTCCACCCATGTCGATCAGAACCGGAGTCTGCGCCACAAGGCGGGCATCTGCGGGCGTGGCGTGCGGCAAGGCTCCGTTGGGACCGAACCCGACAATGGGCGCGAAACTGAGGCTCTCGGCTCCCCCTTCCCGGAATTCCTTCTCCAGCATCCAGGCCACTTCCCGTTCCGTAACGCCGGGCACCAGCTTCGGCCGAAGGGCCTCGTAAACCCGGTGGTTCAATGCGCAGGAGGCCCTGAGCCTTGCCAGTTCCTCGCCATCCTTGACCGTGCGCAGCTTTTCCACCAAGCGCGGGGCCTGGCGCAAGGCCAGCATCCCGGCCAGCTCCAGATACATGCCCGCGCACATGGCATGGGTTTCAACCCACAGTTCGCTAACGCCAAGGCTCTTCACGAACCGGGCTATCTTTTCGACGCGCGGCGCCCCGTACACATGCACATGTTCGCCTGGCCAGTGCCGCCGGGCCTCCTCCGTGAAACGGGCATCGGTCAGCAGCCAGTCCGGTCCGTCCAGGCGGATCAGCAGGCAGCCCGAGCTTTCGTTACATTGCCCGTCATGCAGTTCGAAGCCCGACAGATAAAAACGGTTGGCCGGATGGACCACGAGCAGGGCATCGATGTCCTGCTCCTGCATGAGATTTTTCAGTCCTTGAAGACGCTTGGCATGGTTCATGGTCGATACGCCTTGATTTGCTGTGAAGAAGAGATCCGCAAGTTCATTTCCTGTCCGGCACGATGGCGCCTGGACAGCAGGGCTCGGGCTTGGAATAGACCTCGACGGGCTTGAACAGATGCCGATGGAAAAAGTCATCCCCAAGCCATGCGACCACGCGCACCAGAAGCGCGATGACCACAAGGGTGAAGATGATCCGCGCCCAGAGCAGCCCGGAGACATGCCCTCCGATGACGACCATGAGCAGGGTGTCCTCGAACACCGAATGAGACAGGCCCATGAGGCTCAAGGACGAAAAGATGTCCTTGGAGCCAACCTTGCCCGAATGCGCCTCGTGCATGATCATGCCCCCGCCGTAGGCCAGCCCCATGATCATGCCCACGATGGTCAGGGTTCCGGCCTCGGAACCGATGCCGAGTACGCGCAGGAGCGGAGCCAGCAGCCGCACGCACAGACTCGTAAGTCCGATGGCCGTGAACACGCGCATGATCGCGCTGAGGGCCACGATGATGACAAAAACCATGGCCAGATTCTGCAGCTGTCCAAGTCCCCAGACCAGAAGGTCCGTGCTTTCCGGCTGAGGTTGCCAGAGCAGGACGTTGGTCTCCTGCAGCCATCCTCCCCAGGCGTAGATCCGGGACAGAAGCCAGCCCAGCATCAGGGCGCCGCCGATGCGCAGCAATGCCTGAAAGCCCATGCGCGGACCCGACTTGCGCACGATCTGCAGCTCCACCGGGAGACCGTGGGCGATCAGGATCATGACCCCAAGCACGGTGACCTGCGCCACGCTCAGAGGATGCTCTCCGGCCAGGGACACGAAAACGATCATGCTTCCGTAAATGTTGCTGACCAGTGCCGTGGCCCAGACGAGCCCCATCTCCCCGGGTAGCCCAACCATCTGCATGACCGGAGCCAGCGGCCGGGCGAGCCAGACCACAAGCCCCAGCTCCTGCAGGATTTTGACCACGATGATGATGGGGACCATGATCTTGTAGAGTTCAAGGCTGATGCGCCCCGAACGCCACAGGACGCTCTTTATTTCTTGAAGGATGGTCATGGATTTCCGTTCTGTGCAAAAAAGACGGGTTGACGGCCACGCATTTCCTCCGCGCCATGCCATGAACAAACAGGCAAGAGGCATCTTTCCGGCCCCGTGCGACAGGGCCGGGCGAAATCACGCGGCATGAAACAAAAACCTCTAGAAGATCTGCTTGAGCAGACTTTCCCCGCCAGCATTGGACGAGCCCGGATCGGCGTCAAGCTCATCGAGGCCCGCGCTCGGCAAAGGCTCCGTGCCGTTCGCGAAGGGCAGCATGTAGGCCTCGCTCGCACCGGGACCTGCCAAGCGGCCGGTACGTGCGTCCACCCGGGCCATGACGATGCCGGGGGGAGCCTGGAAGTCCTGAACCGGGTAGCCGGGTTCGACCTTGCTGCGATAGTCGATCCAGATAGGCAGGGCGGCCCGGGCACCGGTCTCGTACTTGCCCATGGGCTTGACCTGATCGTAGCCTACCCAGACCCCGGTCAGCAGATAGGGGGAGAAACCCATGAACCAGGCATCCTGCTCGTCGTTGGTGGTGCCGGTCTTGCCCGCGACCGGGCGTCCCAGAACCTTGGCACGCGCGCCCGTTCCGTACTGCACGACCTGCTGCAGCAGATGGGAAATGATATAGGCTGTTTCCGGGGAGATGGCCTCGGCCACTTCTTCCTTGGCCAAAAAGAGCTGTTCGCCCCAGGGCGAGACCACGCTTTCGATCAGCCTGGGCTTGATGCTGGTCCCGCCACGGGGAAACGCCGTATACGCCTGGCACAGATTGAGCGGAGAGAACTGCCCCGACCCCAGGGCCAGGGAAAGATTGGGCTCCATGATTCCGTTCAGCCCCAGGGCCTTGCCGCGCTCGACGATTTTCTGGATGCCGACCTGCTGGGCCACGCGGATGGTGACCAGGTTGCGGGATTTGACCAGGGCCGTGCGCAGGAGTGTCGGTCCGTAGAATATGCCCTCAAAGTTTTCGGGCTTCCACATCTCCCCGCTTCCGTCCTGATAGACGATGGGAGCGTCCAGGACGATGCTGGCCGCAGTGAACCCGTTGTCCAGCGCCGCCGAATAGACGATGGGTTTGAAGGCCGAGCCGGGCTGGCGCAGCGCCTGGGTCGCCCGGTTGAACTGGCTGCGGAAGAAATCGTACCCGCCGCAGAGCGCAAGCACCTCACCGCTGCGGGGATCGATGGACACAAGCGCGCCTTCAACCTTGGGCTCCTGTTCGAGCTTGAGCTTCCAGGGCTTGTCCTGTGAAACCTCCTCCACCGAGACCCAGATCACGTCTCCGGGTTTGAGCACCTTGCGGGCGTCGCCGACCTTGCCCGCCTCTTCCGGAGCCAGCTTGGGATTGGGCACTCGGGCCCAGCTCATGGACGCCACGGAAACGATGCCCGACTTGGTGCCGAAGCGCACCTTCGCCCCGGCCTTTTCCACGCCGGTGACCAGGACCTGCATCCAGTCTCCGGGCTCGGACTCGACGTCCTTGCGGGCGCCAAGAAATTCCTCGTACTCGCCCTCGTCGATATGCCTGACCGGCCCCTGCCAGCCGTGACGCTTGGCGGTTTCGACCAAACCAGCCCGAAGGGCCTGATCGGCAACGACCTGGTGGTCCATGTCCATGGCCGTGCGCACCTGCAGGCCTCCGCCGTAAACCATGTCCTCGCCATAGCTATCGACCAGCTGTCGTCGCACTTCCTCAAGATAGTAGGGGCCCACTTTCCAGGACGGATCTTCCTGCGCCCCGTAAATGAGGGGTTCGTTCACGGCGGCTTCGTATTCGCCGCGGTCGATCCAGCCCAGATCCCTCAGCCGGGCGAGGACATAGAGCTGACGCTCCCTGGCCCGCTCGGGATTGCCGTAGGGCGAATAGCGCGACGGAGCCTTGGGCAGGCCGGCCAGCAATGCGCCCTGGGCAAGGCTCAGCTGGGAGGCGTTCACGCCGAAATATTCCCGCGCGGCCGCCTCCACTCCGTAGGCCTTGGCGCCAAGGTAGATCTGATTGAGATAAATTGTCAGGATCTCGTCCTTGCTCAGATATTTCTCCAGGCGATAGGCCAGGATGACTTCCTTGAGCTTGCGTTCGTAGCTGCGCTCGGGTGTGAGCAGCATGGACTTGATGACCTGCTGGGTGATGGTGCTGCCGCCCTGGACGATGCCCCCGGCAATGAAGTTCTTCACGGCCGCCCGGAAAATTCCCGGCAGATCCACGCCCTCGTGCTGATAGAATCCGGAATCCTCGGCCGCCAGAAAGGCTTTGACCGTGATCGGGCTCATCATCGACAGGGGAATGAGAAACCTCTTTTCGCGGTAGAAATAACCGAGAATCCGGCCATCCCGGGCCCGGACCGTCGTAGCCAGGGCCGGAGAATAGTCACTGAGCTTCGTGAATCCGGGCAAATCCTCCTGGGCCCAGTAATAGAGACCAATTCCCGCGCCGGCGGCAAGAAACACGCCCAGCACAACAAGCACCAGGAATATCTTCAGAACTTTCATGACTTCACCTTCGCGTCCGGCTCAAGCCCCAGCTTCGAGCACATTTCGCCAAACAGGGCCCTGACTTCGGCGCTGCTTGTATTCATGGCCTCGATCATGGTCGCAAGAGAGGCGCATTCCTCGTTGGCCAGACATTCGGCGGCGGTGAACCAGGTCAGCTGGCCGTGAAATTGCCACAGCGGAAAAAGTCGGCAGTAGATCGGCCGCACGCTCCGATCCAGAACGCATCCGTCGTGCCCCAGAAAGGTGCATTCGCCTTGCGGAGTCGTGGCCAGCCGCCAATGCGAGCCCTGCCGGGGGAATGCGGCCGCGATGTCGCGCTCCGGCATGAGAAAACCGAGCTGCTCGACAAAGCCGGGTGTGTTGGGGACGAGCACAAAGGAATCTTCCCCGCCCTGTCCGGCACCGCGAATGGCGTTCATTTCTGGAATGGAGATGGGAAAACAGAATTCCTCGTCCCCGCTGGTGACCGTGCAGCACGTCCTGCCCCTGGCAGCGCAGCGGCCGCAGACATCTGGATGTATAATGGATGTATCGTTCATATTTGTTTGGAAAAAATGTGTGTGAAAAGAAGCGTCCCTCTTTTCAGGAACGCGAAAACTTGACCCGGCCCTGCCCCAGCACGTCATGCATGTGCACCATGCCTGCCAGGGTCTGGTCGGGGGCGACCACGGGCAGCACGGTAATGGCCCGGGACTCCATGATATCGAGGACTTCGGCGGCTTTCTGTCCGCAGGTGGCGTGCAGGGGCGACGCGGTCATGACCGAATCGATCACGTCGTCCAGAATCAACCGGTTCGCGCAGACGAGGCGGCGCACATCGCCGTCGGTCAAAAGGCCCAGCAGATGCCCCCCTGCGTCCAGCACGCACACGCAGCCCAGACGACCCGCGTTGAGCACCTCAAGGGCCTGTCCCAGGGACGCCCCGCTTGGCACCACGGGCAACTGGGAGGAACGCATCAGCTCTTCGACCTTTCGGGTCAGGCGCTGGCCCAGGGCTCCCCCGGGATGAAAACGACGAAAGTCGTCCAAAGCAAAGGACTTCCACTCGATGAGGCAGACCGCCAGGGCGTCTCCCACGGCCAGGGTGGCCGTGGTGCTGGCCGTGGGGGCAAGCCCGTGCGGGCAGGCCTCGCAAGGCACCGAGGTGTCGATGACCACGTCGGACAGCCGGGCCATGGTCGAATGCGCACCCCCGGTCAGGGAGATGACATGCCCGGCCAGGCTTTTGAGGCTGGGCAGGATGTTGTTCAGCTCATCGGTCTCGCCGGAATTGGAGATGGCCACGATGACGTCTTCGTGACGAATCATGCCCAGATCTCCGTGCGCGCCCTCCACCGGATGCAGAAAAAAGGACGGCGTGCCGGTGCTGCTCAGGGTCGCGGCGATCTTGCGCCCGACCAGACCGGACTTGCCGAGCCCCGTGATGACCACGCGGCCCGAACAACCGGCCATGATCCCGAGGGCACGCACAAAGGAGTCGTCCAAACGGTCACGAACAGCGACCAGCCCGCGAGTCTCGATGTCGAGCACCTCCCGGGCCTTGGCCAGCCAGTCTGTCTGCGTACTTGCCCCCGGCATCTAGCAACACTCCAGGGAGAGTTTGCCGATGCCTCCATCGGGCAGGACCGGATAGGCTCCGTTGAAGCAGGCCAGACAAAAGTTTTCGGGCCCGCGCACTGCCTTGAGCAGTCCGCCGATGGTGATGTAGTGCAGGCTGTCCAGCCCCAGATAACGCCCGATGTCGGCCACGGAATGATTGGCCGCGATGAGCTCGCCCTTGGATGAAAAATCGATGCCGTAGTAGCAAGGATAGCGAATCGGCGGGCAGCTGACGCGCATGTGGATTTCCTTGGCGCCCAGTTCGCGGAGCTGCTTGACGCGGGTGCGGATGGTCGTACCGCGCACGATGGAATCCTCGACGATGACCACGCGCTTGCCCTTGATCATGGACTTCACCGGATTGAGCTTCACGCGAACCGAAAAGTCACGCATGCCCTGGGTCGGCTGAATGAAAGTCCGGCCGACATAATGATTTCTGATCATGCAGGCCTCGAACGGCAGGCCCGACTCCTGGGCGTAGCCCACGGCCGCATACACCCCCGAATCCGGAAAGGGCATGACGAAATCGCCTTCAACCGGGCATTCTTGGGCCAGGATCTTGCCCATGCTCTTGCGGGCGTTGTAGACTTCCTGGTCGAAAACCAGGGAGTCCGGCCGCGCGAAGTAGATGAGTTCGAAAATGCAGGAACTCTGCTTGTCGGCGGGTTCCATGTAGCGGTGCGACATCATCCGGCCGTCCTCGATGACCAGCATCTCGCCCGGGTCCAGACAGCGCAGGTACTCGGCCTCAAGCAGGTCAAAGGCGCAGGTCTCGGAGGCCAGTACGTAGGCATCTCCGACGCGGCCCAGGGACAGGGGCCGAAAACCCCACGGATCGCGCACGGCGATGAGCTTCTGATCGACCATGAAGAGCAGGCTGTAGGAGCCCTGGATACGGCTGCAAGCCTTGGCGATGGCCTCCTCGGGAGTGCCGCCGTTCATGTACTTGGCCACCAGATGCATGATCACTTCACTGTCCATGGTGGTCTGGAAGATGGTGCCCTGATTCTCCAGCTCTTCGCGCAGCGAGATGGTGTTGACCAGATTGCCGTTGTGGGCCAGGGCCAGATTGATGCCCTTGTAGGTGACCTTGAAGGGCTGCGCGTTGCGGATGAGCGAGGCCCCGGTGGTGGAATAGCGGATGTGGCCCATGGCCACGCTCCCTTTTAGCTGATGCCCGAGATGACGCTCCTCGAACACGTCGGCGACCAGCCCCATGCCGCGCTGCTCGCGGATGGTCTGCCCGTCCCAGGTGATAATGCCGGCACTTTCCTGACCGCGATGCTGCAAGGCATAAAGCCCGAAATAGGTCATGCGCGCCGCTTCCGGATGTCCGTAAATTCCAAATAATCCGCAGGCTTCCTTTTTCATATTGATTCACGTTCCGTGTAGGTGTTCTTGAATGCGCAAAAGCCCAGGGCCACGATTGGCCCTGAGCTTTGCACCAAAATCCCTGATCTCCGGTGTCCGGAGGTTAGAAATCCCGGCCAGATTCCTTGTAATATTCCTGCAGGCATTTCACGTCGAGCCCGGAGGTGCTGCGCTCCTTGATGGCCATGGCCAGCGCCTTGGCGGCGGCCAGATTGGTCGTGTAGGGCAGGCCGTACATGACCGTGGTCCGGCGGAGCTCCGAGGAGTCCTCCTTGGTGCGCTTGCCGGAAGACGTGTTGATGACCAGCTGAATGTCTCCGTTCTTGATGTGATCGATGACGTTGGGGCGCCCCTCGTAGACCTTGTTCACCACCTGGCACTCGACCCCGTGCCCGGCCAGAAAGGCCGCCGTGCCGCGAGTGGACATGATGGTGAAGCCGAGCTTCTGGAAGGTCTTGGCAGGCACGATGATCCCGCTCTTGTCATGATCGTTGACAGAAATGAACACGCACCCGGAGGCAGGCAGAAACTGTCCGGCCGCGAGCTGGGCCTTCATGAAGGCCAGTCCGAGGGACGGGTCGATGCCCATGACCTCGCCGGTGGAGCGCATTTCCGGCCCGAGCAGGGCGTCCACGCCGGGGAAGCGGTTGAACGGCAGGACCGCCTCCTTGACCGCGTAATAGCCTCCCTTGCGCATGTCCCAGGGCTTCAGGTCGGCAAGCTTCTCGCCCATCATGACCCGCGTGGCCAGCTTGGCCAGGGGCACGCCGGTGGCCTTGGAAACAAAGGGGGAGGTGCGCGAGGCGCGGGGATTCACTTCGAGAATGTAAACCTGCTCATCCTTGAGGGCGAACTGGATGTTCATGAGTCCGACCACGCCCAGTTCCTTGGCCAAGGCCTTGGTCTGGCGCTCGATCTCCTGAATCCACATCTTGCCCACGGTGTGCGGGGGCAGCACGCAGGCCGAATCGCCGGAATGAATGCCCGCTTCCTCGATGTGCTCCATGATTCCGGCAACATAGGTGTCCTCACCGTCACTGACGGCGTCGACGTCGATCTCGATGGCGTTCTCCAGGAACTTGTCGATGAGGATGGGATGATCCGGCACGACGGTGACGTGCTTGTCGAAATAGGTGCGCAGGTCCTTTTCATCATAGACGATGTCCATGGCCCGGCCGCCCAGCACATAGGAGGGGCGGACCACCACCGGGTAGCCGATGCGGGCGGCCACGATCACGGCCTCCTCGATGCTCATGGCGGTGCCGTTGTTGGGCTGCAGGAGGTCGAGCTTCTTGAGCAGGGCCTGAAAACGCTCGCGGTCCTCGGCGCGGTCGATGGAATCCGGCGAGGTGCCCAGGATCGGCACGCCCTCGCGCAGAAGCGGCACGGCCAGATTGAGCGGAGTCTGCCCGCCGAACTGCACGATGACACCCTCGGGCTTTTCCTGCTCGATGATGGCCAGCACGTCCTCGCGGGTCAGGGGCTCGAAATAGAGACGGTCCGAGGTATCGTAGTCGGTCGAGACAGTCTCGGGGTTGGAGTTGACCATGATGGATTCGATGCCCATTTCGCGCAGGGCGTAGGAGGCATGCACGCAGCAGTAGTCGAACTCGATGCCCTGACCGATACGGTTGGGGCCGCCACCGAGGATGACCACCTTGCGTTTGTCCGAGACGCGGGCCTCGTTTTCGGTTTCGTAGGTCGAATAATAGTAGGGGGTGTAGGCCTCGAATTCGGCGGCGCAGGTATCGACCAGCTTGTAGGAGGGGATGATGCCCGCGTCCTTGCGCATGGACCGGATGTCGCGCTCGCTGCGTTTCCAGATCGTGGCCAGTTGCCGGTCCGAAAAACCCATGGCCTTGGCATCGCGCAGCACCGTCACGAAATCGGGATTGTCCACGGACAGATTCCCCTGCAGGCCGGCGTTCTTGAGCACGCCTTCGAAATCGACGATGTCCTTGAACTGGCGAATGAACCAGGGATCGATGGCCGAGGCCGCGAAGATGTCCTCCTCGGAGATGCCGGACAGCAACGCGTCGCGCAACTGATAAAGGCGGCGGGAGTTGGGCTTACGCAGTCCGGCCAGGGTGTCCTCGATGTCGGGCAGCTGTCCGTCGAAGGTCTTGCCCAGTCCGGGATAGCCGGTCTCAAGGGAACGCAGACCCTTTTGCAGCGCTTCCTTGAAGGTTCGCCCGATGGCCATGGTCTCGCCCACGCTCTTCATGGCCGTGGTCAGATAATCTTCGGCGCCGGGAAATTTCTCGAAGGTGAAACGGGGAATCTTGATGACCACGTAGTCGATGGTCGGCTCGAAGGCGGCCATGGTCTCGCGGGTGATGTCGTTCTGCAGTTCGTCCAGGGTGTAGCCGATGGCCAGCTTGGCCGCGATCTTGGCGATGGGGAAGCCCGTTGCCTTCGACGCCAGGGCCGAGGAACGCGACACGCGCGGGTTCATCTCGATGATCATCATGTCGCCGTTGGCCGGATTCAGCGCGAACTGGACGTTGGAACCGCCGGTCTCGACGCCGATCTCGCGCATGATGGCCAGGGAGGCGTCGCGCATTTTCTGATATTCGTCATCGGTCAGGGTCTGGGCCGGGGCCACGGTCACGGAATCGCCGGTGTGCACGCCCATGGGATCAAGGTTTTCGATGGAGCAGATGATGACGCAGTTGTCCTTCTTGTCGCGCACGACTTCGAGCTCATACTCCTTCCAGCCCAGAAGCGACTCCTCCAGCATGACCTCTGAGGTCAGACTGGCCGCCAGGCCCTGCTGGGCGATGCACTCCAGATCTTCCTTGTTGTAGGCTACGCCGCCGCCGGTGCCGCCGAGGGTGTACGCCGGGCGGACAATGATGGGAAACTTGAGCTTGTCGCCCCACTCGCGGACGTCGTCCAGGGTGCGGGCGATGCCGCTCTTTGGAACCTTGAGGCCGATATTCTCCATGGCCTTGCGGAAAAGCTGACGGCTCTCGGCTTTCTTGATGCTCGGCAGGGATGCGCCGATCAGCTCCACGCCGTACTTCTCCAGGACCCCGTTCTCGGCCACGGCCACCGCCGTGTTCAGGCCGGTCTGGCCGCCAAGGGTCGGAAGAAGGGCGCAGGGGCGTTCCTTTTCAATGATGCGGGCTACGGTCTCGGGCTCGATGGGCTCGATGTAGGTCCGGTCGGCCAGGTTCGGATCGGTCATGATCGTCGCCGGGTTGGAGTTGACCAGGATGACCTCGTAGCCCTCTTCTTTGAGGGCCTTCAAGGCCTGGGTCCCGGAATAGTCGAACTCGCAGGCCTGTCCGATGACGATGGGGCCCGAGCCGATGAGCATTATCTTCTTGAGATCTGTTCTCTTGGGCATGGATGATTGGGTGGGTTATATGTTGGAAATCACTTCAGGAGCGCAGGCGGCCTGACAGCCGTCTTGCCCACACTCATGAGGCCCGGGTACATTAAACACAGTACACTGGAAGGTCAAACACTGGTTACGCACGCTCCGCAGACCCATCCATCACCGCCAAATCACGGAAAAATTCACTCCCGGACCAACCACGCCCCCGGCTCCCGAACGCGCATGTCAAATACGTAACACTTATTTCTCCGCTAAAAATTTACGATCCGGACCTTGAATTTATCTTTTTTCAATTTTTATTCTTTTCTTCGATGTTCTTTGCGAATATTATTCGACACTGATTGCTGACTCACACCCGGTCCGGCGGAGTCCATGCAGACCCCCGCCAAGAGACACACGCAATTCTCCAATTATGGCAATCTTCATTGACGAAGATCTTATCAAGAATTATATTCCCAAACTAAGAGGCGAACAACAATGTTAGACAGCACAGATATCGAGATCCTGAATATCCTTCAAGAAAACGGAAAGATCACCAATGCCGAACTGGCCCGCCAGATCGGCATGGCTCCGTCCGGCGTGCTGGAGCGGGTCAAGAAACTCGAACAGAAGGGCGTCATCGATAAATACGAAGTCCGCCTGAACCCCAAGGCCCTGGGGATCTCCCTTTCCACCTTCATTCAGATCAAGACCTCCGATTCGGTCGGCAGCTCGGAGATCGGCAGAAAGCTGGCCGAAATCGACGAGGTGCAGGAAGTGCACTGGACCGCCGGGGAGTACAACTATCTGGTCAAAGCCCGGGTCAGCAGCACGGAAACGCTGGCCCAGCTCATGAAACAGTTCGGCGAAATACCCGGAGTCCGTGACAGCCGGACCACTCTGGTGCTCGACACCCTAAAAGAGACCCAGGCCCTTTCCCTACAGTTCATCGCGTGCAAAAACCCCAGGAAATCCGCAAAATAAACCAGTTCTAAAATCCAGGAGTCAAAAATGGACAGTATGGTGTTGGACAAAAAGATCAGCGACCGTGGCAAGGAATTTTTTGCCAGCATCTCCGGCGAAGCCCCTTCCATTTTCAACAAGGGCTGGTGGACCGGCAAGGTCATGGACTGGTCCATGAAGAACGAAAACTTCAAGGTGCAGCTGTTCCGCTTTGTGGACGTCCTGCCCTACCTGAACACTTCGGATTCCCTGACCCGGCACATCGACGAATATTTCGCCGGTGACGACCAGGACGTCCCCAAAGTCCTGAAATGGGGCGCGGGCGCCATGGGCTCAGGCCTTGGCGGCAAGCTG
Source organism: Desulfomicrobium apsheronum (assembly GCF_900114115.1). Lineage (NCBI taxonomy): Bacteria > Pseudomonadati > Thermodesulfobacteriota > Desulfovibrionia > Desulfovibrionales > Desulfomicrobiaceae > Desulfomicrobium > Desulfomicrobium apsheronum. The sequence goes on along the minus strand of NZ_FORX01000001.1, from coordinate 183,797 downwards.
GCCGCCGGGCTGATGGCCAAGACCATCCGCTCCAACATCGAGGGCATGGCCAAGCAGTTCATCATCGGCGAGAACACCTCCGACGCCATGAAGAACCTCAAGAAAATCCGCAAGGACGGCTTCGCCTTCACGGTGGACATCCTTGGCGAGGCATCGGTCAGCGAGATCGAATCCGAAGCCTATCTGAACGAATACATCGAACTCCTGGACGCACTGAAAAAGGAGCACACCTCCTGGGCGGCCCTCGGCGGCGGAGAGCTGGACTGGGGACATGCGCCCAAGGTCAACATTTCCGTCAAACCCACGGCGCTCTTCTCCCAGGCATCGCCCAAGGACTTCGAGGGCTCGGTCCGGGGCATCGAGAAGCGTCTGGCCGCGATCCTGCGCAAGGTCAAGGAAATGAACGGCTTCATGCGCATCGACATGGAGCAGTACAAATTCAAGGACATCACCCTTGAGGTGTACCGCCGCCTGCGCTCCTGCGAGGAATTCCGCGACTACCCGCATCTGGGCATCGTGTTGCAGGCCTACCTGAAGGACACGGACAAGGATCTGGCCGATCTGCTGGCCTGGTCCAGGGCTCAGGGCCTGCCCATCTCCGTCCGCCTGGTCAAGGGAGCCTACTGGGATTCCGAGACCGTCATCGCCAAGCAGAACGGCTGGGACATCCCGGTCTGGACCATCAAGGCCGAAAGCGACGCCGCCTATGAACGCCAGGCAAAGGTCATCCTGGAAAACCACGACATCTGCCATTTCGGTTGCGCCTCGCACAACATCCGCACCATCGCCGCGGTCATGGAGACTGCCAAGGCCCTGAACGTGCCCGATGAGCGCTACGAGTTCCAGGTCCTCTACGGCATGGCCGAACCCGTGCGCAAAGGTCTGATGAAGGTGGCTAAACGCGTGCGTCTCTACGCCCCTTATGGCGATCTGCTGCCCGGCATGGCCTATCTGGTGCGCCGCCTGCTCGAAAACACGGCCAACGAATCGTTCCTGCGTCAATCCTTTGCCGAGGAAGCCGAGGTGGAACGTCTGATGGAAAATCCGGTGGTGACCGTCGAACGGGAAAAGGCCCAGCGCCATCCCGAGGCCAAACCAGAGGTCAAGGGCCTCACCCGCTTCGAGAACGAGCCCTTCGCCGATTTCACCCAGGAGGCAGTACGCCAAGCCTTTGTGGATGCCGTCGCCGTGGTGCGTACGCAGCTTGGCAAGGAATATCCGCTGGTCATCGGCGGCCAGGAGGTGCGCACGGCCGACACGCTGCAGTCGGTCAACCCGGCCAATCCGAGCGAAGTCATCGGCACCATCTGCCAGGCTTCCACCAAGGAAATCGACCTGGCCATCGAAGCCGCCAAAAAGGCCGCTCCGGCCTGGAAAGCGCTGTCTCCCGAGGAACGGGCCGGATATCTGCTCAAGGCCGCCGAAATCGCGCGCACGGAGATCTTCACCCTGTGCGCCTGGCAGACCCTCGAAGTGGGCAAGCAGTACGATCAGGCCCAGGCCGATGTGGCTGAAGCCATTGATTTCATGGAATACTACGCCCGCGAGATGATCCGCTTCGGAAAACCCCAGCGCATGGGCCGCGCCCCGGGCGAGATGAGCCAGCTCATGTACCAGCCCAAGGGCATCGCGGCCGTCATCGCCCCCTGGAACTTCCCGCTGGCCATCAGCTGCGGCATGAGCTCGGCCGCCATCGTCGCCGGGAACCCCGTGCTGTACAAGCCGGCCGGGCCGTCCTCCGTGGTCGGCTTCACCCTGTCCGAAATCTTCCGCAAGGCCGGCCTGCCGGACGGCGTGTTCAACTATGTGCCGGGCAGGGGCTCGGTCATGGGCGACTACCTGGTCGAACATCCCGACGTCGCGCTGATCGCCTTCACCGGATCCATGGAAGTCGGCCACCGCATCATCAACAAGGCGTCCGTGGTTCATCCCGGCCAGAAACAGATCAAGAAAGTCATCGCCGAACTTGGCGGCAAGAACGCCATCATCATCGATGACGACGCCGATCTGGACGAGGCCATCAAGGAAGTCCTGCACTCGGCCTTCGCCTTCCAGGGTCAGAAATGCTCGGCCTGTTCCCGTGTCATCGTCGTCGAACCCATCTATGCCAAGTTCATCGAACGTCTGGTGGAAGGAGCCAAGTCTCTGGCCATCGGACCCGCCGAGGACCCGACCTACTTCATGGGGCCGGTGGTGGACGACAAGGCCCAGCAGAACGTGCTCAAATACTTAGACATCGCCACCAGCGAAGGCAAACTCCTGTACTCGAGCCCTGTCCCGGACAGCGGGTATTACGCGCCCCTGACCATCGTCGAGGGCATCACCCCCGAACACCGCATCGCCCAGGAAGAGGTCTTCGGTCCCATCCTTGCGGTCATGAAGGTCAAAAACTTCGATCAGGCCATCGAGTGGGCCAATTCCACGCGCTACTCCCTGACCGGAGCCGTGTTCTCGCGCAGCCCCAAACATCTCGAAAAGGCCCGCGAACAGTTCAACGTCGGCAACCTCTACCTCAATCGCGGCTCCACCGGCGCGCTGGTGGAACGCCACCCCTTTGGCGGTTTCAACATGTCCGGCATAGGCTCCAAGGCAGGCGGCCCGGACTACCTGTTGCAGTTCATGGACCCGAGACTGGTCTGCGAAAACACCATGCGCCGCGGCTTCGCGCCCATCGAAGAGGACGACGACTGGATCATCTGATCGCCTCTGCCCCGCCCTGCCTTTGCGGCCCGCCGAGACTCGTTCATGGCGGGCCTTTTTGTTATCCAATGGAACAGCGCGCCAAATTCATATGATCGATACTCTTTTAAATTTGGATCACCTTGCGCATGCCGCATTCGGCGGAGCCGAAGCCGTTTAGCCAAACATGCGCAAAAAACCTTGCTCCGCGCTGCCATTTTGAATAAAATTTAAAATGGCGGCGTTTAAATCGAACAATCGTCATGCAGGTACTTTTACATGCGAGCACTTGTCTCTTTTTGGAAAAAAATTGATTTTTAAACGCTTCTCATGTAGTCAAATTTTACATTTTTTACAAATTAATTCCTGCTTTAGCGTTTCCATCCCTTGTTTTTCATGCGTCCCTCAAAGGGGTTATCCGGACTCTCCGGTCTCATATCTTACCTAAAACCGGTTCGCACCCTGCGAACCCAAGGGCTCTGCAACCTTCAAGGAGGACTTCATGAAGAAAAAACTTTGTACACTTGGTTTCCTGACCCTGGCCCTCGTGGCGTTGACCCTGGGCTCCGCCTGGGCCGAAACCATCCGCATCGGCCTCATGTGCCCCCTGACGGGCTCCTGGGCCAGCGAAGGTCAGGACATGAAACAGATCGTTGAACTGCTGGCCGCCGAGACCAACAAAGCTGGCGGAATCAACGGCAATCAGGTCGAGATCGTGGTCGAAGACGACGGCGGTGATCCGCGTCAGGCAGCCCTGGCCGCAACCCGTCTGACCACCAAGGAAATTTCCGCCGTTATCGGCACCTACGGATCGTCCGTCACCGAAGCTTCCCAGAACATCTATGCCGAGTCCGGCATCCTCCAAGTCGCCACCGGTTCCACGGCCATCCGCCTGTCCGAAAAGAGCCTGCCTCTTTTCTTCCGCACCTGCCCCCGCGATGACGAGCAGGGCACGGTTGCCGCCAAGACCCTGGGCGAGCTTGGTTTCAGCAAGATAGCCATCCTGCACGACAACACCTCATACGCCAAGGGTCTGGCCGATGAAGCCAAGTCCCTGCTTGAAGCCTCCGGCAAGACCATCGCCTTCTACGACGCGCTGACTCCCGGCGAGCGCGACTACAACGCAATCCTGACCAAGATCAAATCCGCCGCCCCCGAAGTCATCTTCTTCACCGGCTACTATCCCGAGGCCGGCATGCTCCTGCGCCAGAAGACGGAAATGGGCTGGAACGTGCCCATGATCGGCGGCGACGCGACCAACAACCCCGATCTGGTCAAGATCGCGGGCAACCAGGCCGCCGAGGGTTTCATGTTCCTGAGCCCCCCTGTCCCGGCTGATCTGGACACCCCCGAAGCCAAGGATTTCATGACCGCCTACAAGGCCGCCTACGGCAACGCCCCGGGTTCCGTATGGGCAGTGTTGGCCGGCGACGCCTACCGCGTCATCGCCGAAGCCGTTGCCCAGACCAAGGACACCTCCAGCGAAAAACTGGCCGCCTACATGAAGAATGAAATGAAGGATTTCTCCGGCCTGACCGGCAAGATCTCCTTCAACGAAAAGGGTGACCGCGTTGGAGACCTGTACCGCGTGTACAAGGTTGACGCCGCCGGAGCCTTTGTTCTGCAGCCGTAAAAAGCAAGGGCTCCTCTTCAGGGAGGAGCCCTTTTTTTTCAACATCTTGCCCCGACACACATCATGGAAGAATTTTTTCAACAACTGACCAATGGCCTGGCCGTCGGGGGCATCTATGCCCTGATCGCCCTCGGGTACACCATGGTCTACGGGGTCCTGAAGCTGATCAATTTCGCTCACGGCGATCTTTTCACCATCGGCGCCTATCTTGGTCTGACCCTGCTCGTCTCCATGGGCCTTTTCGACAAAATCGGACCGCTGCCCGCTGTGATCCTGCTGGCCATCATGGTCATGATCCTGGTCGCCATCATCGGCGCGATACTGGAGCGCGTGGCCTATCGGCCGCTTCGCCAGTCGCCCCGGCTTTCAGCCGTGGTGTCAGCCCTCGGTGCGTCCATCTTCTTTCAAAATGCGATCATGGCCATCTACAGCCCCAAGTTCCTGGTCTACCCGCACAACATCCTGCCCAGGACGGTCGTGAACATCATGGGCCTGGACATCCCGGTCATGCGCATCATCATGTTCGCGACGTCCCTTGTGCTCATGGCGGCGCTGTATTTCTTCATACAGAAGACCAAGATCGGCACGGCCATCCGGGCCGCCGCCATCGACCAGGGCGCGGCCAAGCTGATGGGCATCAACGTCGACCGGGTCATCATGCTGGTCTTTTGCATCGGCCCGGCGCTTGGCGGCGCGGCCGGACTCATGGTCGGCCTGTATTACGGGCAGATCAATTTCAGCATGGGCTGGATGTTCGGCCTCAAAGCCTTCACTGCAGCCATTCTGGGCGGCATCGGCAACATTCCGGGAGCCATGGTCGGCGGTTTGCTGCTGGGTGTCATCGAGGCCCTTGGCGCGGCGTACATTTCCATAGCCTGGAAAGACGCCATCGCCTTTTGCGTCTTGATCCTGATCCTCATCGTCAGGCCCACGGGCCTTCTAGGAGAAAGGGTGGCTGAAAAAGTATGAAATCACGCAACATCCTCTACTACTTCATTTTTGCCCTGCTCATGGCCTCATGTCCGCTGTTTCTGAACGCCTACTGGACCGACGTCTTCAACAACGTCGGGCTTTACGCAATTCTGGCCCTGAGCCTCAACGTCATCCTCGGCCATGCCGGCCTTTTCCACATGGGGCACGCCGCATTCTACGCCATCGGCGCCTATACCACGGCCATCCTGAACACCACCTTCGGCATTCCCGTGCTATGGAGCATGCCGCTGGCTGGGATAATGGCCGGTATCTTCGCCATGATCGTGGCCAGACCCATCATCCACCTACGCGGGGATTATCTGCTGATCGTCACCATCGGCATCGTCGAGATCGTGCGCATCGCGCTCATCAACAACGTCTTCGACATCACCGGCGGGGCCAACGGCATCTTCGGCATCAGCCGCCCAACGGTCTTTGGGTACAAGATATCCAAACCGGACCAGTTCTTCTACCTGATCTGGGGTTTCGCGGCCGTGACCATCTTTCTCCTCCTGCGACTTGAGCACTCCCGTTTCGGACGGGCGCTCATGTACATCAAAGAGGATGAGGTGGCCGCCGGAGGAAGCGGAATAAACGTCTCCCACCACAAACTGGTGGCCTTCATCATCGGCGCGGTCTGGGCCGGCATGTGCGGAACCATTTACGCATCCAAGATGACCATCATCGCCCCGGAGTCGTTTTCCTTCGCCGAATCCGTGGTCCTTTTCACCATCGTCATCCTGGGCGGGGCGGGAAGCATTCCCGGCGTAATCCTGGGGGCGTTTCTCCTGGTCGGGCTGCCCGAACTGTTTCGAGGTCTGGCCGAATACCGCATGCTGGTCTTCGGCGCGGCCATGGTGCTCATGATGATCTTCCGGAACCAGGGCCTGCTTCCGCCCGGTCCCAAGAATTATGACATCGCCAGCCTTCTGCCCGCCGGAGGTCGCAAATGACGCTGCTCTCCATAGAAAACCTGAGCAAGAACTTTGGCGGTCTCATGGCTGTCAACGAGGTTTCCTTTGATGTCGAGGCAGGCAGCATCGTCGGTCTCATCGGTCCCAACGGCGCAGGCAAGACTACCGTTTTCAACCTCATCACCGGCAACTACCAGCCCAACACCGGCACGGTCCTCTTTGACGCCCAGAACCTTGTCGGCCTGCCCACCCACACCATCGTGGAACGGGGCATAGCCCGCACCTTTCAAACCATCCGTCTGTTTCAGAACATGAGCGTCCTTGAAAACGTGCTCGCGGGCGGCCATTGCCGCATGCACTCGGGCTCACTGGCGGCCATGTTCCGAACACCGACCCAACGGCGAGAGGAACATGAGTCCATGCGCCAGGCAATGGCCGAACTGGAATTCGTGGGCCTGTCCCATGAATGGCAGAACAAGGCCAAAAACCTGTCCTACGGCAATCAAAGACTCCTTGAAATCGCACGCGCCCTTGCCACCAAGCCCAAGCTCATCGTGCTCGACGAACCGGCCGGTGGCATGAACGACCAGGAAACCCATGACCTCATCCGCCTGATCCGCGCCATTCAGGATCGAGGCATCACGGTCCTCTTGATCGAACACGACATGGGTCTGGTCATGCGTGTCTGCTCATCCCTGGTCGTGCTGGAGCACGGCGCGAAAATCGCGTCCGGCACGCCTGCCGAGATTCAGGCAAACCCGCGTGTCATCGAAGCCTACCTCGGTGTCGATTCCGACGAATAAAGGACCACACATGCTGCTTAAAATTGAGAATCTGCGCGTGAACTATGGCAATGTCGAAGCCCTGCACGGAATCAACCTCGAAGTTGAAGAAGGCGAAATCGTAACCATCCTCGGAGCCAACGGCGCCGGGAAATCGACAACGCTCAACGCCATCAGCGGACTGGTAAGCATCACCGGAGGGACGATCTTCTTCCGCGACACGGCCCTGCACAAACTTCCCGCGCATGAAATCGTCAAGCACAAGATCACCCAGAGTCCCGAAGGTCGCCGTGTCTTCACGACTCTGACCGTGCAGGAGAACCTTATTCTGGGAGCGTTCACGTCTACCAACACCGAGCGCATTCAGAAGAGCCTGAAGTGGATTTACGAGCTTTTTCCACGTCTGCAGGAACGGCGCAAGCAGATGGCGGGAACCCTGAGCGGAGGCGAGCAACAGATGCTGGCCATCGGCCGGGCGCTGATGGCCAATCCCAAGATCCTGCTCCTTGACGAGCCAAGCCTTGGCCTGGCTCCGATTCTGGTCAAATCAATCTTCGACACGGTCAAGGAAATCAACAAAACCGGCGTGACCGTCATCCTGGTCGAGCAGAATGCCAAGGCCGCCCTCAAGCTGGCCCATCGTGGCTATGTCATGGAGGTCGGCAACATCGTGCTGGCCGATACGGCGGCCAATCTGCTCAAAAACGAACAGGTGCAGCAGGCATATCTGGGCGGAGGGCACTAGCCCCACGCACCCCCATTCTTTGAAAGCGCAAAGCCACGTCGTAAACACCGGCGTGGCTTTTTTGTCTGCGATCTTGAGTCCATTCCAAAAAGTCACTGCCTCCCAAGACGAACGACGATCTCGAATTCCTCTTCCGTCACGGGCATGACCGAAAGCCGCGACCCCTTTTTCAGAAGTTCCATCCTTTCAAGCCCCTTCACACCGCGCAATGACCCAAGCGGGACCGGATGCGCAAATTTCTCTACGAACTGCACATCGACCATGAACCACAAAGGATTTTCCGGCGTGGAGCGCGGATCAAAGTGCTGATCCCCAGGATCCTGGGCCGTGTGGTCCGGGTAGCTTTCTCGCGCCACCCGGGCGATACCCACCACGCCCGGATTCTTCACGCTGTGATAAAAAAGGATCAGATCGCCAACGCTCATCTGGTCGCGCATGAAATTGCGGGCCTGAAAGTTGCGCACACCGTCCCAACTCGAAGTCTGGTTTGGCGCAGCTGCCAGATCATCGATGGAAAAACACCCTGGCTCAGTCTTCATCAACCAGTATTTCATCATCGCCTCCTGCTCTTGTGATTTATCCGGCAACTTCCCAGAATCACGCCCTTATTGCAACGTTTTCAGCCTGCGCGGCAGGCTAAAAAAAAGGCTCCCCCCGGAGGAGGAGCCTTTGAGGCAGTGATGCAAGTGCGTTTCTACCAGTTGGAATCGGCGAAGGGGTCCTGCGATCCGCCGGCGAAACCGAAATCGGTACCGGCAGCAGTTTCGGCAGGAGCACCAGCGGCTTCGGCAGCGGCGGGAGCAGCTGCGCCGGCGGCAGCGGCAACGCCGGCTACGCCTGCGACAACCACGCCGGTCTTCTTCACTTCCTCGACTTCCTTCAGCAGGGCTTCGAGCTTGCCGGTGAATTCGACGATACGAGCTTCAGTGGTCACGAACAGAGCTTCGGCTTCGCCCTTCTTCTGTCCTTCGAATTCCTTGACCTTGGCGCTCAGGGCGGCGATCTCGGCGTCCTTGGCGGCCAGGGCCTTGGTCAGTTCGTCGACCTTGGCGCTCTTGGCGTTGATCTGGCCCTTGTAGTCGGCCAGCTTGGCAAAGACTTCGTCCACTTCGGCCTTGGCCTTGACAGGCATGGGCGCGACGGAGACGGACTGTCCCAGCTCGACCATCTGTCCCTTGGACATCTTGGTCAATTCGGGATGCTGCTCATAAATCCAGGCCTTGGCCAGAGCCGCGGCAAAAGGAGTGGAATCGCCATCCAGGTCTTTCTGGGTCAGGTAGCCCAGCATCTCGGCAACGGAAGCGTTGCCATCACCCTTCAGGTAGGCCACAAAAGTATCCATGGGAAAAATCTTGCGAGCTTCAGACATGGTGTCCTCCTTTAATTAAATAACAAAGATTTTGTCATCTTCGATGAGTTTTTCGTCAATGGGCAAACGACCAATATACCGTGCATAAATGAGCGCTGTGGTGCGGTACACCAAATGCCCAAGTTTGGACCAAGGCAGATACGCAATCAGCATGAAGATGCTGACCAGATGCAGATAATACGTGAAGAAGGCCAGGGGTGCGACGCCCGCCAGACGGAAGATCTGGGCGCCGATGCCGGTCAGGGTCACAACCCAGATCACACCGAGCAGGTACCAGTCATAGTAGTTGGAAACGGACTTCTTCGTGTCCGAATTCAAACGCCGACGGGTCAGCAGAGTGAGACCGGTCACCAGCAGCACTGCGCCCACATTGGCCAGAATCTTGACCGGATGCCAAAGAGGCATGGGCGTATGGCCGACAGGTGCCAGCAGGGGAATGACCTTGCCGCCCCAGTGAGCCACGGCCACGATAGACGTGACGATGGCGCAGGCCACGAAACCGTAGAACAGAATCTGATGGCCCTTGACCCGTTCTTCATCCGCGGGGCTGTCCACGCAGTTCTTGAAGCGGGAATGCTGGAGGACATCGTACTTGATCGTCGCGATGATCGCGTCTTTCAAGGTCGGCTTCTTGTATCCGATGACAAACGTCTCGGTCACGTTGGCCTTGAACCCGTCGATCATGTTCTTGACTCCAAGCCCGAAGCAGATGGCCACGAAGATGGCGACCAGTCCGAACAGGGGGTCAATGGTGAAATCACCGGGGAAGAGGTTACCGTAAACGATCTTGCCGTCTTCCGTGAGCGGAAAGAAGGAGCCCACGAGAGCGGCACGAATCATCCAGATGAAGGCGAAAATAGCCATAGGAATACCCGCCAGGATGGGCAGGTGCTTGGGCGAACTCATCCACTCGCCGATAATGGCAGGCTTCACCAGCTTGCGGTAGGTCATGTTGCGCAGGGCGGCCAGCAGGTCTCCCGGTTTTGCTCCGCGAGGACACAGTTCGGAACAGGTTCCGCAATTGTGACACAACCAGATGTCGATGTCGTTGACCAGCTTGTCTTTGAGACCCCACTGGGCCCAGACCATTTCCTTGCGCGGATAGGGATTGTCCGCAGGAGACATGGGGCATGCGACAGAGCAGGTAGCGCACTGGTAGCACTTCTTGAGATCCGCACCACCCACCTCCTGCAGTTCCTTGACGAACTGCAGATTAGGCTCAATCTTTATTGTTTTGGACATACATGCTCCTCCTAGTATCCCTTGAACGGGTTGGGACCAAGCTTGGTGATCGCATCAACAAACTCGTCAATCATGCCGGGAACCTTGTCGTATTCGTCAATGGCGACCTGCATCTGCTGTACCCGTTCGGTTTCGATGCCAAGCTTGCCCAGGGTCTCACCGATGTTGGCCATGCGCCGGCTGCACAGGTCCGAGCCCTTGACGAAATGGCACTGGTAATCTTCACCGTACTTGCAACCCAGCAGCAGGCAACCGTCCGTGCCCTTGGACATGGCGTCGGCAATCCAGATGGTATTGACCGAACCAAGGCAACGCACCGGAACGATACGTACGTAGGGGCTCCATTTCTTGCCGCGCAGGGCGGCCATGTCGAGGGCGGGGTAGGCATCGTTCTCGCAGGCGAGAATGAGCATGCGCGGACCGCCCACTTCCATATCGTCGGGAACCTCGACCTGCTTGATCATGGATCCGATCTGGTCGACGTTGTAGTTGTCGAAGAAGATGACACGTTCAGGGCAGGCGCCCATGCACGTTCCACAACGGCGGCAACGGGAGGTATTGGGCATCGGATTGCCCTTTTCGTCCTCGTCCAGGGCGCCGAAAGGACATTCTTCCGTACAGCGCTTGCACTGGGTGCAACGCACCAGGTTGAACTTCGGAAAGGACAGATCGCCCGAACGCGGGTGAACCGCCATGCCTCTGTTCGAGGATTCAAGACACTGAACCGCTTTCAGGGCGGCGCCGGCGGCATCGACCTCGGCCGTGGCCATGGTCATGGGCTGGCGCACCGTGCCGGCGGCATAAATGCCTGTGCGGCGCGTTTCGTACGGGAAGCATATGTAGTTGGAATCGGCGTAACCGCTGAACAGCTCAAGGTCCGGCATGGCCGGGCCCTGCCGATATTGGAGTTTGAGGATCGGATCAAGCGCGGTAGTGGGCACCATTGCGGTGGGTAGCACGAGCATGTCCACTTCGATCTCGACCTTTGCGCCAAGAAGGGTGTCCTCAAGTACCACAACGATGTCGCCATCGCCGCCGTCGCGGACTTCGCTGATCACGCCCTTGGTCATCATGACGCTCGGGTCGTTCTGCGCGGCCTTGTAATACAGCTCATTCATGCCGGGGACCATCATGTGCTCATAGACCACCATGGCCACGCCGCCGGGAATGAATTCGCGCACGTAGTTCGCCTGCTTCAGGGCTGTCAGTGAAGTCAGTTCGGAGCTGTAGGACAAATGCTTGTAGGTGTCCTGCTTGACGAAGTTGGTCTTGGGCGTGTCGTCGGCCTCCTTGACCTCTGCCGCGGCCAGTGCTGCGGCGCGAGCTTCCTCTTCCTTGACCTCGAAGGGGGCGAGCTTGTCGCCGAATCCGAGCAGGAACATGACCTTCGAAGGCTTGGCGCCATCACTCTTGCGCACTACGGAACCGGCCTTGGCCATCATCTCGAACTCACGGGAAGTAACCACGTTCTTGAGCGTTCCGTAGCCAAACGGCTTCAGGAATGCCGTATCCTGCGGCACCCAGCCGGTGGCGATAACCACGGACCCGACCGCCACGACGCGCTCTTCCTTGCCAACCTTCACTGTAACTTCGTAGTTGCCGGGAGCTCCGGCAATACTGACGATTTCGGATTCAAGGAGAACGTCGATCTTTTCGGCGGCCTGCACCTGGGCAATCTTCTTTTCAACGCCCGTGGCATGAGCCGCGTCATAGGGGAATGCAAAGGGAATGGTCTTGTACATTCCGGCGGCAGCGCCACCCAGCATGTCTTTCTTTTCAACCAGCGTAACGTCGTATCCGACAGCCGCGACATCAAGAGCCGCGCTCATGCCAGCCCAACCGCCACCGATGACCAGCACCCGGTTGACAACATCGATCCCGCCATCTTCCGGAACCGCCGCTTTCTGCAATTTGACCACGCCCATGTTCACATAGTCGTTGGCCATCTTGAAAAGCAATTCGGGAGTGGTGCCCGGAAGGACCTTTTCCTTGCTCGGATCTTCGTAACAAAGCACGCAAAGTTCGCGCAGGTTGACCCGGTCAACCAGGATTTCCCGTCCGAACTTGTAAAAATCCCAATCCACGCGAGGCGAAGAACCGCAAACGCAGACAGCATTGATCAGCCCGGCATCGATGTCCGCCTGGATCATTGCCCGTCCTTCGTCGGTAGCCAGCCTCGGATGTACCTTGACTACGGGACAGCAATCACTCCATTTTTTCTGCACTCCGTCGCACAGTCTCTGGATGTCGAGAACCCCGCCAAGGCTTGATTCATCAAAATATACACCAATCTTGTCGGCCATGACCTACCTCCCTCTCACCGTCTGGATCGCTTTCATCGCTGCCCCGGTGGCAGACTGGGCCGACTTCATAACGTCCAGAGGTTGTTTGGCACAGCCCGCGGCGAAAATACCTTTTTCCTCCCCTCCAACGATGAACCCTTCGGCATCAACCGGGACATCGATTGGCAGGGAAGCGCCGGCCAGGCTGGGCTGCATTCCTGTGGCCAGAACCACGAGATCGAAACGTTCGACAGACTTGGAGCATGACACCGCATCTTCAACGGTGAGCCACACGTCATCGCCTGCGTTGTCCTGCTCAACCGCAGCAACCTTGCCTTTGACGGCGAAGATCTTCTCATCCGCCAGAATCTTCTTGGCGAAAGTGTCGTAACGGCCAGGAGTCCGCAAATCAATGTAATAGATAGTCACTTCAGCGTCAGGGTACTGTTCGCGAACATATTGTGCCTGCTTCAGGGAAGCCATGCAACAAATGTAAGAGCAATAATGCAGATGGTTCTCGTCACGAGAGCCGGCACACTGCACGAATGCAATTTTTCTGGGCTCGCGGCCATCGGAAGGCCGAAGAATCTTTCCGCTGGTCGGGCCATAAGGCGATGCGAGGCGCTCCATCTGCATGTTGGAAATGCAGTTTTTGACCGCGCCAGCGCCCAGGTTGGACAGATTCGTCACATCATAGGGCTTCCAGCCCGTGGCGATGATGATGGACCCAACGCTCAAGGTGATGGTCTTTTCTTCCTCGGTCAGATCGAGGTAGTCGCATTTCTGGACCTTGCTCTTGTCCGAGTCGCTCAGGCTGGCCTTGTCCACAACGTAGCGCTGCGGAAAAGCAAAAGGCGCATCCATGTACACGGGCTTGCGCGTTGCCAAGCCAAACTCGTAGTCATTGACCACTTCCGTGGAGAGCTCATCACACAAGTCGGAAAGATCAGGGCTGCTGGGACCAGCGTAGCGCGGTTTGATCTGTACCGTAACTTCATAATTTCCAACGGACCCGTCCACCTTGGTCACTTCGGCCAAGGTAAAAAACTTCACGTTGGGGTTGTTCTTGATCCGCTGATACTGAATTTCCAAACCGCACGAAGGTGGACACAGCTTCGGGAAATATTTGTTCAGCTGCATAACACGTCCACCCAGAAATGGGGTCTTCTCTATGATGAAGACCTCATGACCGATCTCAGCGGCCTCGAGGGCGGCGGTGAGTCCTGCAAAGCCACCACCGATGACAAGTATGCTGTTGCTAGCCATTCGATTCCTCCCAGAGCACTTAAGTTGAAGGCCATAAAAATGAATAGAATGGCCCAAGCATAATCTATAACTACCAGAGGTTACAGATCATGCATAGACCATTCTATTTCCTGATAGAGAAAAAAGGCTGCGGGAAGGACCCGCAGCCTTTTGGCCCGTAAACTAGACAGGGATGATCTGGTAGTAATGTTTCTTGAAGATCTCGGTTTCACCAGTGGCCGGGTTGAACTTGGAGTTAACAAAGCACTTCCACTTGGCATCGTCCAGACCCATGAAGTCTGCGCGATAGTAGAAACCGGGGTAACGGCTTTCCTGACGGAAACGAATGTGCTGCATGTGCAGGCGAACGGTCCACAGTCTGTGGTACTGCTCCCAGCAACGAAGCAGTTCGTGCAGGTCACGAGCCGCCAATTTCTTGGAATCTTCTTCCAGCATGTCGAGAAGGCCAAAGCCCGTGTCGAGCAGTCTGTCAGAGGTGGTGTACAGGGTAGCGCAACCTCCGCCGTATTCATCGGTGCACTTGATGAGGCGCATCATGAAGTTGTTGGGGGAGATGTAGTTCGGGTTGACTACCGGATCAGTGGAAGCACCCTTGAACTGCTCGTAGGTGTACCAAGGATCGTAGATCTCTTTCTTCAGATCAGCAGCGGAAACAGCCAAGGTGGGCTGGAAATCCTTGTGATCGACAACCCAACGGACCATCTGCTTGCCAACGATGCGGCCTTCAGCATGAGAACCGGAGGAGAACTTGTGGCCGGAAGCGCCAACGCCGTCAGCACATGTCCACAGACCGTTTACGGTGGTCATGCGGTTGTACACTTTGCCGTTGTCAGCCTTGACCTTGTACTCTTCAGGAACCCAAGCCTCGTTCGGACCGGAAACCCAGATACCGCAGCAACCGGAATGCGAACCGAGCAGGTAAGGCTCAGTGGGCATGATTTCGGAACCGCGCTCTTCGGGCTTGATGTTCATGGCGGCCCACAGGTTGGCCTGACCAACACACATATCCAGGAAGTCTTCCCAAGCTTCGGACTCAAGATGCTTCTGCTCGGACTTGGACAGATCCTTGAAGGTGGTCTGCAGAGCGGTGGCGGTGTCCATGTAGATGGGACCGCGACCTTCGCGCATTTCGCGAAGCATCATGTGGTTGCGCAGACAGGTCGGGATGATGTGACCCTTGGCGTAACCGCGATCTTCGTAAGGCTTCAACATGGCGCGGTTGGTGACACAATAGTCTTCACCCTTGGCGTTGGTTGCTTTGGCCTTGAAGAGCAGGAACCATGCACCAACCGGGCCGTAACCGTCCTTGAAGCGGGCGGGTACGAAGCGGTTTTCCATCATGGTCATTTCAGCGCCAACCTGGGCACACATGGTGTAGGTGGAGCCGGCGTTCCATACGGGATACCATGCACGACCAAGACCTTCACCAGTGGAGCGGGGACGGTATACGTTGACGGCGCCACCGCAAGCAACGGACATGGCGTTGGCTTTGATGACGTACACTTTGTTTTCACGAACAGAGAAGCCGACAGCACCGGCGATACGGTTGGGCGTCTTGGCGTCAAGCAGCAGCTTAACGATGAAAATACGCTCCAGGTAACGATCGGAACCAAGGGCATTCTTTGCAGCTTCAGCAACGATGACCTTGTAGGACTCACCGTTGATCATGATCTGCCAGCGGCCGGAGCGGACAGGAGCTGCGCCAGAGCGCAGGGACATGCCCTCTTTCTTGGCCTGAGCGCCGTCCAGGTTCTTGCCGTCTTTCTTGACCCAGCAAGGCAGGCCCCATTCTTCGAACAGATGAACGGAGTCATCCACGTGGCGGCCAAGGTCGTAGATCAAGTCTTCGCGAACGATGCCCATGAGGTCGGTGCGGACCATGCGGACATAGTCGTCGACATCGTTCTCGCCGATGTAGGTGTTGATGGCGGAAAGACCCTGAGCAACCGCGCCGCCGCGATCGACAGCAGCCTTGTCAACCAAAAGGATCTTGATGTCGCCGCCAACCTTGTCGGCCCAGCGCACTGCTTCGAAAGCAGTACCGCAGTTACCCATACCACCGCCGACCATAAGAATGTCGGTATCAATCTCAACGAGTTCGGGCTCTGCGCAGGCCAGACCCTTGATCACGTCTTTAACAGGAATCTGAGGCATATGTTCCTCCTGAAATTTCTTTCGTTTAAAGCGCCGAATTAGGCGACGGCCGACTTGAAGGTGACCTTCAGGTCTGCTTCACCGACTTCAATCTTCTGGCCGAGAGCTTCTTTGGGAGTGGCCAAAGCGGTCTCGGTGAACAGAAGCTCATCTTCCAGGTTCCCTGCCTCAGGCTTGCCTTCGAAGGGCTTGATGGAACCTTCCACAGTGGTGCGGATGGGGAACTTGAAGCGCTTTACTTCGCCATTGCGGAACTGAACGGTCCACATGATGTCTTCTGCACCGCGCAGCGGGATACAGGTACCGCCCATGGGAGCGAAGTCAGCATACGGACGAGCGGTGATCGCGCCCTGGGGACAAATCTTGATACAGGAGTAACATTCCCAGCAAGCGGCCGGCTCCTGATTGTAAGCCTTCATCTCTACAGGGTCCAGGATCATCAGGTCGTTAGGACAGATGTACATACAGGCAGTCTTTTCACCGCCCTTGCATCCATCACACTTTGCTGGATCAACAAAGGTTGGCATAATTCCTCCGAATAAAGAGTTTAAAACAACTTAGCCACAGGCCCGAAACAAACAAAAATTTTACTCAAGCTTTTCGCTTGTGAATCTTTTATCAAAGCACTTTTGTCGTGTCAAGCCGCATATTGACAATCATAGGCCTTGTGTGACTTCACGTCGCAAGACCAAATCAGCAGGGCGGACAAAAAGCCCGCCCTGTTGGTTGAAATCAAAACTACATGGCTGCGCCGGAAGCGGCACCCTGCATCTTCACTTCGACCTTCTCGGTCAGAGTGGAGTAGTATTCGCGCAGGATGACGAGGACTTCGTCACGACCGAAGTGATCAACAACCTCGGCGCCTTCGGACAGAGCCTTGCGCAGCTTGGTGCCGGACAGAACGACGCGGTCGTCCTTGCTGTGCGGGCAGGTGCGCAGGGAAGCCATGCCGTCACACTTGTAGCAGTAGAAGGTCCAGTCGATCTTCATGGGCTGGGTGATCAGATCCTTGCCAGCGCCCAGGTTCTTGGGAACGCGATCAAAGATTTCCTGAGCCTCGAACAGACCGTAGAAGT
Organism: Desulfomicrobium apsheronum; assembly: GCF_900114115.1. NCBI lineage: Bacteria > Pseudomonadati > Thermodesulfobacteriota > Desulfovibrionia > Desulfovibrionales > Desulfomicrobiaceae > Desulfomicrobium > Desulfomicrobium apsheronum. The sequence goes on along the minus strand of NZ_FORX01000001.1, from coordinate 166,683 downwards.
CACCGACGCCAGCATGGTCGCGGCCGATCAGCATGTCGGAAACGCCGTAGTTCTGGCGGAAGGTTGCGTGCAGCAGGCCTTCGCGGGGACCGGCATAACGCATATCCAGGGGATAGCCGCCCTGAACCACATTGGCCTTCACGAAGTATTTTTCAATGAGGGTGTCGATGCACTTGATGCGGACTTCGGCCGGGATGTCGCCGGGCTTCAAGTTGCCGACCAGGGAGTGAATGAAAACGCCGTCGCACACTTCAACAGCGATCTTGGCCAGGTATTCGTGAGAGCGGTGCATGGGGTTACGCAGCTGAAGAGCGGCAACCTTGCTCCAACCTTTCTCTTCGAAGGTGGCGCGGGCTTCGGCCGGAGACATGTAGCAACCGGGGAATCTGTCGCGGTAGTCGCCTTCGGAAAGGACTTTGACAGGACCGGCAACGTTGTATTTCTTCTGAGCCAAAACCATCTGCACGCCGGGGTGATCCTTGGGAGCGATTTCCCAGAACTTGTCATCGGCGGACTCTTCGCCCTGGCCCTTGTAGACCTTCTCACATTCCCACTTCTTGTCGGCGTCGGTCATTTCGTAAACTTCGTTGACCTTCATTGTGGCCATGAAGACGCCCTTCTTGGGATCGAACAGAGCGATCTCTTCGCCGACCTTCACTTCTTCATCTACATCCAGGGTCACGGGCACGGGCCAGAAGGTGCCGTCAGCCAGGGTGAAATTTTCACACACGGACTTCCAGTCGGCCTTGGTCATGAAGCCGCTCAGCGGGCTGAAGCCGCCGATGCCCATCATGATCAGGTCGCCCTTGGCGCGGGGGCTGATGTCGATCTTCTTCAGTCCTTCGGCCTTTTTCTGCTCGGCAGCCAGTTCGGCACCCTGAAGCAGACAGCAAACCAAACCTTTTCCACCATGCGGGGGTACGAGAGCCATAACGTGGATCCTCCTAAATATAGTTTGTTTTTATTTTCACAAATAAAAAAACGGAGACCCCTTTTTGCTTCGCAACGAGCGTCTTGTCAACCGTTTTGTGATTTTTTTATCAACCACGCAAGTATCCGCCAATCCTGACCTCCCTGAATTTTCGGGATTGACGTGACTTCACCGGACATTTTGGGCCTTCTCTCAGTTTTTTCTTTTATTTTAGCATATTATATTTATATCGAACAATAACCGCTTGCAATCCCCAAAGTCTTATTGTTAATGTACCCCTTTGATATCAGCTTTCATCATGCGTTCATGCACCCATGAACATCAACCTCCCTATCCTGAAAGAATTCGCATGGCCGAAAAACATAATACTCTATCTCTGACGCAGGAACTGGCGCAACTCGACGAAAAGCTTGTTTCCCTTCTCATGTCCAGGACGAACCTTTTGTCCAGGGCGGCATCCACCAGGCGCTCCAAAAACCTCGGCATCACCGATCCCAACCAGGAAAAAGTGCTGTGGCAAGTTTGGCGCGACGCATCCAAGGCGGACAATCTGGAGCCCCAGATTCTCAAAAAAATCTTTCACCTCTCGAACAACCTGTCCTATGCCAGGGTCGAGCGCAATTCCTCCAACGAGAAACCTCTGTGCCTCTTCCCCCGGCGCAAGCCCGTGGAAATAGACCTCGATGCTCCCCGGGACCAGATCCTGCGCAGCATGATGTTCTTTCTTGGAGCCACGAATTCCTCGCCGCTGACCATTGCGCCATTCCAGGGGAACGACATTTCCCTTGAACTGATCAATGCCCTCAATCTCTGCGGGTTCAAGCTCACGTTCCAGAATCGTCAATGCGAAACCCAGCCCGTCGATTCCTGGTCCATGGACAACAAGATCATCTATGCCGGGCAGAGCAAATTCCACTTCTACCTCCTGCTGTGCCTTGCCCTCGGGCAGGTGACCCGGGCCAAATTCACCGGATCCACCAAGCTCAAGATTCATGACGTCAGGCCTGTGCAGGACCTTTTGCCTCAGCTTGGCGCCCGGCTCACGGTTGTTGAGCCGCACAGCTACGGGTTGCCGGTCAGGGTGGAAAGCAGTGGGCAGCTTCCGGAGACCATCTCCATCCCCAAGGGCGTTTCCAAGAAATTCGTGCTGGCTCTTGTTGTCGCTGCCACCACCTACAAATCCGGACTTTCGATCCAGCTTCATGAATCGTTTTCAAACAGCAAACTGCTGCGCAAGGGGATCGGATTCCTGCAGGAGCACAATCCGGAGCTTCAATTCGAGGGACTGAGCATCATCGTCCCTCCGGCGTCCACCAACCTTGACCTCTCCGCAGTAGATATCCCCATAGATCCGCTGATGAGCCTCCATCTGCTGGTCCTTCCGTTCTTTACGGACGGCAAGGTCGTCCTGCATGGAAAATGGCCTCACTACGCGCCCCACCTCCATGACATCATGGATATCCTGCACGAGTTCGGATTGCGGATCAGCGTGCAGGGCGGCCAGATCACATCGTCCATGAGCAACAGGCCCCAAAAACTATCCATAGACATAACCTCATGCCAGGAATACCTGCCTTTGATGCTGGCCATGTCCATGGGATTGCGCGGCCAATGCGCCATCACACTGGACACCAAGCGCGAGGATGTCGATTACGCCCAGGACCTGCTCGAAAATCTGGGCGCCGGATATGCCATTGAACCCGGGCTATTGCAGCTCGGGCTGCCCAACGCCAAGAAAGTCAGCGAGTCGCCCTGGCAGAGTCCCGGCCCATACTGGACGCTGGCTGGATCGCTCATATCCTTCACGCATCCGGGGGTCTGCATGACCAATGCGGACAATATCTCCTCGGCCTGGCCCTGGTTCTGGAAAATTTTCATGAACCTCCCAAGCCCTCAAAACTTCATCAATTCCTCACGGATCGAAGAACAGGTAGACGAAACTCAAGATGACAAGCCAAAGCGTAAACGAATCCGAATCACAACAGATTGAGACCATTGAAAAAGAAATCGGCAGGTTCAAGGCCGAGCAGGCCGAAGCCCAGGCCAAGGTAAAGGAATTGCTGCAGCGTGAAGATCCCGCGCGTGGAATAACCTTTCACGAGGACATTTTCCGGCTGCAGCAGGACAACCTGCGCCTGGACACTGAAATTCAGATTCTGAAAGTCAAGCTCAGACGGCTTGCATCCACGTGGTAAGCCCAACGATTCAGGCTCCCAGCTTCGGCTGGGAGCCTTTTTTCAAAGATATTCAACGGCAAAATTGAAGGAGCGCGCATGAACCAGAACCTCACCCAGAAGATCATCGCGGCGCACCTCGTTGAAGGCGATATGCAGCCCGGAAACGAAGTGGCCATCAAGATAGACCAAACCCTGACCCAGGATGCCACCGGGACCATGGCCTACCTGCAGTGGGAAGCCATCGGCCTGCCCCGGGTCAAGACGGAACTGTCCGTCAGCTATGTCGATCACAACACCCTGCAGATGGGCTTTCGCAACCCCGATGACCACCGTTACCTGCGCAGCGTGGCCGCCAGGTACGGCATCGTCTTCTCTCCTCCCGGCACCGGCATCTGCCACCAGCTGCATCTGGAAAATTTCGCGATTCCGGGCAAGACGCTCATCGGGTCCGACTCGCACACGCCCACTGCCGGCGGCATCGGCAGCCTGTCCATGGGCGCCGGGGGCCTCTCCGTGGCCCTGGCCATGGCCGGAGAACCCTACACCATCACCATGCCCAAGGTCTTCAAGATTCGCCTCGAAGGGCAACTGACCGGATTCGCCTCGGCCAAGGACGTCATCCTGCACCTGCTCGGCATCCTGACCGTCAAGGGCGGCGTGGGCGCGGTCATGGAATACCACGGTCCGGGCGTGGCCACCTTGAGCGTACCCGAACGCGCGACCATCACCAACATGGGCGCGGAGCTTGGCGCCACGGCTTCCATCTTTCCGAGCGACGAGCAGACCCGCGCGTTTCTTGCGCTCATGGGCAGGGAAAATGACTTCACGCCGCTGGCCGCCGACGAAGGAGCGACCTATGACCGGGAAATCGTCATCGACCTGAGCACCCTTGCGCCCCTGGCCGCCCAGCCGCACATGCCGGACAGGGTAGTTCCCGTGGCCGAACTCGACGGCCTGAATGTCGATCAGGTGGCCATCGGCTCCTGCACCAACTCCTCCTACTCGGACCTGCAGAGCGTGGCCCAGATCCTCAAGGACGAACACATCGCCCCAAGCACCGACCTGCTCCTGTCACCGGGCTCCAAACAGGTGCTCAAGATGCTCATGAGCGAAGGCCTGCTCGATCTCATCCTCGACGCCGGGGGACGGCTCATGGAGTGCTCCTGCGGCCCGTGCATCGGCATGGGCGGCTCTCCGTCCAGCGGCGGCGTCAGCGCCCGGACCTTCAACCGCAATTTCGAGGGTCGCAGCGGAACCCAGGACGGGCAGGTTTATCTTGTGAGTCCGATCACCGCCGCTTTTTGCGCCCTGAACGGCAAGTTCACCGATCCGGCAACCTGGACCAAGGCCGTTTCCAAGCCGTCCCTGCCAGCCACAGCGCCATCCATCCGCCATCTCTTCGCCTTCCCGCCCGAGGATGGAAGCGAGGTTGAAATCCTGCGCGGGCCCAACATCGTGCCCCTGTCGCCCTTCGACAGGTTGCCGGATGTTCTGGAGCTGCCCGTGCTGATCAAGGTCGCGGACAACATCACCACCGACCACATCATGCCTGCCGGTGCAGCCATCACCGCCCTGCGCTCCAACATCCCGGCCATCAGCAGGCACGTCTTCGAGCGCGTGGACAAGGATTTCGTGACCCGCGCCGAAGCCGCCGGCCAAGGGCTCATCCTCGGCGGCGAGAACTACGGCCAAGGCTCCAGCCGCGAACATGCGGCGCTCGCCCCCCGTCATCTCGGGGTCCGGGTGGTTCTGACCAAGTCCTTTGCCCGCATTCACAAGGCGAACCTGATCAATTTCGGCATCCTTCCCCTGATGCTCGCCAACGAAGCCGACTACGACTCACTGGCCCAGGGCGATGTCCTGCGCATCGAGCTTGGCGCTCTCGCACCCGGGGCGACTCTTTTGGCCTCGACATCGGAAGGCAGACAGCTCACCTTGACCCATGATTTGACGGGTAATGAAATAGCCATTATCAAAGCGGGCGGTTTGCTCAATTACGTCAACGACAGGCAAAAATAAAAGCCTCTCGGGGCAGTTCCCATTATTTTTAACTTCAGACACTTTGTCGGAGATTCCATGCTTGAAATCCTGCGCCAGGGCGCCCAAAGTTGGGGAATAAAAATCCTCTTCGGCATCATCATTGCCGTTTTCGTTTTGGCCTTTGGCATGAATCGCGTGCAAAACGACCAGACCACCGTCGTCGCCACGGTCAACGATTCCCCCATTCTCTTTAAGCCTTTTCAGGAACGTGTGCAGCGCAGCCTCGAACTCGCACGCAGCCAAAATCCGAACCTGACTGCCGAAATTCTGGCCCAGATGGGATTCAAAAGGCAGATTCTTGAACAGATGGTCATCGAAGAACTGATGATGCAGCAGGCTGCAAAGCTCGGCCTGACTGTTTCCAAGGAAGAGTTGGCCAAGGAGATTCATCTCATTCCCGCCTTCCAGAACGAAAGCAACGTCTTCGACCCGGGCGCCTACCAGAACGTGCTGCGCGCCAACAACCTCACTCCCGGCAAATTCGAGTCCGAATACATGCGCGGGATGACCATGGACAAGCTGCGGACCTACGTCGGTCTGCCCGGACGCCTCGGCGAGGATCAGGCCCACGATTTCTATACCTACGGGCGCAGCACCGCAGTCATATCCTATATGATGTACCCGTGGGAAAGCTACCAGGATCAGGTCAACGCCACGGAAGAGCGCATCAACGAATATTACGAGGCGCGCAAGGCCAACTATGCCGTACCCGCCCGGGCCAAAATCGCCTACCTGCTGCTCACTCCCGCGACCTTGGCCGACCTTTCGCTCGTCTCCCCCGAGGAAACCGAAAAATACTACGCCGAGAACAAGGAACAGTTCAAAATCGAAGAGCAGATCAGAGCCCGCCACCTTCTTGTGCGTGTTGACGAAAACGCCGATGACGCGGCCGTGGAAAAAGCCATGCAGACCATTGAGGCCGCCCAGAAAGACTTGGCGGCAGGCAAATCCTTTGCCGAGGTCGCCGCGAAATACACCGAGGATCCCTCCGGCACGCAGACCGGGGGCGAACTTGGCTGGTTCGGCCGAGGCAGGATGGTCAAACCCTTCGAAGACGCCGCTTTCGCCCTTGAAAAGGGGGCTGTCAGCGAGCCGATCCGCACCCAGTTCGGCTTTCACCTTATTAGCGTGGAAGACGTCAAAGGCGCGGGATATGAAGATTTCGAATCCGTCGCGGCCGACATAGCAAACATCATCGCCGAGGATCGGGCGGCGGAAACGCTGCAGGATCGCCTGGATCAGGCCCTGGAGATGGTGCTCGTTGGGGAGCCTCTCGATGCCGTGGCCAAGGCCATTGGCCTGAAGCTTGAAGTCCGCGAATCGGGCTACTTTGCCAAGAATCAAGGACCGAGGGAGCTGCCCGGTCTTTCTCCGGAAAACGCCCAGGCTCTGTTCGACCTGCCCCTGGACATCACGACACAGTCCCCGCTCCCCATTGCCGACGGATACCTGCTTGCCACCAAGCTTGAACAGGTTTCCGAAAGCGTGAAGCCGCTGGAGGAGGTCAAGACGGAAATCGTCGCGGCCATCACCCGTGAAGAAGCCCTGAAAATGGCCAAGACCGCCGCGGAAAAGGATCTGGAAGCGCTTCTCAAGGGTGAATCCCTGGCCGACGCCACACTGAAGGAAACGGAACCCTTCGGGCGGCAAGGATCCATCGCTGGCCTGGGCATGAACCAGCTGCTGGCCAACAAGGCCTTTGAAACTGAAGCCGGTTCATGGCTGCCCGAGGCATACGCCTTCCCCGAAGGCTACGTTCTGGCCAGAGCCGACAAGGTGACTCCTCCGGCTGAAGAAGAATGGGCCGCAGAGAAGGAATTATGGCTGACTTCCCTCAATGAGCGCGCCGAAGAGCAGACCGTGCAGGCCTTTGTCGCGGATCTGCGCGCCAAGGCGGATGTGCGCATCGCCAACCCCGCGCTGCTCGAAAACTAGCCCCGCCACTCACGTTCCCTGAAAAATGCGAAAGCCCGTCTCGACTGAGGCGGGCTTTTTTCATGCGTGCCGACAAGGCTCCTTCAGATGGTGATCCACTCCACTTCGGGCTCCTGCCCGGACTTGAGATAGAGCCGAGCCATCCCGCCCTCGCCGGACCTTGGCCAAAACAGGGAGCCGGGGTTGAGCAGGCGCACGCCTTCGGGCGACAGTCGCCAGTCACGAATATGCGTGTGTCCGTAGCAGACAATGTCCACGCCCTGAAATCGGGCCGCGACGACATCTCCCACCCGGGAACGCGGCCCCCATCCATGCCCCATGCCCAGCCGAACTCCTTCCAGCTCCAACTCGCGCAGCACGGGCAGAGTCCCGTTCAAGAGGGACTGGTCGCAATTGCCTTGCACGGAGTAAAATCTGGGATGGGAATTGAGAAACGACCATGTTTCCTCGCTCACGCAGTCCCCGCAATGCAGAAGCACATCGGCGTCACGGCAGTGCCGTTCGAAAATCGCGGCAAGCAGGTTATCCGGTTGATCCAAGTGCGTATCGGACATGACCGCGACAATCACGAAGCCTCCTTGCGCGCCAAAGGTTGAATCACGAATTCGCATTCAATCCACAGAGATTCTCCGGGGCCGGCTGAATTGCCATACGTGGATTTGAGCGTGGACAAAAACAAGAGCAGAAAAGCCTGGAATTCCTGGTCGCCGGAAACACGATTGACCACAAACTCGCCGATCCTGCCGTCTTCGAGAATGCTCATGCTGACCAGAGCGTAGCCGGTACTGTCAGGAGACATGTTTTCCCACAGGGACCGGATGGCTCGCTGCACAGCCCTGGCGCGTTTCAGATCCGCTTCGCTACGAGGCTTTGAGACTCGCTTGCGCGTATCGGGACGCGCCTGCACATCAACGGAAATATGCAATGGAGCCGAATCCAGCTGGGAAACGCCCCGGGCTAGCTGCTCACGAAAGATTCGTTCGCGGTACATGTTGATGGTGTCGAGGTTGAGTTCAAGGACGCTTGGCAGACCGTAAAGAGGCCCGAAAACGACAAACCAGGCAGGAATGACGTGCAGGCAAAGAGCCAGAAAAAAGCTGAATACTGCCCTCCCGTGACGGAATCTGCTTGCTTCTGGCGCTGTCATGGTCCGCTATGGGCGGGGCTTGCCGTTCCCCTTGCGCCACCAGGACTCGTCCGGCCGCACAAACCACCAGTCCGACTGATCCGTGGTCTGTATGGCCCGGGCAAGCTCCAGGGCCGGGTCCGTTTTGAGTCGCAAAACCGCATGGTCAAGCCATTTGGCCGCATAGGGGTTGCCCAGATCCTGTTCTTCCTTCAGGTTGGCGATGAAATCGAGCTGATCCGCATCTTGCGCCAATCTGGATTCAAGCGTCACGCCGGCCTCCAGCTCGTGCCAGAGCCCGAGTGCCTCCTCCCGAAGGCCGGTGCCCTCCAGGGCGTGCGTGAGGGCCAGGACCGGGTTGCTCGTATTGTAGATGCGATTCACGTAGTTGAAATCGCCGATGCGGGCCTCGTGCACATCATGGAAGAGACACAGGAATACGGTCCTGGCAACGTCGGCACCGGCCTTGCGCGCCAGCATGTAGCCGATCATGGCCGTGCGGAAGGAATGCTCGGCCACGTTTTCGGCTCCCGAACCCAGAAACTGGTATCCGGTGCGCGGCGTCTTGCGCAACATGCCAAGCTCGAAAACAAAATCAGCCAGACGTTTCCAGGTTTGGTCCGTCATGGTCTTGGCTTCAGGTTCGGTATTCAGCATTGATCTTGATGTACTCCTCGGTAAAATCGGAAGCCATGAGCATGAGCTCGGCCTCTCCGGCATGAAGCTCCAGGTCGATATCGACGACGTCCCGGCGCAGGGCCGAGGCCAGAAGGCTGTCCCAGTCCGCCTTGACCGGAGTGCCCTGGCGGAAAATGGTCATGCCAGCGATGCGCACGACCACATCTTCGGGCGTGAACGTTGCTCCGCTGCGACCCAGAGCAGCCACGATACGCCCCCAGTTGGGATCGCGGCCATACAGGGCGGTCTTGACCAGCGGAGAATTGCCCACCGCCCGCGCGGCAAGCTGCGCGTCGGCCATGCTGGCCGCGCCGCGCACGTTGATGCGCATGACCTTGGTCCCGCCCTCGGCGTCCTGCACGATCATGTAGGCCAGATCCTGGCAGATTTCGAGCAGGGCCTCCTCCAGAATATCCAGATCCGCTCCCCTCGCCTCGGCTGCGGTGCCGTTGGCCAATGCCAGAACGCAGTCGTTGGTGCTGGTATCGCCATCAACGGTGATGGCGTTGAAGCTCTTGTCCACACAGCGGACCAGGGCGGCCTGCCACCACTCTTGCTCGACCCCGGCGTCGCACAGGATGAATCCGAGCATCGTGGCCATGTTCGGGCAGATCATGCCCGCGCCCTTGCAAAACCCGGCCAGGCGGACCGTGCCGGAGGAAAGCCGGACTTCGCGCGCGGCGAGTTTGGGAAAAGTGTCCGTAGTCATGATCGCCCGGGCCATGTCCACCAGCCCCACCTGCCCGAGATTGTCACGCAGGGCGGGGATTCCCTTTTCCCAGAGCTCCATCTTGAGCTGGTCGCCGATAACGCCCGTGGAAGCGGGCAGGATTGCGGAGGCTTCAAGGCCGAGGGCGGACAGCATTTCAAGGGTAGCCCGGCAGTTCGCAATGCCTTCCTGCCCCGTACAGGCGTTGGCCTGCCCGGAATTGACCACGATGGCGCGGATGCCCGAAGGATCTCTTTCAAGAATGTCCCGGGCCACAAGAACGGGAGCGGCCTGAAAACGATTGGTGGTGAAGACTCCGGCCGCAACCGCCGGGACCGTGCTGACCACCAGCCCCAGATCGGAGCGCCCAGGTCGCTTGAAACCGCACTGCGCGGTTGAAAATTGGAATCCCGAAGGAATACTCATTGTGCCTCCAGCTGCAGAAAGTTCCGCCCCAAAAATGCGGAACCAGGAATTCTGACAGGGGGGAAAATCTTTGTCAAACAGGGAGCTAGCTGTCGCGCTCGAAATAGTCGTCGGACAGCTGGCAGCAATTGGGCGCGCCCTTGGCCAGCTCGGCCAGGCTGATGGTGTCCAGCTCACGCAGCATGGCGTCCGTGGCCCGCTGCCAGGCCGCTCGGGTAGGGCAGACGTCCGTCCTTTCGCACAGCTCGGGGGCGCTCAAGCAGGCCGAAAGTTCCACCGAGCCTTCCATGATGCGCACGATGTCTCCCAGGGAGATATTCTCCGGCGACCGGCTCAGCTGATGCCCGCCTGATGCTCCGCGCTTGCTCGTGACCATCCCGGCATGCTTCAGGGGCTTGATGATTTGTTCGATGAACGGCACGGTGATTCCCGTGCGCTCGGAAATGTCGTTAACGCGATGAGGCACGCCCTCGTTGTGCAGAGCCAGGTCAAGCAGGATACGGGACGCATATCTGGATTTCGCGGAAAGCTTCATAATAATCTCGAATGATTGGAATTTTATTTTGATTCGACGGCAACTCAAGAATGCGTCAAAAAAACATGCCGGTTCCCGCTCGCAAAGCACCGCGAATTCCGGCCTGACCGGCAAGGTTTAATGTTCCCTACATGGTCAAAGGCCGCACCGCAATATTGCACCCTTCAGGCAGCGGGAGTAACTAGGCACAAAGCATGAAGCACCTCCAAAACGTCCCTCTCAAGAACTACTGCACCTTCCGTATCGGAGGCGTGGCAAAAGATATCTTCTTCCCGGAAACCCCGCAGGAGTTGGCTGAAATCGTCCTCCGTCATCGCGCCGAAAACACTGCTTTCTGGATTCACGGCGGCGGAGCCAACACCCTTTTCCCGGACGACGAAATCCTCCTGCCCGTCATCTCCACCAGCGAAATGACGGCCTGCGTCCGCGATGGCGGCACCGTGCGCGCGGAGGCCGGAAAGACCATGGACGCCTGGGTTCTGGAATGCCTGCGCGATGGCCTCGGAGGAATCGAATGTCTCTCGGGCATTCCCGGAACCCTCGGCGGGGCGCTGTACATGAACGCCGGAGCCTACGGCCACGAAATCTCGGACCATCTCGTCTACGTCACGATCCTGACCAAAGGCGGACGCGTGATCGACATTCCCAAAGCCGAATGCGGGTTCGCCTACCGCCAGGCTCTGGCCCTGCGCGAAGCGGTCGTGCTGGCCGGAACCTGGGAGCTGCCGCAATCCGACCCTAGCCCCCTGCTGACCAAGCGCAAGGAAATACTGGCCCGGCGCAAGGAAAAACAGCCGCTTGAATTTCCATCCGCCGGCAGCGTCTTCAAACGCCCCACAGGAGCCTATGCATCCCAGCTCATCGACCAAGCCGGTCTCAAGGGCCTGCGCGTGGGTGGCGCGCAGGTTTCGGAAAAACACGCCGGATTCATCGTCAACGTCGACAACGCCACATGCCGGGACGTGCTCGAACTGGTGGAGATTTGCCGCAAAACAGTGCTGGAGCGTTTCGGATACGAACTTGAACTTGAACAATGCCTCTGCCCCTTCTGCCCCGATCACAAATAAGCCAGGAGAGCCCCATGCCCAAGGCCGTGCAGTCCGACATCGACATCGCCCAAAAAGCCAAGATGCATCACATCCGCGACATCGCGGCAAAACTCGGCCTCGGGGACGACCAGCTCGAACCCTATGGCAAATACAAGGCCAAGCTCCCGCTGGCCCTGGCCGAAAAGGACCAGTGCAAATACGGCAAGCTCATCCTCGTTTCGGCCATCACCCCGACCCCGGCCGGTGAAGGCAAGACCACCGTATCCATCGGGCTGAATGACGGGCTGAACCGCATCGGCAAGAAGTCCATGGTCGTGCTGCGCGAGCCTTCGCTCGGCCCGGTGTTCGGCATCAAGGGCGGCGCCACAGGTGGCGGCTACTCGCAGCTCTTGCCCATGGAGGACATCAACCTCCACTTCACCGGCGACTTCGCCGCCATCGAAAAAGCCAACAACCTGCTGGCCGCCCTCATCGACAACAATCTGCAGAGTAAAAACCGCTCGCTCAATCTCGACGGCCGAACCGTGGCCTGGAAGCGGGTCATGGACATGAACGACCGCTCGCTTCGACGTCTGGTCTGCGGCCTGGGAGGTCTGGCACACGGCGTGCCCCGCGAGACCGGATTCGACATTACGGCGGCCTCGGAGATCATGGCCATCCTTTGCCTGGCCGACGATCTGCCGGACCTCAAACGCCGCCTGGGAGACATCTTTCTCGGGTTCACCTTTGCCCGCGAACCCATCCACGCCCGGGACCTGAACGCCCAGGGAGCCATGGCCGCCCTGCTCAAGGAAGCCGTCAAGCCCAACCTCATCCAGTCCCTGGAAGGCAATCCGGCCATCATGCACGGCGGCCCCTTCGCCAACATCGCCCAGGGCACCAACACGGTCATCGCCACCCGTACGGGCCTTTGCCTGGCCGACTATGTGGTCACGGAGGCAGGATTCGGCTTTGATCTTGGCGGCGAAAAATTCCTGGACATCAAGTGCCAGTCCGCCGGGTTCGATCCCTGCGCAGTGGTCCTGGTGGCCACGGTGCGGGCGCTCAAATACCATGGTGGGGTCGAGCTTGCGCACCTGCCCGTGCCCAATGCCAAGGCCCTCAGCCGGGGTCTTGAAAATCTCACCAAGCAGATCGAGAACGTGCGCCTCTTTCACCTCACGCCCATCGTGGCCATCAACCGCTTCGCCACGGACACGGATGAAGAGCATCAGGTCATCCTCGACCACTGTCAGTTCATGGGAGTGCAGGCAGCCGTCATGGAAGCCTGGGAGAAGGGCGGCGAAGGGGCCGAGGAGCTGGCCGAGCTTGTCGCGGCCACGGCCGACCAGTGCACCGCGCACTACAAGCCGTTGTACGACTGGAACCAGAGCGTGCGCGAAAAGATCGAGATCATTGCCACCCGCGTCTACGGCGCGGCCTCGGTGGAATACGCGCCCGGCGCGCTGAAGGATCTGGAAAAAGTCAAGCAACTGGGCCTTGAGGGATTGCCCGTGTGCATCGCCAAGACCCAAAGCTCCCTCTCGGACCAGCCGGGGCTGCGCGGCCGCCCACGGGATTTCGTAGCCACCGTGCGCGAGGTCGAGATCGCCTCCGGAGCGGGCTTTCTGGTCCCCATCACCGGCAACATGATGCGCATGCCCGGACTGCCGGAAGTGCCCTCGGCTGAAAAAATCGACATCGACGAAAAGGGCGTGATCAGCGGACTGTTCTAGACCGCAAGCAAAAAGACGGACCCGCGCCAAATGATGGCACGGGTCCGTCGGATAAGTCTGGGAGATGGATTCCCGCCTTCGCGGGAATGACGCGGGGCTCAAGGCGGCCGGTCGGAGTTCCGGCCAGCCCCCTGACCACTGGCTTCACCATGATTTCATCCCCGCGAAAGCGGGGATTCTGCTTTTCAAATCCAGAGTCCGAGGCTGCGGCCCTGATCAGGACACCTTGCCCCCGTTGGCCACTTCCGAGCTCGGCCCAAGCAAAGCGAGGCCCCCTTCCTTCTTCACCGCCAGCACCATGCCCTGGGAAACCAGGCCACGCAACTTGCGCGGTTTCAGATTGGCAACCACGACCACTTGCCGGCCCACCAGTTCCTCGGGCTTGAAGAATTCGGCAATACCGGCCACGACCTGACGCGGCGTTTCGTCGGCTGTATCGATCTTGAGCACCAGCAGGCGGTCCGCTTCGGGATGCGGATTCGCCTCAAGCACCGTGCCGACACGCAGATCGACCTTGGCAAAATCCTCGAACTCGATACATTCTGGACAGGCCATCGCGATCTTGGGTTCGGGCTTTGGTTCCTTGGCGGGCTTGACTTTCTTGGGCTCGGCGGCCTTCTCCTCCCGCTGTTCCAGGTCCTGGCGGGGGAAAAGATTGGAACGTTCCGCGACGGGGGTCCCCGGGGCAAGACCGAACCAGGAGGAAGTTTCGGACTCGAGGTCCGTACCTTCGACGTTGAACTTCACCCCGAGCTGGGCCAGCATTGTCTCGCTCGTGCTCGGCATGACGGGCCACAGATGCACGGCCACCTTGCGCATGCCTTCGAGGATGACATAGAGCACCGTCCCAAGACGGTTCATGTCCTTGTTCTTGTAGAGGGTCCAGGGAGCCGAAGAGTCAATGTACTTGTTCAGATGGCGGACCAGCTCCCACAGGGATTTGAGCGCCCTTGAAAACTGAAAGTGTTCGAACTGGCTCTGATAGTTGGCCATGGCGTTGTGCCCGATCTCAAGCACCTCCCGGTCAAGATCGAGAAGCTCTCCGCATTCAGGCACCGCCCCGCCAAAATACTTGTGGGTCATGGACAGGCTGCGCGAAAAGAGATTGCCCAGATCGTTGGCCAGGTCGGCGTTGAAACGTCCCACCAGGGCGTCCTCGCTGAAAGAGGAGTCCTGGCCGAAGCTCATCTCCGACAGCAGAAAGTAGCGAAAAGCGCTGAGGCCGTATTTCTGGGCCATGTCCAGGGGAGCGACGACGTTGCCTATGCTCTTGGACATTTTGGTCTCGTTCACGGTCCAGTATCCATGCACGCGCAGCCCCTTGTAGAGCGGAATCCCCGCCGACATGAGCATGGTCGGCCAGAATATGGCGTGCGGCTTCAGGATGTCCTTGGCCACCAGATGATGCGCCCCGGACCAGTATTTGCGAAAATCCTCGCCGTCGGGATAGCCAAGAGCCGAAATGTAGTTGATGAGCGCGTCAAACCACACATAGGTCACAAAATCGGAATCGAAGGGCAGCTCGATGCCCCAGGTCAGCCGCGTTTTCGGCCGGGAAATGCACAGATCGCCCAGGTCCTCCTTGAGCATGGACAGGACCTCGTTACGGTAGCGCTCGGGCTGAATGAAGTCCGGATTGGCCTCGATATGCTCGCGCAGCGGCTCAAGATACTTGCTCATGCGGAAAAAATAGTTCTTTTCCTTGATGAACGTGGGCACGGTCTGATGGTCCGGGCACTTGCCGTCCACCAGTTCCTTGTCCGTGTAGAAACGCTCGCACCCGAAGCAATAGTGCCCGCCGTACTCGTCGAAGTAGATGTCTCCCTTGTCGTACACGGTCTGCAAAACGTGACGCACGCACGCCTTGTGCTTCAGGTCCGTGGTCCGGATGAACTGGTCGTTGGTCACTTCCAGCACGGGCCAGAGGTCCTTGAAGAGCTGGCTGATGGTATCGGAATAGGCCTTGGGATCCTGCCCGGCCGCCTCGGCGGCCTGCACGATCTTGTCGCCATGTTCGTCGGTGCCGGTCAGAAAAAATGTCGCGTCGCCCCTAAGGCGATGGAAACGGCTCACGCTGTCGGCGACAATGGTCGTATATCCGTGCCCCAGATGGGGCCGGGCGTTCACGTAGTATATGGGTGTGGATATGAAAAACGGTTTCAAGCGGTTCTCCTTGTCTGCCGGAATTTATTGCTGCCCGGAGGGCTTTGGTGAATGATCCTTGCGCCCGGGACCTGACCTTCGCCGCTTGTCCCTGGGCCGATATTCCTTGCGTTCGCGCTGCTGATCAGAACCCTCCGGCCGGCTCTCGGGGCGGTCGGCGGCCAGCGTCGGCGCATCGTCGCTTTTGGGACGGGAAGGAGCACGATCGGGTCGATCAGGACGGGCGGGCCGATCGGAACGGGCGGGTCGGTCGGAACGATCTGGACGATCTGAACGTTCGGAACGATCAGTCCGTTCGGAACGCTCCGGGCGATCCGTTTTGGGTCCGGCGGGGCGCTCACCGCCGGAGCGGGGACGCTGTTCCCTGCGAGGGGGTTTGGGCCTGCGCTCCGGGCGCGCAGTCTTGTTTCTGAGCTCCGGATCCATGAGCGCGGCCAACTCGGCCGGGACGTCCTCGGGGGCATCGTCACGGGTGGTCATGCGCGGCTGGTCCGGCAGGATCATGGCCGCCCAGTCGGACAGGGAAAAATCCAGCTCATCCCCGACCTCGTTCAGAACGCTGACGGAATCTCGAAACATGTTGGCCCGCAGGGTTTTCATGGGGCCCTGCGTGGTCATGTAGCGACGGCCCAGCTTGGGGGCGCGGCGCTGAAAATCAGCATAATTTTCTTTCTCGTAGGCCAGGCAGCAGAGCAGGCGCCCGCAAACCCCGGAAATCTTGGCCGGATTCAAAAAAAGGTTCTGATCCTTGGCCATCTTGATGGTCACCGGCTCGAAGCGCCGCAGGTAGCGGCGGCAGCAGCACATCTGCCCGCAATTGCCGAGCGCCCCGATCATCTGCGTTTCATGACGCACGCCGATCTGACGCAGCTCGATGCGGGTGCGGTAATTTCGCACCAGATCCTTGACCAGCTCCCGAAAATCGACCCGGCCCGGAGCCGTGAAGTAGAAGATCATCTTGCTTTTGTCGAAGTAGATCTCAACGTCCACAAGTTTCATGTCCAGATTCATCCGCGCCATGGATTTCTGGCAGTACTTGCGGGCGTCTTTGGCCAGCTCGTCGTTTTCGCGGCCAATCTCCACATCTTCGGCCGTGGCCGGACGATAGATCGGTTTGATCGACTCCAGGTCCAAGCCTTCGGGCAGACTGTCGCGCAAGGCCACTATCTCCCCGAATCCGATCCCTTCCTCGGTCTTGACCAGGACCATGTCATGCAGCGAGAGCACGAACGGCGTGGCCAAAAAATAATATATCTGTCCCTGGCGTCTGAATGAAACACCAACGTATTGAGCCATAACATATCCTAAAATTTGCCTGTCGACGGCAACGGAAAAACGGTAACGGATTCACGGTGCGCAAAAGCGCAAACAACCGGTTCCGAGCGAATACCCGGAACCGGTTGTGTATCGGGAGAATACGAAAGTGACAAGCTGGAGAAGTCCCGGCCTTCGCGCGATTTCCGGGGCCCGTGGCACCCACGCCCCATGGCAAAGGGCTTATGTGCCTTTGCCCGAAGGCGCTTTGATGACGCCCCCAAAGACGGCGAAACCTGCCCCAGGTAGCGTACGCTCCCGCACTCCGCATGCTTCAGGCCGCGCAGCTTGTCATGCAAGTTGCCGGGAAGGCGGCATTTTTCTCGTGCTTGTCAAAATCCCCCGGCAATCGTAAGCAGTACTAAAATCCCGTGCAGGAAGGACTTCCCCATGACCGTCGATCCCCTAAGTTCATATTCCAGTCAGAGCCTTGGCTCCGACGTGAAGTGGAATGGCGGGCAGTCGCGGGAAATGCTCATGGCCAAGGTGTCCACGCGCACCGTCGCCGTGCAGCTCGGCAAGCTCGGCGTAAGCCTGAGCACCCAGAACATCTCCCTGGACGAACCCGCGCCAAAAATCCTCAAGGATTTCGCGCAGGAGCTGGAGCTTCAGTACCTGACCCAGCACGTTTCCCCGTACAGGCCCGCCGGAGACTATTCCCAAAACGCGAACCTGCAGCGCATCCGCGCAGGCGCCTACAGCCAGCAGGCCTTTCAGACCCGCACCGTCAATCCCATGATCAGCGTGACGGTGTAGTCCTTCGGGCCGAACCAGAAAACGCATTGTAAACCCTGCCAAATCCCGCCACGCGGGGCGCTTCGATGCGTCCGCGAGGAAAATTCGCGCCCTGGTCTTGCCTAAAAAAAAGAGCCGCCATGTTCGGCGGCTCCTTGCTTCTATTTGGCGAGGAAGGCTTCCAGCTTCGCCAGCGCCCGGTCTATGCCCTCTGGCTCCGAGCCTCCGGCCTGAGCCAGATCTGGCCGGCCGCCGCCGCCGCCCTTGATCTCTCCCGAGACCTCCTTGATGAGCGCCGGGGCCGTGTAGCGCCCGTGCAAATCCTTGCTGACCGCGAGCACGAGCATGGCCTTGCCGTCGATCTCGGCGGCCAGGGCGATGATGCCGCTTGAGAGCTTGGAGCGCAGGTCGTCCATGAGATTCCTGAGCGCATTCATGTCCGGAGCGTCGATCTTTCTGGCCAGCACCTTCATTCCGGCGATGTCCTTGGCCTCCGATGCCAGATCCTTGCCGCTCTCGGACATGACCCTGGCCTGCAAGGCTTGCAGCTCGCGGGCCAGCGCCTTGGACTGATCCTGCAGGACGATGATCTTCTTGCCCAGCTCATGAGGCGCGGCCTTGAGCGCGGCTGCCGCCGAGCGCACTTCCTCGCGCTGCGCCTGCCAGTGACGCAGGGCGTCCCAACCGGTCAGGGCTTCGATGCGGCGCACACCGGCGGCGATGCCCGCCTCGGAAAGAATGACGAATGTTCCGGCCTGACCAGTGGAGGACAGATGGGTTCCGCCGCAGAGTTCCACGGATTCGCCCGCCATCTCGACCACACGCACGTCGGCCTCGTATTTTTCCCCGAAAAGGGCCATGGCCTGCTTCTGTTGCACGGCAGCATCATAGGACATGACCTGGGTGACAATGGGCGCGTCGGCCAGGATGGCCCGATTGACCTCGTCCTCGACCTTTTGCAGTTCCTCCGCCGAAAGGCCGCTTATGTGCGTGAAGTCGAAACGCAACCGTGACGGCCCGACCAGGGACCCGGCCTGCTTGACATGCTCGCCCAGCACCCGGCGCAGGGCCGCGTGCAGCAGGTGGGTGGAGGAGTGGTTGCGTGCCGTGGCGATGCGCTCGCCCTCCTCGACAAAAAGTTCCACTTCCTGATCGGCCAGGATCTCTCCGCCGCCGACTTCGATCTTGTGCACGAGAAGTCCGGCAGCGGGCTTCAGGGTGTCCAGGACTCTGGCGCTGCCCGTGGGCGCCTGCACACGGCCAGTGTCTCCCATCTGTCCGCCCGATTCGCCGTAGAAGGGGGTCTTCAAGGTGACCATGAAGCCCGTGCCGGAATTCAGACGCTCGACCGGCTGCCCCTCGGCGTCAAGCAGTGCGACAATGCGGCTGGTCGCGGTCAGGCAATCGTAGCCGATAAACTCCGACTCCAGCCCAGCTCCAGTGAGGGCCGCGAACTGACCGGCCAGACCCTTGTCGCCGGAACCCGCCCAGGCCTGCTTGGACTTCTTCTTCTGCACGGCCATGTGCTCGCGAAAACCGGCTTCATCCACGCTGAAGCCCTGTTTTTCGGCGATGTCGTTGACGATATCGAGCGGAAAACCGTACGTGTCATAAAGCTTGAAAGCCGTCTCCCCGCTGATGGTCGAAAGGCCCTTCGCCTTCAGGTCGGCCATCTCGTCCTCCAAAATGCGCAGGCCCTTGTCCAGGGTTTCGCCAAAACGCTCTTCTTCCTGACGGACGACGCGAACCATGAACTCCCTGCTGGCGACGAGCTCCGGAAAAGTGCCGCCCATCTCGCTCACGACCTGGTCAGCGGTGTCGCACAGAAAGGGTTCGTCAAAGCCGAGCAGCTTGCCGAAGCGATAGGCGCGGCGGATCAGACGGCGCAGCACATAGCCGCGACCTTCATTGGAAGGCAGCATGCCGTCGGCCAGAAGAAAGGCGATGGAACGGCTGTGGTCGGCGATGACGCGCAGCGCCGTGTCCGAGTCCTCGCCCTGATGGTAGGCCACGCCTGCCTTTTTGGCCATGGTCTGGATGAGGCCCTGGAAAAGGTCGGTGTCGAAATTGGAGCGCTTGCCCTGACAAACGGCCGTGATGCGCTCAAGACCCATGCCCGTGTCGATGCTGGGCTTGGGCAGGGGGGTCAGGATTCCGTCCTCGGAACGATTGAACTGCATGAAGACCAAGTTCCAGATTTCAAGGTACCTGTCGCAGTCGCACTTGCCGATGCCGCAGTCCGGGCCGCAGGCCATGTCCGCGCCCTGGTCCACATAGATTTCGGAACACGGGCCGCAAGGGCCGGTGTCGCCCATGGCCCAAAAATTGTCCTTCTCGCCCAGGCGGAAGATGCGCTCGGTGGGCACACCGGCCACCTTGCGCCACAGTTCTCCCGCTTCGTCGTCATCACGGAAGATGGACACAAAGAGCTTTTCCTTATCGAGCCCCAGCTCCACGGTCACGAAATTCCAGGCCAGACGGATGGCGTCTTCCTTGAAATAATCGCCAAAGGAAAAATTGCCGAGCATCTCGAAAAAGGTGTGGTGGCGCGCAGTGCGTCCCACGTTTTCAAGATCGTTGTGCTTGCCGCCGACACGCAGACATTTCTGGGATGTAGCCGCCCTTGTGTAATCGCGTTTTTCCTGGCCCAGGAAGATTTTCTTGAATTGGACCATACCCGCGTTGGTGAACAGAAGGGTCGGGTCGTCCTGGGGCACCAAGGATGAGCTGGGCTGCACGCTGTGTCCATGCTCCCGGAAATATTCCAAAAACCGTTTGCGAATTTCGCCGGCACTGATCACTTTATCCACCTCGTTTCACCCTGCCTGTTCCTTGCAGGGCCTAGATATTTATAAAAAAGGCACAGACTTAAGCCTTGACGGAAATGACGCATCCCTGACGCGGCAGTTTGTCGTCATCCCCGCAAAGGCGGAAATCCATGCTTTTCACTTTACGTTCAACGAAAAAAATTCAGCCAAAAAAAGCTATTCGACGGGCGCGAGCTCAACCGGCGCTTCCTGCTCCGGAACGGGCATGCCCAGGTGTTCGAGCAGGGCGCGTTCGATCTGCGTGCGCAAATCGTCGTTATCCTGCAAAAAGGCGCGCACGTTCTCCTTGCCCTGGCCCAGCCGCTCCGAACCGAAGGCGTACCAGGCGCCGCTCTTGTCGACGATGCCCTGCTCAACGCCAAGGTCGAGCAGTTCCCCAACGCGCGAAATGCCGGTGCCGAAAAGCACGTCGTACTCGGCTTCGCGGAAGGGCGGAGCCATCTTGTTCTTGACGACCTTGACCCGCACCCGGTTGCCGTAGGACTCTTCCTTGTCCTTGAGGGTCTGGATGCGGCGCAGGTCCAGACGCACGGAGGCGTAGAACTTCAGCGCATTGCCGCCGGTGGTCGTCTCGGGGCTGCCGTAACCGGTCATGCCGATCTTCATGCGCAACTGGTTGATGAAGATGATGGATGTGCGCGACTTGTGGATCGTGCCGGTCAGCTTACGCATGGCATGAGACATGAGCCGGGCCTGTCCGCCGACCTGGGTCTCGCCCATGCTTCCTTCCAGTTCGGCCTGGGGGATGAGGGCGGCCACGGAGTCGACCACGACCACGTCCACGGCGCTGGAACGGACCAGCATGTCCGCGATCTCCAGGGCCTGCTCGCCGTAGTCGGGCTGCGAGATGAGCAGATCTTCGGTCTTGACCCCGAGCCTGCGGGCATAGTTGATATCCAGGGCGTGCTCGGCGTCGATGAAGGCCGCCACGCCGCCGCGCTTCTGGGCTTCGGCGATGATGTGCAGGGCCTGGGTGGTTTTACCGGAGGATTCAGGCCCGAAAATTTCAGTGACCCGGCCGCGCGGAATGCCGCCCACGCCCAGCGCCAGATCAAGACCGATGGAACCCGTGGGAATGACCGGGACCACCTGATGGGATGTATCGGAAAGACGCATGACCGAGCCCAGGCCGTAGCGGCGCTCGATTGTTGCCAGCGCGGTTTCCAGCGCTTCGCGGCGGGCATCTTCGGGAGAAACGTTTTTTGGTCGGGCCATGAGCAGCTCCATGAAAGTTGGGGTTTCCGAAAAACGGACAAGCAGTGATTCGTAGCAAATATGGTTTTGGAAGACAATTCTTCAGGTCGCCGGGAAATTCGTACAATTCCCGCGCAGTGCGTGAAAATGGGGGGCTCGTATGTATTTTTCATCCTTGCGCCTCTCCCGGGCTTTGGCTAGCAGCACGGGTCATGAACACCTTTGACGCGCTTTCCCTTTTCTCCGGCGGCCTGGACAGCATCCTGGCCAGCAAGCTGATGCAAAGCCTCGGACACAAGGTCCTGGGGCTGCATTTCGTCAGTCCTTTTTTCGGCAAGCCGGAGCAGGTGCCCGAATGGGAACGGGAATACGGCATCCCCATCACGACCATCGACGTGGGTCAGGAATTCGTGGACCTCATGGCCGCCTTCCCTCCCCACGGCTTCGGCAAGGTCCTGAACCCCTGTGTGGATTGCAAGATCCTCATGCTGCGCCGGGCCAAAAAGCTGCTGCCGGTCTATGGAGCATCATACATAATTTCCGGCGAGGTTCTCGGGCAGCGTCCCATGTCGCAACGCGCAGACACCCTGAACATCATCCGCAACGACGCCGATGTCCGCGAAGTGCTGCTGCGCCCTCTAAGCGCGGGACTGCTTCCCGTCACGCCCATGGAGGAATCAGGGCTGATCGATCGCGCCAAGCTGCGCTCCCTGGTCGGCCGCGGACGCAAAGGACAATACGCCCTGGCCAAGGAGCTGGGCGTGACCAAAATTCCGACCCAGGCTGGCGGATGCCGCCTCGGAGAACGGGAATCGGCCCGGCGCTACTGGCCCATCATGCGAACATTCCCCAAACCCCTTGCCCCATATTTCGATCTGGCCAACGTCGGCCGACAGCTCTGGCGCAGGGAGGCCGACACGGTCACCGGCCACTGGATGGTCATGGGCCGGGATCACAGGGACAACCAGAAACTCCTGAAACTGGTCAGCCCCGAACAGTACGTCCTCGAACTCAAAAGCTTCCCCGGGCCCAGCGCCGTCGGCGTCCCGATTCCCGGGCTGAACTGGACCGATGAGATCCTGGCCGAAGCGGCGGCCTGCCTGGCATCCTTTTCCCCAAAGGCCAGAATGCACGAGGATGCCGTGGAAGTTTCCATCGAGCGCCATGGCGAGGAACGCATCATTTCAGTCCGTCCCGACAGGCCCCACGGCTTCGAGGACAATCTGACCTGGCCCCAGACCCGGGCGCAGCAGAAGATTTGGGAGCGAACACTGGACGAAATCTGACCGTTTCGACATTTTCCGCCTCGAATCACCCATTCTTTGCCTCCAGCCCTCCTTTTTCGTATCCTTACGCCGTAAAATCCCGTATCAAAGCACGAAAAGAACAGGGTTTTCGTATCATTTCGGCCGGTGCCCTTGACTCGTATCAATAAACTCGTCAATAGTAATGCCTACCAAAACCATCAACATTGTGACTAATCCTGATCACAACTTATGGAGAGTAATCATGAAAATGCTGATAATTTATTATTCGGCCTACGGGCATATCCGTACCATGGCAGAAGCAGCCGCTGCTGCGGCCCGTGAAATTCCGGGAGTAGAAGTGACCCTGCGCCGCGTGAGTGAAACGTTGAGCGATGACATCCTGGGCAAGATGGGCGCGCTGGAAGCGGCCAAGGCGCAGGCCGATGTGCCGGTAGTCACGGTCGAGGAATTGGCGGAAGCCGATGCCGTGCTGTTTGGCACTCCGACACGCTTTGGCAACATGACCGCCCAGATGAGGCAATTTCTGGACTCGACCGGTGGGCTGTGGATGAAGGGTGCCCTGGTCGGCAAGCCCGGCGGGGTATTCGCGTCCAGCGCGACCCAGCACGGCGGGCAGGAATCGACGATTCTGTCCTTTCACACCTATCTGCTGCATCAGGGCATGGTGGTGGTCGGTCTGCCCTATGCATTCCAGGGCCAGATGCGCATTGACGAGATCACCGGCGGTTCGCCCTACGGAGCCAGCACCATCGCCGGTGGCGACGGCTCCAGGCAGCCTTCGGAGAACGAGCTTGAGGGAGTACGCTTCCAGGCCAGATACCTGGCCGAAATCGGTTTGAAGCTCAAGGGCTGAAAGCCGCTGCAGGTACGAACCGACCCCGCGCATCTTCTGATCGCGGGGTCTTTTTTTTGCATGATTCTAATTTGTTAAAGAATCTTCAACCCAAAGATGGTCAATTTGGGGACCTAGCTTTGACACGGCCAGTCGCCCCAGCCAATGATCACCTGGAAGCAGCGTACCCGCTGCCTATGGCGGAAAAAGGCAGGTTCAGGCCCAGTTCCGGGACTTGTCTGCCGATCCAGGCCACGAAGGTGTTGCTGTTGGGGCCGGGGAAGGCCTTGTATTCCGTTGGCCACGGGTAATTTCTGGCGGCGCGGTCCACGGCGTCGATCATCTCGTCCACGCCCGGCCCCCTGTGTTCCACGAGCAAACGGGGCGGGGCACCGTACCAGTGGCGGTCGGGCGCGTCCTTGGCAATGCCCACGACCGGGTTGCCCCTGTACGCCCTCCAGCCGACCACATCGTACACCGTGTAGGAATCTTCCCCTGTGCGTTTGGCCGCGACCCAGGTATGGATGGCGAACCAGCCCCGCCAGCCCCAGGCGTCGGCTCCGTAAACATGCAGCACGGCCTCGGGAGTCTGGGCCGGATCGGGGGCGATCCCGGCAGGTTCGCGACTGGCCGTGCGCCAATCCTGGTTAGGGGAACAGGAAAAGAGCAACACCATCATGCACAGCAGAGCCAGACGAGTCCTCATTCTTCCCCCTTAGTGTTTTCAGCGTCCTTACCGGGTTCGAATCCGCCGAGCAGGACGCGCACGACCTCGCTGGCCACGTAGAGCCCGAACATGCCCGTCAGGTACGAAATGGACCCGATTGGCGCGCGCGGACGGCCGCTGACGCCTTGTTCAAGCCCCTCGTCGATGACCGGAGCGTTCTTGTTCAGCGCAGCCTCGGTGGAGAAGACGCAGCGCACGTCCGTGGTCACGCCCCGGCGGCGCAGACGCTTGCGGATGATCTGGGCCAGGGGGCACATGAAGGACTTTGAAATATCCGCAGCCAGGATCTTGGAGGGATCCAGCTTGGCCGCCGCGCCCATGCTGACCACGACAGGCAGGCCTGCCTCGCGTGCTGCCACGATGAGGTTGACCTTGGAGTTAACGCCGTCGATGGCGTCCACCACCATATCGAAGCGCGGCTCCATGAGCCCGGCCACGTTGTCTCCGTCCACGAACTGCACCCGGGCCTCGACACGACAGTCCGGGTTGATGTCCAGCACCCGTTCCCGAGCCACATCCGCCTTGTGTCTGCCCACGGTCGAGTGCAGGGCGAAAAGTTGCCGATTGATGTTGGAGAGCCCTACGGTATCGTGGTCAAAAAGAACCAGGCTCCCCACTCCGGCCCGAGCCAGAGCCTCCACCACATAGGACCCCACGGCCCCCAACCCGAACACGGCCACCGTCCCCCCCTGCAGGCGGGCCAGGCCATCCTCGCCAATGAGCTGCATGGTCCGGGCGAATTGCATCATTGGTCATCCTCCATAACGGATTGCATCGTCTCTCTTCGTGTTCAAAAATATCAGATTAAGATGGATCGCTGCCCTGCGCGGCGCCCGGATATTGGGCGGCATGGGGGCGAAGAAGGGCAGGCACGCAGGCCTGCCCCTACATTTCATTACGTCAACGCGCCGCCACTCTCACAGCACCCAAAAAACGCCCTCGCATTGGCAGCCGTCTGCGCCGCCACCCCCTCCGGCCTCTCTCCCCGCAACTCCGCCAGCACCTCCACCACCATGGGCAGGTAAGCAGGTTCGTTGCGTTCAAAATCCACTCCGACCGGAGCGATGGCTGGACTGTCGGACTCCACCAGCAACCGCTCGGGTGAAACTTTTGTACACGCCGTGCGCGCCTTGCGATTGGCCGTCCTCGTTATGGAAGCACAAATGGAGATGTGAAAGCCCAGTTTCTCAAAAACCGGAACCATCTCATGCGACCCGGCATAGGCGTGCAGCATCATGAAGGGCGGCCGTCTTTGCATCCCTCCGACCAGATCCGCCAACCGGCCAAAAGCCTTGCGGCAATGCACCGTCACGGGCCGTCCGTACCGCGCCGCCAGTTCCATCTGGGCCAGAAACACTTCCTCCTGCTCGGCGTCGTTGCGTTCCTCCAGGGCGTTATCCAGCCCTATTTCGCCGACGCCGACAGGGTTGCCCGCCACCAGTTCTTCAAGCCGTGCAAGCCAGCCCGGTCCACGCTCGGCCACGTACCAGGGGTGCAGGCCCAAAGACACACAGATATCGGCATGGCTGCGGCCAAGCCCCAGCACATAATCCCAATCCCCCTCGTGGGTCCCGTTGCAGCACATCATGCGCACCCCGGCTGCTCGGGCCCGGATCAGGGCCGGTTCCAGGGCATGACGCAAAAAGCCGTCCTGCAGGTGGCAGTGGGCATCGACCAGCCCGGGCGCATCTGAAACATGAAATGAATTTGCCATGCTCATGCCGTGATTTGAATCACACGAGTTGACGCCGCCCCCAGGCGTGCGCATGAAAGGAGTTCGGAGCACAACCTCAAGGAGGATGACATGGAAAGCATATTGTACCTACTGCTCTTGGTGGGCATATGGGTGGTCTTGATCAAGGTCGTATTCCCCAAAATCGGCATTCACGGCTGAGGACCGGCATCAAAGAGCTGCAGTTGGCAGCCCAAGGACAAAGACAAGTCATGAACCTGACTCGCGCAGTTCGGCCATGATCAGGCCCGTAAACCCGTCCCCCGCCCCGCGATATTCCCAGCCGAGGTGGACGGCGCACCGGCGGCACATGGCATAACGCCACGCATAACCCGCGAACCAGCTGAACTCATGCGTGAAATCACCTTCAAAGCGGCATCCCGGCGCAGCGGCGAAGCAGCCGACTTCAAAGAGGATGCCGGCAGGATTGAACAGGGCATGCACATGCTTGCCGCCCACTGAAATCCGGTCCCGAATCCGGGTCACGGGCTGGCCGCAGGTGCGGCAAAGCAGAGCCCCGCGACCGGACTCGTCCAGCTCGGGGCTGTCAAAATCCGCCAAAACCGGGGATTGGGCGGGGAAATCGCTTTCCCGAAAACGTGCGGGAACATCCATTGCGAGCATGCCCCGCCCAGTACCTCAAGACTCTACTGAAAGCAAAGAGGCCCCATGAGCATGATCGCCGCCCGCACGGCCCAGGCCGTGCTTGCCGCCCGAATCTTCACTTCCCTGAAAGCAAATCTTGATCCATCGCTGGCCGGAAAAATTCTGACCGAAGCCATCCAGGCCGATGCCATGGCCGCCGGACAGGCATTTGCCGGTCAGGCTCCCGACGGGCCAAATCTGAAACACTTCGCAACCGTTCTTGAACGATGGCGGGAAGACAACGCTCTTGTCATCGAAGATGTGGAACTCAGCGACGACACTCTGAATTTTGTCGTCACGAACTGCGCCTACGCCCGCGTCTATGCGGAAATAAGCCTTGAGCCGGAACTGGGTTTCATGCTGTCCTGCGCCCGGGACGAACCCTTCGCCCATGGCTATAGCCCCTGCCTGGACATGCAGCGCTCCGAAACCATAATGCAAGGTCGGCCCTGCTGCAGATTCACCTTCACGTGGCGAAAATGATGAGAATGTTCGCAAAATGTTCTCATTATTTTAGATAGATACCAAGAATACGAACAAACCGACACACCCTCCCGCGCATCCGTTCCCTCAAAGCGGACCGTTGTCCTCCAACTGCCCCTCCCTCCGGACTGTGCATATTTAACCTCATTATTTCAAGCTATTAAACATATTACAAACATTGCAAACAACAAGCCCAACGAGAAACCTCACCCGGATCCACATTGTGCAGCAAGCTGTTCCCTCGCTGTTTATAACTCTGAAATCTCTGGGAACACAGGTAGTTGGCTCCTCTTATGAACACCTACGCAGATCCGGCGGACGAAAAAACCGAGCATTGACCTTAACTTCTTTTCTAATTTCAGAATGTTAGCTTAATTAGAAACATACCTACAAGCTGCTTTAGACTAGCCTTTTTCCTGTCATCAGGCCTGTTCGTATCGTGTTCAAAAACTGTTGCTCATTGCGAGGCGATGTTCAGAACTTGTTCTTTCACACTCATACGCATTTATGAACAGCCACCGTCACATGCCGGAAAAAGGACATGAAAAAAGGCCGCTCTTCGCAGGAAGAACGGCCCTTGATTTTGGGTTGTCAGGAACTCAAGCCTTGGATTTGACCTCGATGGTCCCGTCACCGGGACGCATGTGCACATCCATCTGCGGGAAGGGAATCTCCACTCTGTGTTCACGAAACTTGGCTTCGATAGTCTCACGAATCTCCGAGCATGCGGAAAGCCCAAAATCAACGTGTCGCACCCAGAAGCGCAGGATGAAATCCAGGGAACTGGCCCCGAAGTCGTTGAAAATGACCCATGGCTCGGGGCTCGCCAGGACTGCAGGGTGTTCTCCGGCGGTTTCCACCAGGATCTTCTTGACCAGCTGCACATCAGATCCGTAGGCCACGCCCACAAGCACATCCCGCCTGATTTTCACATCGTTGCGATGCGTCCAGTTGGTGACCTGGTTGGCGATGAGGGTGGAATTGGGCAGAAAGATCTTGGCGTTTTCGAAGGTCTGGACCTCGGTGTTGCGGATGTTGACGCTCATGACCTTGGCCCAGATCCCGTTGACCTCGATGATGTCGCCGGGCTGAATGGCGCGGTCAAAGAGAAGAATGAGACCGCTGATGAAGTTGCTGATGATGGTCTGCATGCCAAAACCGATACCCACCGAAAGACCACCGGCGATGACCGCGAAGTTGGTCAGGCTGATGCCGAGCAGGTTCACGCTGACCAGACCGAAAAGCAACCACAGGCAATAGATGCCGATGCGCTGGAGCGACGCCGCCGCGCCGTGATCGATGTTTTTCCAGCGCAGATTCTCGCTGTCCAGGACCGTTTTCCAGGCCAGGGCCAGGGAGCGGACAACCTGAAAAAGCAGGAGAACAACGCCAAGACGCAGGAAATTGAAGGAGAAATCCCCCCAGTTCAATTCCAGTGTCGACAGTTTTTCATAAACAACGTTGGTGCCAAGATTGATCGAGATCCAGGCCATGATACCGAGCACCACGACCAGCCAGACCAGCAGCGTCAGGAAGGTCACGGCCAAATCCGCCACCAGGGCCTTAAAGCCGCTCTTGTCGAGGTTTTCGAATACCACCCGCACCACGCTCGACGCCCCGATCCCCAGTTGGACGGCCAGGGCCAGGACACCCCACAGCGTGCTGGCCAGCACGGCCAGATTGCCCCAGCCGAGCACGGCCATGGCCACCAGAATCGCCATTGCGTAGGGATGCACCCTGCGGATGAGACGCTCGTAGCGCAGCGCGGGCTGAATCATGCCAAAGAAAAGACTGCTCAAAACCACAAGGCCCACCCAGGTGAGATGCTCCATCCATTGCGGCAGGCGCAACAGATCCAGCACCGCCACGCTGATGGACAGAAAGACCAGTGGCAGTAGCGGTTGCAGGCTCTTCTTCTCCAACCTCCCGCGCACGTTGCGAAAAACCCAGGCCAAGGCCTGCACGCCCATCAGCATGAGCACATGCGTGGCGGCCAGAAGCAGGGATGTCTGCTTGACCTGCCCGGCCAGAAACGCCGCAAGCAGCGAAAGTGCCAGAGACAGGCAGAGAATGCCGAAAGCTGAAGTCAAACGTCCGCCGGCGTAGGCATTCTGAAACACCCGTTCCAGAAATCTGTAAGCGGCAAAACCGACAAATACGAAGGGCAGCCAAAACAGCACGAGCATTCCGATCCAATCCCCTCGCTCCTGCGACACGATGGAATACTGGCTGACGAACAAAATCTTGAGATTTGAAAACCAGTCCTCGAGATCCTTGCGGACGTCGGCACCTGTTGCCGGTAACAGACTGAATTCCTTGGCATCCAGAAATTCCGCCTTCCAGATGAGAGGAAGCTGGTTCTGAAAGTTGCTTACCCACTCATCGGCGCGGGCCTGAATTTCAGCCATCTGGGCCTGCAATTTTTCCAGCCGGTCCTGCAAATCCGTCACTTTTCGATCCACGGCGGTGACATTCCGGCGCATGGCCTGCACATCATCGCGCACGGCCTTGTCGAGGCCGGTCGCCCATTTGCGATCCAGATCCTCCTGCAGGGTGTCGACAGTGATCGCCTTGGTCTGAACCTCCTTGACCAAAGCCTCAAGCGGCTGCGACTCCTTGGCCAGGGTCAATTGCAGATACGTGGCCTCGGCCAGGGTCACGCGCATGTCGTATGGATTCGTCTTGACCATGCGCGCCATGACTTCAATGGTCTGCAAGCGCGCGCGGGCGGTTTCAAGGGCTGTCTTGAATCCCGCCTCCTGCCTGTCCAGTTCCTGCTGCAACTGATCCACTTCCCGTTGCAGACCATCTATCTCTTTGGCCTTGGTTTGAAAAAAGGAGGAGAGCACCGTCACGCTTTCGGAAACAGGCGGCTCCCCCTCGGCCCGACCGAGGGTGCCTGAACATAAAAAGCTCGCAATCAGAAGCGTCAAAACCAACATCTTCGTTTTCATACATTCCTCAAACAAAGAGGCCACCCGTTCCCAAGTGGCCTCCTGTGCAGTCAGCCTTCAGGTTTACAGATATCCCCAGGTCTTGAGCCTGGAATAAGCGTGCTGGGCCATTTCGCCCTGGGTCACGACCTTGAGGTAGCGGTGGTATTCCCGGGCCGCATCTTGTTTGTTTTTCATGCCCTCATTGGAAAAACCCTTCATGAAGATCGTCGTCGGGTTGCCGGGCAGAACCCGCTCATAGGATGAAAAATCCGTCAGGGCGCTTGCGTAATCCTTGTTCAGGATGGAGGCCACGCCGTGCATGTGATGGGCCTGGGCTTCGGTGGGATAGACCCGTCTCGCCCTGGCCGCGTAATCCGCCGCCGCTTTCCCCTTTTTTTGGGCAATCAGGCACTTGGACATCATGACCAGCCCTGCATAGTCGTCTGGAGAAAACTTGAGACCTTCGGCGTACAGGCCTTGAGCGACCGCGTATTCCTTGGCGCCCATGGCCTTGTCCCCTTCCTGAAAACGCTTGAACATGGGTGCGAGCTTGCGCAGCCGGGCCGTGGAATCCATATAGCGTTCCCTGTAAACCGGAAGGTTCTGGCTGCTCCCGAAACGGGTGCGCGAACGGGCCACGGCGGTGTCGTAGCGCTCGGTGCTCATGGGGTGCGAGGAGAACATGGCTTCGATGGCGCTGGGCTGGCTCCTGCCCATGGAACGCAACACATCCATGAGCCCGACCATGCCTTGGGGGGAGTATCCGGCCCCGACCATGTACTCCATGCCCAGATCATCGGCCTGGCGCTCATCCTCGCGGCTGTACTTGGCCAGGAAAAGACTTGCGCCGAGGCCGCCCACGGTCCCGGCCAGGTTGCCAAGACTCTGACTGGCCGAACCCGCGATGAGCGAGGCGCCGCCGACCAGCGCTCCAAGAATCTTGCTCTTGGACATGCGCGCCGCCGTGTGCCTGGCGTTGACGTGCCCCAGCTCATGACCGATCAGGCCGGCCAGTTCCGCCTCGCTGTCCAGCTCGGCCAGGATGCCGCGCGTAATGGCAATGCTCCCTCCGGGAAAGGCGTAGGCGTTCACGTAGGTCGCGTTCACTACATTGAACTTGTAAGGCATGTGCGAGCGATGCGTGACCCTGGCCAGACGGGCGCCCACGCCGCTGACGTAGCCGCTCAGGGCCGCGTCCTGGCTCACGCCGTAGTCGGCTGAAAACTGATGAGGCGCGTTGACCCTGTCGATCTGGACTTCCTCGCCTTCCCCCATGAGCATGAACTGGCTTTGGCCGGTCACGGGATTGGCCGCGCAGCCCGCCACGGCCGTGGACACGGCGGCCAGGGCGGAAAGCCTGATGAAGTCCCGGCGGGTCAGGGTGCCGCGATAGGCACGATCGTCAAAAACAGAGCTCATGTTCGACTCCTTCAGTAGAATTCATGCGCAAAGCCTACACCAATGGCCCGCACGCTGACAACCCGCCCGGCCAGGCCAACGCCTCATTCCCGGCTCTGACGGTCCAAACCCCTGTAATTGATGGCTTCGGCCAGATGTATGGTCGAAAGATCCCGGTCTCCGGCCAGATCGGCGATGGTGCGGGAAATGCGCAGCACGCGCACAAAGGCCCGTGCCGACATGCCCAGGCGCTGCACCGCGCCTTCCAGAAAGACATGCTCGCTCTCGGTCAGAGGGCAAAACCGCTCCAACCATTTGCCCGTAAGCTCTGAATTCGAGGAGAAGTGCAAACCCTCGTAACGTTCCCGCTGGACCTTGCGGGCGGCGTTGATGCGCTCCTGCATGACAGCGGAGCTGATGCTGCCCTGCTCCTGCTTCAGGTCACGGTATGGAACGGCCGGGACCTCGACGTGCAGATCGATGCGATCCAAGAGCGGACCCGAGAGACGGGAACGGTAGCGCTGGATCTGTATGGGCGTGCAGGAGCAGTGATGCTTCTCATCGCCCAGATAGCCGCACGGGCAAGGGTTCATGGCCGCCACGAGCATGACGTCGCCGGGGTATTCAAGCGAGACGGCGGCGCGTGAGATGGTCACGCGGCCCTCTTCCAGGGGCTGGCGCAGGACTTCAAGGACATGCTTCTTGAATTCGGGGAGTTCGTCCAGAAAAAGCACGCCCCGGTGGGCCAGGGATAGCTCTCCGGGACGCGGATATTGCCCGCCGCCGATGAGGCCGGCGTCGGAAATGGTGTGATGCGGAGATCTGAAAGGGCGGGTCACCACCAACGGCTGATCCGGCGGCAGCTTCCCGGCCACGGAATAGACCTTGGTGACTTCCAGGGCCTCGTCGAAACCGAGCGGCGGCAGGACAGTCGGGATGCGGCTTGAGAGCATGGTCTTGCCGCTACCCGGAGGACCGATGAAAAGCATGTTGTGCGAGCCTGCACAGGCGATCTCTATGGCCCGCTTGGCCCGCTCCTGGCCCTTGACCTCCGAGAAGTCCCGCCGGAACTGTTCCTGCTCACCCCACAGACCGGCAACGTCGCAGACCAGGGGTGCGATATCCTCTTCGCCGAGCACGAAACGCACAACCTGGGCCAGACTTCTGCATCCGTACACCGGCAAGCCCTGCACCACGGCCGCCTCCCTGCCATTGGCCTCGGGCACGATCATGCCCCGGGCACCGGCTTCGCGGGCCCGGAGTGCCAGAGGCAAGGCGCCCGGCACGGGTTTGAGTTCCCCGGAAAGTGAAAGCTCCCCGGCCAGATAGAGGCCGGAGAGCTTTTCCCCGGGGATGACTTCGGCCCCGGCCAAAAGGCCAAGGGCCAGGGGGAGGTCGTAGCCCGAGCCCTCCTTGCGGATGTCAGCCGGGGCGATGTTCACCGTGATGCGGCTAGGCGGCAGCTTGAAGCCCGAATTCTTGAGCGCCGAAAAAACGCGCTCCTTGGCCTCGCGCACCGCGCCCTCGGCCAGCCCGACCATGATGAAGGCGGGCATGCCCGAACGCGCCAGGTCCACCTCAAGCTCGATGGAGAATCCGTCGATTCCCAGCAAGGCGGCGGTGGAGACCTTGGCGATCATGCCTATTCCACCAGCTGCCCGATGCGTTCCCAGCGGATGTCGGTCAGGCTGGCCCAGGACCAGTACAGGATGAGCGCCTTGCCTTCGATGGTGTTGCGCTCGACAAAGCCCCAGAAACGCGAGTCGTAGGATTCGTCGCGATTGTCACCCAGGACGAAGTACTTGTTTTCCGGCACCATGACCGGTCCGAAATTGTCCCGCCGGGGCACGGACGTCGAGGTGTCGACATGCTGAATGTAGGACTCCTGAAGTTCCACGCCGTTGCGAAAGACCTTCTTTTCCCGAACCTCGATGACGTCGCCCGGCAGGCCGATAACCCGCTTGATGAAGTCCTTGGACGGATCCTCGGGAAATTCGAACACGATGATGTCGCCATGATCGGGCCCTTCACGCTCGATGATCATGGTGTTGGTGAAGGGAATCTTTACGCCGTATGCAAACTTGGTGACCAGCAGATGGTCGCCGATCTGCAAGGTCTGGAGCATGGATCCGGACGGAATCTTGAATGCCTGGACCACGAAAGAACGAATGAAAAACGCCAAGATGAGCGCCACGATGAGGGCTTCGGCGTATTCCTTGAGCATTGTCTGCCAACGAGGGTTCATGTCTTTACCTGCCTGATACGTAATCTGCCGATGCAGTTGTTATCGAAAGTAAGAATCTATTCGTCCGACTGGAGGGCAGCCAGGAATGCTTCCTGCGGAATCTCCACGCTGCCCATGCGCTTCATGCGCTTTTTGCCTTCTTTCTGTTTTTCCAGGAGCTTGCGCTTTCTGGTAATGTCACCGCCGTAACATTTGGCCGTGACGTTCTTGCGCATGGGCGAAACCCGCTCACGCGCGATGATCTTGCTGCCCACGGCCGCCTGGATGATGATCTCGAACAGCTGGCGGTGGATGACCCGCTTGAGCTTCAGTGCAAGGGCGCGGCCCCGGTACGCCGCGTTGGAGCGGTGCACGATGACGGCCATGGCGTCCACGGGTTCGCTGTTGATGAGCACATCCAGCTTGACCAGATCGGCCACCCGGTAGTCGATGACCTCGTAGTCCAGGGAAGCGAAGCCCTTGGTCACCGACTTGAGGCGGTCGAAGAAGTCGTAGACGATCTCCGAGAAGGGCAGCTCGTAACTGATGACCACGCGGGTGGACGTCATGTAGCGCATGTCCTTCTGGATGCCGCGCTTCTCCTCGCAAAGGCCCAGCACGTTGCCGACATAGTCGTTCGGGACGTGAATCTCCATGCGGACGAAGGGCTCGGCGATGGACTGGATCTTTTCCTGCGGCGGCAGGTTGCTCGGATTGTCGATGTCAAAGGTCACGCCGTCAATACGGGTCACTCGGTAGATGACCGAAGGAGCCGTCGCAATGAGCTTGGCCTGAAACTCGCGCTCAAGCCGTTCCTGGATGACCTCCATGTGCAGGAGCCCCAGAAACCCGCAACGGAACCCGAAGCCGAGCGCCTGCGAGGTCTCGGGCTCGTAGTACAGGGCGGCGTCGTTGAGTTGCAGCTTCTCCAGCGCAGACTTCAGGGTGTCGTATTCCGCCGGTTCCACGGGATAGAGACCACAGAAAACCATGGGCTTGATGGTCTTGAATCCGGGGAAAGGGGAGGCTGTGGGATTGTCGGGATCGGTGATGGTATCGCCGACCTGGGCATCTTTAAGCTCCTTGATGGCTCCGCACATGAAGCCGACCTCGCCCGCCGCGAGCTGTTTTATGTCCGTGGGCTCGGGCGAAAAAACGCCGAGCTTGGTGACCTCGAACTTCTTGCCCGTGGCGCACATCTGTACGCGCTGCCCGGTTTTGATCCGCCCTTCCAGGACCCTGAAAAGCACGACCACGCCCTGATACGAATCGTACCAGGAGTCGAAGATCAGGGCCTTGAGCGGGGCGTCGGTGTCGCCCTTCGGCGGCGGCACCCGTTCGACAAGCCGTTCGAGCAGATCTTCCACGCCAAGCCCGGACTTGGCCGAAACCTTGATGATATCGGTGCAATCGATGCCGATGACTTCCTCGATCTCCTCCGCCACCCGTTCCGGCTCGGAGCTGGGCAGGTCGATCTTGTTCAGGACCGGCAGCACTTCGAGGTCATTGTCCAGGGCCATGTAAACGTTGGCCAGGGTCTGGGCTTCCACGCCCTGAGTGGCGTCTACCACCAGCAGCGCCCCGTCGCACGCGGCCAGGCTGCGCGAAACCTCATAGGAAAAGTCGACATGACCGGGCGTGTCGATGAGATTGAGGATATAGTTGCGACCATCTTTCGCCTTGTACGGAATGCGCACACTCTGGGCCTTGATGGTGATGCCGCGCTCCTGTTCCAGCTCCATGCGATCCAGGTACTGGTCCTTTTTCTGGCGATCGGAGATGAGCCCCGTCTTTTCCATGATCCGGTCGGCCAGGGTGGACTTGCCATGATCAATGTGGGCTATAATACTGAAATTTCTGATATTTTCTTGTGTAGCCATATGTCCTGTGTTGGGGGAGAGACTTGCGTTCGTTACGGGTAAAACGTTTATTGATATTTGATTTTCTTTGGGATGTCCAATGAACGCGAGGAGGGGCAAAATTCAAAGATAAACAACAAAAGGCAATATATTCAGCAACTTGAAATATAGCGGAGCAAGCAAGAACAAGCCCGCTCCAAGGCCGGCATCGAAGGCTGGAACAGCGCTTGAGAACTTTTGAAATCAAGGATATATGATCGTTTTCCCACTACCTGCGACCAGGCTGGCGCCATGTCCAAACTCAAAGCGTTGCTTCTTCACCCGGATCCCGAAGTCAGGTCTCAATTGCGAGACATGCTCTCTCCTGTCAAGGAGATTGCCGTGCTCGGGGAGGCCGTGTCCTCGTTCGAGGCCCTGGAGATGCTGGCTTTCATTCCCTACGATGTCTTTTTCATGGGCACCGATCTCCCGCATGGAGTCAGCGGCATGGAACTGGCCGCGCATCTGGCCCAGGGCGACGACCCGCCCGCGCTCATTTTTCTGGCCACGGAAGAGGATCAGGCCTTCACCGCCTTCGAGCTCGGCGCCGCCGACTACCTGCTCTGGCCCGCCAACGCGAACCGCTTCGCGCGCTCCATCGAGCGCCTGCGCCCGCTGCTTCCACGCAAGAAGGCATCCCCGCCGACCCAGCCCCTGCAGGCCCGTCAGCACATAAGTGAAGAAACCGTGCAATTGTCCATGGGCGACGACGAGGAAGAGGTCTTTGTCAACGCCCTGCGTCAGGCGTGGGACATGAGTCGGGAGCGTTCTCCGGAAATCGAAAAGCTGCCGGTCAATCAGGAGGGTCGCCACATCCTCATTCCCTACACCCAGATCGTGTACGTGGAGGCCTACGAGGACTACAGCTTCGTGCATACGGCCCAGGACCGCTTCCTGACATCCTACCGACTCAAGAATCTGGAAGCGCGCCTGCGGCCGCATCGATTCTGCCGGGTACACCGCAAGTATCTGGTCAATCTGGACATGGTCACGGAGATCGCATCCATGCCCGGCGGCAATTTCATGCTGCGCACGGCCGGACGCAAGAAGATCGAACTACCGGTCAGCAGGCGGCGCATCGGTGAACTGAAGAAAATTTTGCAGCTCTAGCGGCGCTTACCTGCCCCAAAAGGCCATTAGCCGAGAATGGGCTTTCCCCGAATACTAAAACGAGTACACAATATGGAACGACGCACCGGCATGAAACGCGGCCTGCCGCGCAAGGAGAACGCCATGAAAGAAACCGACATGGCCTATGGCGAAGAACTCGTCTTCCGCCCCCTGCCTCAATTGGTCATCGAGGCCAATGTCAATCCGCAGGAGTTTGCCACGGCCCAGGCATCGGCCAAGGCCGACAACCTGGGGTATTGGGAAGATGCGGCCCAGGAGCTGGACTGGTTCAACAAATGGGACGTGGTCCTGGATGACTCCGAGGCCCCTCGCTACCAGTGGTTCAAGGGCGCCCAGTGCAACATCGTGTACAACGCCCTCGACCGCCACATCACCACGGCCAACAAGAACAAGCTGGCGCTCATCTGGGAAGGCGAGGCAGGTGACACCAAGAAATACACCTACTATGAACTCTACCGCGAAGTGAACAAACTGGCCAACGCCATGCGTTCACTGGGCCTTGGCAAGGGCGACCGGGTGGTGCTCTACATGCCGCTCATCCCCCAGACCATGATGGCCATGCTCGCCTGCGCCAAGATCGGGGCCGTGCATTGCGCGGTGTTCGCCGGATTTTCCGCCAAGGCCCTGCGCCAGCGCATCACCGAGGTCGAAGCCAAGCTGGTGGTCACGGCCGACGGGTTCTACCGCAACGGGCGCATCGTCAACCTGAAGGCCACCGTGGACGAAGCGCTGGTGGGCGGGTGCGACTGCGTGGAGACCGTGGTCGTGGTCAACCGCGCCAAACTGGACGTGGACATGGGCGAGGCCCGCGACATCTGGTACGATGCCCTGGTCCGCCAGGAGCGCTCCGATGCGGCGACCGAGATCATGAACTCCGATGATCCGCTCTTCATCCTGCACACTTCCGGGACCACGGGCGAGCCCAAGGGCATCGTGCACGGCCACGCCGGATACATGGTCGGCCTGCACCGCTCGCTGGACTGGGTTTTCGACATCAAGCCCACGGACATCTTCTGGTGCACCGGCGACATGGGCTGGATCACCGGGCACAGCTACGTGGTCTACGGCCCGCTCATCGCCGGTACGACCACGGTCATGTACGAAGGGCACCCCCTCTACCCGCAGGCCGACCGCATGTGGGACATCGTGGCCCGTTACGGCGTGACCATCCTCTACACGGCGCCGACCGTCATCCGCATGCTCATGCGCTACGGCAACCAGTATCCGCGCATGCACGACCTCTCGACCCTGCGCCTCCTGGCCAGCGTGGGGGAACCGATTTCGCCCGATACCTGGCTCTGGTTCTACAAATTCATCGGCCACTCCCAATGCCCCATTCTCGACACCTGGTGGCAGACCGAAACCGGCGGATGCATGATCAGCCCCTTTCCGGTCTCGGTCCTGAAACCGGGCTCCGTTCACCGCCCCATGCCCGGCATTGAGGTGGACATCGTCGATGAGGACGGCAATCCCGTGGAAGCCGGAGTCGCGGGCAATCTCATCGTGACGAGGCCCTGGCCGTCCATGCTGCTTGATATTTTCGGCAAACCCGAACTCCGCGACGCGACCTACTGGCCCCTGGGGCCCGGCAAGTATTGGGCAGGGGACATCGCCACCCGCGACGAAGACGGCCTGATCTGGATCCACGGCCGCTCCGACGATGTCATGAACATAGCCGGGCACCGCATCGGCAACGTCGAACTCGAAAACGCATTCCTGACCCACAAGGCCGTGGCCGATGCGGCCGTGATCGGCATCCCGGACAAGATAAAGGGGGAGGTGGCCAAGGCCTACATCGTACTACAGGCGGAATTCGCGGCCCTGGACGACCGCAACGAGATCATCCGCATGCTCAAGACCCATATCCGCAAGGAAGTGGGGCCCGTGGCCGTAATCCGCTCCATGGAATTCGTGGAGGCCCTGCCCCGAACCAGCAGCGGCAAGATCGTGCGCCGGGTCTTAAAGGCCAGGGAGGCCGGGGTTCAGGTAGATCTGGGCGCTGTCGTGGAAGACTAGGAACCACCCCGCAGCACATCAGCGTACAATCTGGCCTGAATGTACTGGGCCAGGGCTGACACAGCGCGGTCGCAGACCGGAAAAACAGGCACGCCTGCGGCCATGAGCACGTCGCGCAATGGGTCATAAAGGCGGCCGCCGTCGATGACGCCGATGATGGGCTTGTCGCTCTGCCTGATCACTTCCGGCAGCAACCGTGCAATGCTGCCTTCGGCGTGCAGGTCAAAGGCCGCAACATCGGTATCAGCCAGGGTGTGCATGGCCGGAGAAAGAGGGTCCAGACCCAGAACCACGGCGTCCACCCCTGGGTCTGCGGCCAGGATGGCGGCGATTCGCGCGTGGCCGTCATCGTCGGCGGCGGGGTTGATGTCCAGCGGATTGACGATGCTGACCAGCGCGTCCAGCCGCTTCTCCCGCAACACCCCGGCGATCTTGTCCACACTTTCCAAGGCGAATGGCGCAAGCTGCATGGAATAGTCGTCGCTCTGGATGGAATCCGCCATGCCCACCGCCTCGAATCCTGCTCCGCTCACCGCCGCCAAACGGTTGCCCCGGATCTTCTTGCTATTCAGGGTTTCCGCCAGCAGAAAAAGGTCCTGAAACTGGTTGAAATTCTGGGCCACGATGGCTCCGGCCTGACGCACGCAGCTCTCGCAGACCATAAAGTCCCCGGCCAGTGACGCGGTGTGCCCACTGGTGGCGGACTTGCCTTCGGGTGTACGGCCCGCCTTGTAGAAGACCACCTCCTTGCCTGCCATGACCGCCTCACGCACGGCCCGGCAAAAAGCCAGCCCGTCAAGATCGCTGAAACCTTCGGCATAGACCGCGATGACATCCACCTGATCCGAATCCTTGAAATAGCTGACCATGTCGCCAAGGGTCAGGTCGGTCTGGTTACCCATGGAAATCATGTAGGCCGGCACCAGTTCCGGGCACTGACTGCTGCGATGCAGCATGAAGGCTCCGCTCTGACTGACCAGGGCCGCGCGGCGGTAGGGCTTGCCCCGATCACGCGGCAGCTTCTCCTCGGGGATGAACCAGGTGTCGTACCGCCCGGGCCGCGAGACCACACCCATGCAGTTTGCTCCCAAAAAAATCGGCCCGCCATCGCCCTCCCCGTGGGCCTGATTGATCCGCGCCACCACCTGCGCAGCCCGCTCGCGGCTGTCCTCGGTCTCGCCCATGCCGCCGGGAATGAGCATGACCGCGTGGGCCGCGTCCCTGCTGATGATTTCCTCCACCAGATCAGGCACCTGAGCCGCGCCGACGGCCACGACCAAAAGATCGAGCTTGTGCGGCAGCGCGGTCAGATCAGGCACGCACCGCACCCCGCTTTGATCCGGGGCACCTTCGCGCAGAATGGTCACGTTCTCCGGGGCAAAGCCCTGGGCCAGGATGTTTTCCAGAATGATGCGCCCGAAATTTCGCCGCGAAGCCGAAACCCCGACAATACCGATGCGCTCCGGATGCAGCAGCTTGTGGATCTTGCCCACCGGGCGACATGCGGGTTGCGACTCGGGCAGGGAAAAGCGGCACATGCCGTCCAAGGGTACCATCAGATAATCGGTGAAGGCGAAGGGATTGACCTCCAGTTCCTCGATGATGAAGGGCGCGTCCGGATTGTCCGGCGAATAAAAATTGGCCATGGCCACGAAGCTTTCAAAACACTCGATGAGCTGCTCGTCAGTGACGATGCGGCGCTGCCCCCGGGTCAATCCGGCCAATTTTTTGTAGGAGATGGTCTGGCGGAAAAGCTCGAAAAATGTCTGCCCATCGGTCATGGCCGTGGACGCCGCCACAATGGCCTGCCCCTTGCGAAACCGCTGGGCGTAAAGCTCGGTGTCGGTCCCGCCGAGCCCGGCGCTTAAAACCATCCCGAACTCGCGCGTGCGTCGCAGGCCCACGATGAGCTCATGACCAAAGGTGTCGGAGTCGGGAGGCATGAACTGCACCTGCAGCACCCCCTTCAAATCCCGGCTGATGGCCGCGACCAGAGCCTGCCCGCCAAGTCCCCGATAGGAAGGCGGCGCGGCATCAGGGTTGCGCTCGATCCAGGCCGCATAGTTCTCGGGCACCTCATAAAGCATGCGCCGCTGGGCCGAACGAACACCCTGCGCCGTCTTACCCACAATCCGCACCCCGCCGACCTCGGTCTTGTGCACGATGGTCGGGGAAACGATCTTGAGCACCGCCTTGTCCCCGGGAATGGCCATCAACTCCTCATCCGAAACCCGCGCCCCGCGAACAAGCAAATGCGCCCGAGGAGGAGTCTCGGCGCCGGATTTGGAGAGAAGGGAATAGACTTCGTATTCGTAGAGAAAATTTCGGGATTCGGCGTGGGCGAGTTGGAAAAGGGCCGTAATGGCCTTAAAGTCGATATAGTCGGGTGATTTCACGGGCGCTCCTTGGAGGGGATGATGCGGTGCATCATGCCCGGAGCAAGATTATCGATCAAGGGCGGACTTAAGATCTTTCAGAAGTAAAAAAAGATGATACGGGTCCGTCATGCTCGGTTCAAAATCCCAGGCAGCATACCATTCCCGGGCCTGTTCGTCCTTGGCATGCACAAGAACCGCCCTGATCCCCGCGATGTCCGCAGCCTGCAGCGTTCGCAGCAATGCATTTTTGAGAAGCGCCCGTCCCAGGCCTTTGCGCTGATACTCCACATCCACCGCCAGCCTGGCCAGAATCATGCCCGGCACGGGGTGTCGGGCCAGCCCTTTGGCAACCCGGCCCGGAGCATCCGCAGGTGACACGCTCCCAACTGCAAGGGAATAGAAACCGGCCACGCGCCCCTGGACAGTGCTCACGTAAGTCTGGGTACAGCTGGCCTTCTGATTTATTAGCGCAAACCGTTGCAGAAACTGATTCAGCGCAGGCTGACCACAGTCGAACCCGTCGAGGTCGTCACTAGATTGGAGCTTGCGCACTGGTTCGAACATCAGTCGAGCACTCCGGCGTCGGTAATGAGACTGCGAAGTCGAGCCTTGGCCTGAACCGGTCTGTCGAGGGCCTGTTCGAAGGCTTCCCACTGGACCTCATCAAGCACGAAATGGCGACGATCGGAAAGGGCTTGGTTTGCCGCATTGACACCAGCGTCCAACAAAAATTCGCTGACACTTTTATGGCTGGCGTGGGCGGCTTCCTGCAGCAGCTGCTTCACAGAAATACTGGCCCGCACATCGATCCTTTCGGTTTTGGACAATGTCGTAGTTGCCATAATCCCTCCTTAATTATCCTCTCTATAACGTCCTGACAATGTCATGACAATACGTGACCGCAAAAAATACATAAGAAAATACATAAGGGGTCAAGTCTTCTTTTGACTAAACCATCCCAAGCTGGCACTCTCCTCACATGGCACGACCACTCAGAATCGATTTTAATGGCGCATGGCACCATGTCATGAACCGGGGACGGCAGCGGGAGAACATTTTCCGCGACGCCCAGGACTACAAGGCATTCACCGACCTGCTCAAAAGCACGTCGGAGATGTTCCGGGTGAACGTCGCAGCTTATTGCCTGATGTCCAACCACTATCATATTCTAGTCCAGTCTTCCGAGGGCAACTTGGCGCGTGCCATGCGGCATCTTGGCGGCGCATACACGAAATACATAAGGGGTCTACATACATAAGGGGTCAAGTCTTCTTTTGACTAAACCATCCCAAGCTGGCACTCTCCTCACATGGCACGACCACTCAGAATCGATTTTAATGGCGCATGGCACCATGTCATGAACCGGGGACGGCAGCGGGAGAACATTTTCCGCGACGCCCAGGACTACAAGGCATTCACCGACCTGCTCAAAAGCACGTCGGAGATGTTCCGGGTGAACGTCGCAGCTTATTGCCTGATGTCCAACCACTACCATATTCTGGTCCAGTCTTCCGAGGGCAACTTGGCGCGCGCCATGCGGCATCTTGGCGGCGTATACACGCAGTGGTTCAATCGGCGTTACGGTCTGGACGGGCAGCTTTTCAAAGGCAGATACAAGGCCATCCTGGTCGGCGAAGACGAATATCTTCAAGGCTTGATCCGGTACATCCACCACAATCCTTTGAAGGCCGGGTTGACCAAGTCACTGTCGGAATATCCCTGGAGCAGCCACCTCGGCTATCTACGACGCGGGGACGCATGGAAATGGCTGCATACCGAGACGCTGCTTTCGCAATTCTCCGACGATCCGACCAAGGCGCGCGCCGAATACCGTCGCTTCATGGCCCGGGACGAAGACGAGGAGATCGAAAGGATTTTCTCCCTCAAGAAATTGCCCGCGATTCTGGGGAATTCGGACTTCGTCCAGACCATCAAAGACCGTTTTTTTGAAGCCAAGCTCAGCCCCGAAGTCCCGGAATCAAGGCAACTTGCGCCGGTCACCATAGAGGCGATCAAAAAGGCCGTCTGCGAAGTCCATGGCGTCACCGAAAACGTCCTGACCTCGTCAGTGCGAGGAATCACTAACGATCCCCGTGACATCTCCATATATCTCTCCAGAATCCTCAAAGGAGACAGCCTGAAACAAATCGGGGAGCACTTCAAAATCGAGAAGTACAGCACCGTCGCCAGCGCCATTGCGCGAGTGAAGAGGAAGGTTGATACAGATAAAAAAGTGGCTGAAAGAATTGAGAATATCGTCAAGATGATTGATAAAAGTCAAAAGAAGACTTGCCCCCTTTTCTTAGACAGTAGACAGTATTCCCTGACCCGACTTTACTGCCGGGCATCTCGCTTACACAATTCGTACTATTATCGCTTGTAGAATTGGCAAATCTAGCAGCGGCCTCAGATATACAGTTTCGAATATCTGAATTGCAAGCAGCAGCATTTTTCTTATACTTCGTAAACTGCG
This sequence comes from Desulfomicrobium apsheronum, assembly GCF_900114115.1. Lineage (NCBI taxonomy): Bacteria > Pseudomonadati > Thermodesulfobacteriota > Desulfovibrionia > Desulfovibrionales > Desulfomicrobiaceae > Desulfomicrobium > Desulfomicrobium apsheronum. Next base: position 122,987 of record NZ_FORX01000001.1, on the reverse strand, counting down.
GAATCGCAATCGCGGCCAAGATACCGATGATCGCCACAACGATCAAAAGTTCGACCGGGGTGTGGCGGGGGGATTTTTTTGTTGCGGAGGGATATCTGTGTGTTTTCTTGGTGGCTGGAACAGGCAAACTGATGCGAATTCAAGGCATGGCTGACAAAATTTGTCAGTTCGAGCCCATTTTTGAGCCTAAGAGCGCCAATCCTTGACTTGCGCCCCAGATGACCTAAATCAAAGGGGCTGATTTCTGGCGTCAATCCATGCAGGCCGGAGTATAACGATGGATGCTCTGGATACGTGCAAGGACTGCCGGAATTCATTCTGAACAAAAATAACAATATTGAGGAGGAACAATGAACTTCCAGACTGTTTCCCAGACCCGCACCGATGTGCAGGCGACCAACCTTTTTCTGCGCGGGGTCTACAACTGGATGAGCCTTGGGCTGGGGCTGACCGCCGTGGTTGCCTATACCGTGGCCAACACGCCCGCTATTGCCCAGGTCATCTTTGCCAATCCCATAATTTTCTGGGGCATGATCATCGCCCAGTTCGGCCTGGTTCTGGCCATATCCGGAGGCGTGCATCGCATGTCCGCCGGCACCGCCACGGGACTTTTTCTTCTGTACAGCGCCTTGACCGGTGCCACGCTGTCGTCCATCCTCATGGTCTACACGGCGGCCTCCATCTTCAAGGCCTTCATCGTCTGCACCGGCATGTTCGCGGCCATGAGCGTTTACGGCGCTACCACAAAGAAGGACCTGACCGGCTGGGGCAGCTTCTTGTTCATGGGACTCATCGGCATCATCATCGCCTCCATCGTGAACATCTTCATGGCCAGCTCCGCCCTTGATTTCGTCATCAGCGGCATCGGCGTGCTCATCTTCACCGGTCTCACCGCCTACGACACCCAGAAGCTTAAAGTCATGGGTGAGTCCGCGCCCATGGACGATACAGTGGCCGTCCGTCGCGGCACAATTCTCGGCGCGCTGACCCTTTATCTGGACTTTATCAACCTGTTTCTCTTTTTGCTGCGATTCTTCGGATCTTCCCGAAACTAATCCAGGGGCGGCTGCTAGCCGCCCTTTCCCTTTTTCGGCGCCCATATCATGACTCCTGACCGCATATCTCGTCTGCAAAGCCAGTTTCCCCACATACTGGGCCCCCTAAGCAAGGCCTACGCCCGGCTTATGCGCCTGCGCGCCAGGCTCTATGCTTCGGGCAAGCGCGTGTCCTGGCGGCCTCCGGCCCCCTGCATCAGTGTAGGCAACATCTCCTGGGGCGGCACGGGCAAGACCCCGGTCGTATCCTGGCTGCTGGACTGGGCCCGCGACGAAGGGCTTCGCCCCACGGTGCTGACTCGCGGCTATGGCGGCAAACCGCCGCACCTGCCCTATGCGGTCCAACTTTTGAGTCCGCCTCACGAGGCGGGTGACGAACCGCTGCTGCTCAAACGCACGCACCCTCAGGCCCAAATCCTGGTCGATCCCAACCGCGTCCGGGCGGGCAAGATCGCGGCCAGAAAAATGGCCGATCTCTTTGTCCTCGACGACGGATACCAGCACCTGCGCATCCAGCGCGATCTGAACCTGTGCCTCCTGTGTCCGCGCGACCTGGACGAAGAATGGAACCGGGTCATCCCCGCCGGATCATGGCGCGAGGACACCTCCGCCCTGGCCAGGGCCGATGCGTTTCTGATCAACACCATGTTCGACGATGACGGCTGCCTTGAAACCATCGCCCACATTAAGCTGGCGATCCTGGGCAAGCCCATCTTCTTTTTTCGGGTCACGGCCCGAGGCGTGGCCAACGCCTTGACCGGCGAAACCCAAGACACGCTGGACGGCCAGCGCTTTCTGCTCGTCACGGCCATCGCCAATCCGGACAAAGTGTGTCAGACCTGCAAGACCGATCTCGGAGAAAAGCCGGTCCGTCATCTGATCTATCCCGATCATCACCCCTTCGGCATCTCCGACTGGCAGGCCATTGTCGCGGCCGCCGAACGCAACAACTGCGCGCACATCGTCTGCACGCCAAAAGACGCCGTCAAACTGGCGCCCTTTGCCGATGAACGGCTGTGGACTCCACAGCTAACGACATCCTTTTCAACCGCCGGCCCCCTGTCGTTTCGCGACTGGCTCGGCGATCGTTTTCACAACCTACCATGGACTTTACATGCCCCCGAAAAAGCAAGCTAAACAAACCAAATTTTCCAAGAAAAACCTTCTTACCGCCCTGCACCAGGCCGGTGCGCCCCTGCGCAGCAAGAACATCTACGATCTGTTCGACGCCGACGCCTCCCTCAAGAAGGTCATCAAATCAACGCTGGCCCAGATGGTCGAGAGCGGCGAAATCGTGCAGATGGGCAAGAGCTACGGGCTCCTGGACAACCTGCCGCGCATGACCGGCATCCTCGACGTGCGCCGCTCGGGAGTGGGCTACCTCATTTCCGAAGACAAAAAGCAAAAGGATCTCTTCATCCACCCCAGCAACTTCGGTGGAGCCTGGCCCGGCGACAAGGTCGTCGCCGTCATCGACAGCTCGCGCAAGAAGGACTCCCCGGAAGGACGCGTCGTCGAGGTTCTGGACCGGGCCACGCGTGAACTCCTGGTCCGGGTCAGCCGGCGCATCCATCAGGACAGCTATTTCTGCCATCCCACGGACTCGCGCATGCCCTTCTACACCGTGGTCGATACCAGCGGCATTCCAAGCCCCGAAAAAGGCGACATCCTGAGCGTCGCGCCGGTGGAGGAGCAAGAAAAGGGACTTTGGCGCTGCACCGCCCTACGCCGTCTGGGAGAAGAGCGGGATCTGGCCACCCAGGAACTGCTCGTCAAGACCGGCTATTCCATTCCCGAAGTCTTTCCGGTTCCTACGCTGCGGCAGGCCGAAGCCCTGCCGGACGTCCCCTCCCCCGAGGACTGGGCAGGCCGAAATGACCTGCGCCGCCTCGCATTGGTGACCATCGACGGCGAGACGGCCAAGGATTTCGACGACGCGGTCTACGTCGAACGACAGGAGAACGGATACCGCCTGGTCGTGGCCATTGCCGACGTGGCTCATTACGTTCCCGAAGGCTCCCCACTGGACGTCGAGGCGCTGACCCGGGGCAATTCCTATTATTTCCCACTCTCGGTGGAGCCCATGTTTCCCGAGGCCCTGTCGAACGGACTGTGCAGCCTGCGGCCGATGGTTCCGCGACTGGCCATGGTCGTGGACACGCCCTACTCGCTTGATGGCGAACCCGGCGCGCCGCGGCTCTACAACGCTGTGATCATGAGTCAGGCCCGTCTGACCTACAATCAGGTGCAAAGCGCCCTGGACGGCTCGCCGGACCAGGACACGGCCCCGCTTCTGCCCATGCTGCGCGACGCCGAGGAACTGGCCAGGATTTTCATGAAGCGCCGCATGGATCGCGGCTGCCTGGATTTCGACATCCCCGAGGCCCAGGTCCGCGTGATCGAGGACATCATCAGCGTCCACGCCGGGACCCGTCTCTTCAGCCACCGCCTCATCGAGGAGTTCATGATCGCGGCCAATGAACGCGTGGCCGAATACATGGGCGAGCGCCAGCGCGTCTTCCCGTACCGCATCCATCCCCAGCCCGACGAAAAAAAGCTGGAGACCCTGCTGCGCATGCTCTCGCACACCAGCCTGGTGGACCGCCTGCCCAAGGAAATGGATCAGATGGGCCTGCAGCAGATATCACATGCGGCCAAGGGCACGGACATCGAATATCTGGTCAACCGCCTCATCCTGCGCACCATGATGCAGGCGCAATATTCACCGGACAACGACGGTCATTACGGACTGGCCTCGGTCGCGTACTGCCACTTCACCTCACCCATCCGCCGTTATGCGGATCTTCTGGTGCACAGGTCACTCAAAAGGCTGCTGGCGAATGAAGCGGAAAAAATGAGCGTGGGAGACGTACAGGGCATCTGCGAAGGATTGAACGCCCTGGAACGCAAAGCCATGGAGGCGGAACGGGAGATTCAGAAGAGATCGGCCATTCTGGCCCTTGAGGATCGGATTGGAGAGGAGATGCGCGGGGTAGTTTCAGGGGTGGCCGACTTCGGCTTCTGGGTGGAACTTCTGGACATGCCCGTGGACGGACTGGTGCGGCTCGCCACCCTGGACGACTTTTACGTATTTGACCCGGAACGCCAGGATCTGCTCGGCCAGCGCACCGGAAAAACCTTCGCCATGGGCCAGACCCTGAACGTAATTCTTGAGGCAGTGAGCCTGGAACGGGTGGAGATCAACTTCACGTTGCCCTGAAGTCACTTCCCGATGCAAAATCCGTCGAACACGGCGCTCAGCACCTCCTGGGAGGATATCTCACCTGTGATTTCCGCCAGAAGAACGCAGGCCGTGTCCAGGCGGACGGAGAGAATGTCGTAGGGCAGTCCGCCCGCGAGTTCGTCCAGCATTTGCGCAAGCTCTTCGCTGGCGCGGACCAGGGCCGTGTGCTGGCGCAGGTTGGGCACCAGCGCTCCGGATTCGGGAGCGCCCGTGGCGGCCACGATCCGACGGATGGCCGCCAGCAGATCAGACACGCCATGGCCATGCTTGGCGGATAGCGGACACAGCTCCCGTTCACTCCATGGACTCTCGTCAAGCCAAGCAGGCTCGCCGCCCACAAGATCCATCTTGTTGGCCACAACGAGCAGATTGTCCGTATTCAGGGCCAGGTCCAGATCCTCGGCTCCAGGCCCGAGTTCGGAATCGATGACCAGCAGGACCAGATCGGCCCGGCCGAGAAGTTCGCGGCTGCGCTCGATGCCCAAAAGCTCCACGCTGTCGAGGGATGCTCGCAGACCCGCCGTGTCCACCAGCCGCACTGGCAGACCGTCGATCTGCACGGATTCCTCCAGATAGTCCCGCGTCGTGCCCGGGATGTCAGTCACTATGGCCCGATTGATGCCCAGGATCGCGTTCATGAGGCTTGATTTGCCAGCGTTTACCTGCCCCGCCAAAACCACCAAAGCCCCGTCGCGCCAGCAGCGCCCGCGATCGTAATTGTCGGCCAGCTCGGTCATGGCCTCGCAGACCTCGGCAACGCCCCGCGCCAGATCCTCGGGGGCCAGACACTCGACCTCGTCCTCGGGAAAATCCACAGCCACGCAGAGCTGCACGCGCAAGGACTCAAGACCGGCCCGAAGCTCGCCGATGCGACGCGCCAGCAAACCCTCAAGCTTGCTCCCGGCCAGCCCAACGGCGACGGCCGTGGGCGCGCCGACCAGCTCCATGATGGCCTCGGCCTGGGTCAGATCCATGCGCGAATTGAGAAAAGCCCGCTTGGAAAACTCGCCCGGAGCCGCCAGCCGCGCGCCATGCTCCAGACATTCCTCCACCACCCGGCGCAAAACCGCGCCGCCGCCATGGCACTGCAATTCAACGACGTCCTCTCCAGTGAAGGAACCCGGACCGGGCATGAAAGCCGCCAGCACCTCATCCAGAAAATTTCCTTCAGGGTCTCGCAGTTGCCCGTGATGCAGATGATAGGGTTTAAAGGCCGTGAAGCCTGGACGAGAGGAATGAAAAAGACCACGCGCGATTTCCCCGGCGGCCGGGCCGCTCAGGCGGACAATGCCGATGGCGCCCTGGCCGGGGGGAGTGGCGATGGCCACGATGGTGTCGGAGTTTGTATTCATGATGAAAAAAAAGCGGGCCTAGGGCCCGCGAAGTTTAGGATTGACGAGCCTGGGCGGCTTCCTGACGTCTGGGTGGCCGGCCGCCGGGTTTACCGCGCTTGACCGGCAGGATGAGAACCCGCTTCATGTGCCCTTCGCCCTTGCTGCGTGTCTGCACGCCGCGATCGTCCTGCAGGGCCATGTGCACGACCCGGCGATGAAAGGAAGACAGCGGCCTTGTGCTCTGCACCCGCCCGGATTTCTTCGCCTTTTCCGAGAGGAACTGGGCAATGCCGAGGAGCTGCTCCTCCTGCTTCTGGCGATAATCGCCCGCATCCAGCTGGATGCGCGGACTCTGGGGCCAGGATTTGGAGACGATACGGTTGGCCAGATACTGGAGCGCGGTGATGGTCTGCCCGTCACGACCGATGATCAGGCCCGAGTTGTCCCCGTCCTCGATATGCACGGTGATCGGACTTGACGCCACGTCGACCGTCAGGGTCACGTTGACCGCGATGGGCGTTATGAGGGCGGTCATGATCGTGCGGATATCCGCTTCCAGCCGGACCATCTCCTCGGGGGAAAGCGTCGTGACGGGGCGAGGCTCGTCTTCCTCGTCGAAATCGATGGCTGCATCCGGCTCAAGGGCGGCATCGTCGGCCAGGCCCTCTTCCTCGGGCAAAGCCGGAACGGCCGTAGGCACGGCACGCACCGTTTCGGGCACAGCGGTCACGGAAGGCTCTTCCACGGCCGGATTCAGGCGACGCCTTTTAGCCCGGATGGTCGCCTTTTTGGCGCCAAGACCGAATATTCCGGATGACCCGCCGCTGACGATTTCAATTTCCAATGCGTCGCGCTCAACTGCAAAAAAGCGGCATGCGTCATCGATGGCCTGGTCCACGGTCTTGGCCTGAAAATCCTTGTATGTATTCATCCAGCTCTCCTTCACGTTCCTGAAAAAATCAAAAAACGCATCACATCATGTCCGGCGGCGTCCATGAACGGACGCCGCTGGGCATGACCTCAATGCTACTTCGATTTTTTGATCATGTACGACTGCTGGGCGATGGACAGCAGGTTGTTGATCAACCAGTACACGACCAGACCGGAAGGAAAGTTCAGGAAAAGGAAGGTGAATATGACAGGCATGAACATCATGATCTTGGCCTGCATCGGGTCGCCCATGGGCGGAGACAGACGCTGCTGCAGGAACATGGTCGCGCCCATGACCAGCGGCGTGATGTAGTAGGGGTCCTTGGCCGAGAGGTCGGCCAGCCAGACGAAGTCCGTGAAGGGCAGGGTCGGAATGAACGCCGCATGCCTGAGCTCGATGGCGCCGAGGAGGGCCTGGTACAAGGCGAAGAACACGGGAATCTGCAGCAGCATGGGCACGCAACCGCCGGCCGGGTTGACCTTGTAGGTCTTGTAGAGCTGCATGATCTCGGAGTTCATCTTTTCGCGGTCATCGGCGTACTTTTCACGAATCTTGGCCATCATGGGCTGCAACTTCTTCATCTGCTCCATGGACTTGTAGCTCTTGTGCGACAAGGGCCAGAAGAGGAGCTTGATGATGACGGTCAAAATGATGATCGCTATGCCGTAGTTACCGACATAGCCGTACAGGAAATTCAGGAACTGATTGAGCGGCTTGGCGATGATGTCGAAAAACCCGTAGTGCATGCTGCCTTTGAGGTCCTTGGGCATGATGGAGAGGTTCTTTTCCGTCTTGGGCCCGAAATAGTAGGACACGGTGCGCAGCTGCGTGATGCCTGGATCAAGCAGGACCTGATCGGCGACGGTCATGCGGTAGACATTGTCCTCAAGCTTGGCGCGGGCGAACATGTCCGAAGAGGTTGGCACGATACCCAGCAGAAAGTAGTTGCTCTCGATGCCGCCCCACTGGGCCGGAGTGGGAGATTCAACGCCGATCTGAAGATCCTTCTGGCTGTCTTCCTCGGTCAGACTTCCAGCGGTCATATAGGCGATCTTGGTATGATTGTAGTTGTCGCCCTCGGCCGTGAGCGGAACGCTGGACACGGAAAAGGCCAGATGTCCCTGAATCTGCGCCGCAGTGACATTGGTGATCTTGACCTCTTCCTTGACCTCGTAGGTGCCGCCGGTGAAAGTCAGCACCCGGTCCATCTGCACGCCGCCTACGACGCCGCTCAACTGAATGGTGCCGCTCTGACCGTCGGAAAGATCCAGATCGCCGCCCTGCACAGTCCATTCGCCCTGGGCCCAGGTCGGCATGGAATTCCAGATCAGACCCATGGGCGCCTTGGTCACGGACTGCGCCGTGACCAGATCGATGTTTTTGGCGTCCGGATCGATGGTTTCCTTGTATTCCTTGAGCTCGAAACTCTCCAGCACACCGCCGGAGGTGTTGATCACGGCGCGATACAGGGGCGTTTCAATGGAAAGTTTTTCCCCCGCGGCGGGAGTGAACTGCACGGTTGGCGAGGAAGGCATCACCTGCGCCGCGTCCTGGGGAGCGGGCGCCTCGGTCTGATTGGGTGCGGAAAGATTCTGTGTGGCCGTTTCCAGGGGAGGCGCCGGAGGGAATATGTAATTCCAGCCCAGAAGCACCAGTAGCGACAGGGAAACAGCGAGGATGACGCGTTTATTGCTATCCATTGATTTCAATCTCTCTTTGACAAGTTAGGGGAGGGAACCGGATCGTAACCACCGGCACACAGGGGATGACAACGTAACAACCGCCAGATGACAAGGCCCATCCCCCGAAAAATTCCATGAGACAAGATGGCCTGCCGGGCATATTCGGAACACGAAGGAGTGAAACGGCAACAGGGAGAATAGAGCGGGGATATCAGATACTGATACAGGGAAAGGATGTATACGAAGGCTTGGCGCATGAAAACTCCGGAAAGACCTAGGCCGCTCCAACCCGAGACACGATTTTTGTCATCAGTGGACCAAGTTCCGAGGACACCTGCGCAAGGTCCATGGAATCCACGCAAACGCCCCGCTTGGGCACCACGACAATGTCCGCGCGCAGGTGAAAATCATGCCGGTGAAGCCGGAAGTACTCCCGGACCAAACGCTTGACCCGATTGCGCCGCACGGACTTGCCAATTTTTCTGCTCACCGTAAGCCCAAGACGCCAGGACTCCCCGGCATCTTCCCGCTCGAGCACAAAGAGGGTGAAACTCTTTGAAAAAAAACGACGGCCCCGGTCATAACAGCTACAAAACTGGGGCCGTCTCTTCAGTCGATACGAGGGAGGGTAGGCTAGACGGCTAATCTTTTTCTTCCCTTTGCTCTTCTGCGGCGCAGCACGGCCTGGCCGCTCTTGGTCCGTGAACGAACCAGAAACCCGTGACTTCTCTTACGCTTGGTGGTGCTCGGTTGATATGTTCTCTTGCTCATTTCATTTCTCCTTCAAAAAAAGTAAACTGGGAATGTAGCCGCAAATACTTAGCGCGTCAAGATGCATTGCGCTCTTGCCCGCTGGACAATTCCGCCCGCATCCACCAAACTGGCCAGACCAAGGAGGAGTACATGTTTTTTCATACCCCTGACTGGGAAATAACCCTGTTTCGGTGGATCAATCAGAGCTGGCAAAACCCGCCCTTCGATTATCTCATGCCCCTGTTCTCAAGCTCTGCCTTCCTGTGGGTCCTGGCCATCACCATGGTCGCCTTCGGCCTCAGACAGGGACGCGTGTCCATGGTCGTCGTGCTGGCCCTGGCCGCAAGCATCGGCGTCTCCGACCTGACCTGCTCCCTGATCAAGGACAGCGTCGGCCGCGCTCGACCCTACAAGAGCATCGGCGAAACCCGCTACCAGGATTCGGGATCATGGGCGACCCTGCCGCAGGATTTCACGACCACCAAGCAAAGTGGATCGTCCTTTCCTTCCGCCCACGCAGCCAACTCCGCAGCGGCTGCTCTCGTCCTTTTCGCCGCTTTCCGCAAGAAGGCAATATGGGCTCTTCCGCTGGTCATCGGCTATTCGCGGATCTACCTTGGGAAACATTTCCCCATGGACGTTCTGGCGGGCTGGGCCACGGGGCTGGCCGTAGCCGGGGCCCTGCTCCCGCTCTATCCGTTGCTCTGGAGCCGCTTGCGCTCGCGATGGATCAGATAGAGGTTCCGGGTATAAATGATGGAACCCGTCGACTGGCCGACAATGAAAACGATATCCTTGCGCAGGATGGCATAGGTCAGCAGAAAAAAACTGCCCAGCAAACTGAAGTACCAGAAACTTATGGGAATGACGCTTTTCTTCTCCCGCTCGGAGACGATCCATTGCCAGAAAAAACGCATGAAAAAAAATCCCTGGCCCGTAAAACCGATGGCCAGCAACCACCACTGTGTCGTTAATTCCATGTTCCGCCCAAGGCGCGCCGGCGCCGTATAAAAAAATCTTCGCACCTCCACCGTTCGCCCCGAATCATTATAATACAGGGCGCGCCGGCAAAAGCGTGAGAAAAAGGGTCAAGCCCGAAAAGTCATTTCACGTTCGTATCAGAGACCACGTATCCGATGTGCCGCTTCTGCATCCAGCGCACCGCGAGCAGATCATAGGCCGAGGACCAAGCCCGGTCCCAAATGCCGTACTTGGAGACGCCCTTGCTGCGTGGACGATGGTTGACGCGCACCTCCGCCACCCGCGCCCCCTCAAGCTTCATGAGGGTGGGCAGAAAGCGGTGCATGCCCGTGAACATGGGAATCCGCTTGACCATCTGCGCACGCATTACTTTAAGAGAGCAGCCCGTGTCACGGACAGTTTCACGGCTGATCCTGTTCCGCACCCAGTTGGCAAAGCGGGAGGCGTAGCGCTTGACCACGCTGTCCTGACGCTTGGCCCTCCAGCCGATGACCATGTCGACGCCCTGGGCATAGACCTGAAGCATGGCCGGAATGTCGGCGGGATCGTTCTGCAGGTCTGCGTCCAGGGTCACGACCACGTCGCCGGCGGCATAGCGAAACCCGGCGGCAAAGGCGGCGGACTGCCCGCAGTTCTTGGCAAAGGACAAGAAGCGGACACGCTCATCCGCCCCGGCCAGGTCCCGAATGACGGCCAGACTGGAGTCCGTGCTGCCGTCATCCACCAGGACAAGCTCCCAAGGACAGGTCAATCCTGACAGACTACGGGTTATCTCGGAGTACAAATCACGAAGATTTTCTTCTTCGTTATACACTGGAATAATTAAAGAAATTTTATTAATTGTGTTTTTCATAAGAAAAAAGTGAATATAGCATTTGACAAGGCTTGTAAACCTACATAGAAAGCTCTTCTCACATGGCGCGGGGTGGAGCAGCATGGTAGCTCGTCGGGCTCATAACCCGAAGGCCGTAGGTTCAAATCCTGCCCCCGCTACCAAAGAAATCTAAGGCTTAAGAGCAAAACTCTTAAGCCTTTTTCTTTTGTGGCCCCTTGCCGCCCAAGCCTTTTCAGCTTTTTCTTCCCCGCACTGGAATGAAATTATCGCCCCTGCGCCTCCACAAAAACGAAATATTTTCAAATGGTTGAAGATATTCCTCCTTCATCGCATCGAAAAATTCTCGACACCCGAATGATCCGAATTTTTTCCAGTCGCCCAGAATTTGTCTCAGCCCTCAAAGCGCACTCAGAGCCGTTATGGCCTCGGCCGCGCTTTGGGGATCACCGCCTTGGCCGATGAGCGTCACGAACCGGTCGGTGTCGGACTGTTCGGGAAAGATCGATATTTCGTAGCGTCCGCCCACATATTGAAAAAGCAGGGCCTGCGGAGAATCCGCGAATTCGATGACTCCCTTGGCGCGAAAGATGGAGGAAGGAAGGCGATCCACGGTTGCAAGGAAAGCCTCACGCTCAAGCGGGCGCTCAAGCCGGACGCTTTTGGACCAAAGTCCCTCGTGCATATGCGAAAGATGATGCCGCTCGCCGCCCTTGTTCGCCAAAGCCCTGTTCGGACGATCATCCGCATCCAGAACCAGGGCCGGATGAAGTTCGCCGTTCACCGCAGGGAACACGGGCGCATGCGGGTTATGTTCCCTCACCATTCGCATGACGGACTCAAGGCCCTCCACGCCGACGAGATCCCGTTTGTTGAGCATCACGATATCCGCCGCCCGGATCTGATCGACGGCGATGGGATGCCCGGCGAGAGTCTTTTGCACGTTCGGTGCGTCCACGACGGTCAGGATGCAGTCGAAACGGGCCTGTTCCGTCAGTTCCTCCATTTCCTCCAGCATGTTGAAGGGGTTTGCCAGGCCCGTGGTCTCGACGATGATGTAATCGGGGTCGAAGGAAGACACGATGCCCTTCACGGCCCGGTTCAGACTGCCTGACAGGCTGCAGCACACGCAACCTTCGTCGATCTCGGTCACGGCATAATCCAGCAGCTTGCCGTCCAGGCCTACGGATCCGATCTCATTCTGGATCACGGCCACGAAACGGCTGTGCTGGGTCTGGTATTCGATGAAGTGTTTCAGAAAGCTGGTCTTGCCCGAACCCAAAAAACCCGTCAGCACGATAAGTGGGGGCCTCGCGTCCACGCCCAGGGCTTTTTTGTCGATGCTCGACGCCCCCTGCAGGCGATGTGCGGTCCACCACCGGCGATCCGCAAACTCTTCCGGAACCGGCTCGCCAAACGCCCAGTCATGAACAATGCGGCACGTCTCGCCGCACGCGTCTTGCGCCCCATTCTCTTCGCCAGTCAGCGCCTGCCCGTAGCGGAGCGTCAAGCGTATCCGGCAATTGTCATCTGCTATCGTCTCGGAAATTTGCCCCTTCGGGCAACGTCTGAGTTCGAAACCGGGCATGCGGACCAGAAGCAAACCTCCCGGGGCCTGGCCGAGATTGAAGGTCATGGAGGCCGCCAGAATATCAAAAAATCCGAATGCCGTGGCAAAGGCCGGAAAATTGGAATCAAGTCCGCCGGGCTCGATCAGGCAGATCCTTTGCCCGTCCCGTTCGACGGTCACGCCCGCCTCGCAAACAATGCGCAGCGCCTCAAACCCCTCAAGACCCAGCGTCAGGCTCTTCCTTTCGGCATCGACGCCCATGGTCAGGTCGGCGATGTAAAAGAGATCCGCGAAGGCCGGGTCCGACATGAAATCGCGCACACGGGTCATGTAATCACCGGATTGGCTCAAGGCCGCGGCCTGCAGCGAACACCGCTCGACCAGCTCTTCGTCCGGGTGAGGAAAATAATGCAGGCGAAAAGCGCCCCGGATCCAGCCCGGGCCATTGTCCAGACCGACGAAAAAAATTCCGAACACACCGTCGAAGCCATGGATTCTTGCGGTCCAGCCCTCCACCGGTCCGGTCAATTGTTTCAGACCGCGCCATCCGATGACATGGCGCAGCACCGGCACAAAATTCGTGCGCATCAAAATGATCCGAAAGAGTTCCTGCATGCCCTGCGGGGTATGCCTGAACAAATCCCCCGGCAAAAAAGCGTCAAACAACATGGCAACTCCATGCATGACCCGCAGGCACCCGCAAGGCGCTGATCTCCGTCGGCGACAGGCCGCCGCCGACGGAGAGAGTCATGATCCTTTTTCGGTTAGACATCCACGCCAAAGCCGATCTTGTCGCCGTTGCCGAGATACACCGGATCCTTGGAACCGAAACGGGCCGTCCCTTTGATCACAGGGTAACCGGCCTCGACGAATTTCTTGGCGCACAGAATGCCGGTGCAGTGGTTGCACCCAATTTTCTGGAAACCGTATTTCCCCAGGGAAATGACCAGATCGTCGTATTTGGGGTCCCAGTCCTCAAAGGGCGAGATGTGCAGCCCCCCGTATATCCCGTGAAGCTGATCGTTTTCATACTGGATTTCCCGGTAGGCGGTCTCCGCGAACTGGATGATGCTCTGGTGGCAACAACCGGTCACGCTTACCAGGCCGACATCCTTGACGTTGAAGTACAGTGACTGCTCTCCATAGACTCGGCAAATGATCGGAACACCGAACACATAGGAGGCGAATCCCGGGGATACGTGCTGGAGCCCGGCCTTGACCGTGACCACCTTGCCCTTGTGCCCTGCGTCCTTGAGATATTGCAGCCCTTCCTTGTAAAAACCGTCCGGGACATAGGTGGTTATGGTCGGGTCGTATTTGTAGGTGACCGGAACGCCCCAATAATGATCGAAGTGCTCATGCGAAATGAACAGGGCCTTGATCTCCCGATTCTTCAGCATTACGTCGATGCCCTCGCGCTTGAAACATTCGTCCATCCATTTGTAGGACCAGCCACTATCGAGCAGGTATTTGTGCTTGGTCCCGTCCATGTCCTCGACCTCGATGAGGCAGGCGAAGCCCCCGGCATTCTCGGGATGCACCGCCAGTTTCTCGGTGATTGCCCAGGCCTCTTCGAGGTCGTGAGGCAAGAGGTGCCTGATCTTGGCGATGCCCGACTCGTAGCTGCCGTTGCCAAGGCCCGTGCCGTCGGCGAAGGGCGGCCAGTTGTAGCTGTACTGGTTGACCAAAAGTCCGCCCGCGCCCTTGATGTCGCCCATGAGATCGGCGTTGCTGAACCAGCTCGTCTCGGAAATGTTCGTCACCTTGATGTTCCTGCACACCCCGATGTCGACCATCTTTCGCTCGGCACTGGAGAGAAAGGACTTGCGCCACGGACTGTACGAATAGGCCCCCATGGCCAGGACGGTTCCGCCCAGCGCACCCATGGCGGCGCCCTTGAAGAAGTTGCGTCGGCTGAACGTGTTCTGATCGTTACTCATGATTGCTCCCTGCCCGGCCGGCTATTTGATGATGGTGATGGATTGATACGCCAGCGGCAGCGCCTTCAGGACAATGAAGTACACCGCCACGCCGCAGGCCAGCCCCACTCCGAGCCCGAGCCCCAGGGCGGGACTCCAGCGCAGGCCGTCAAGCTGGGCCTTTTCGGCGGCGTGATCTGCTGCGATCTCGGTCGCGGTCTTGGGGACCATTTTCCAGGCGGGCCAGTTGTCCATGAACCAGTGATGGACCAGCCAGATGTTGATCAGCCAGATGGTTGGAATCATAGGGAACTGCTGGGGATGGGAAAATCCCTTTTGCGTGCCCAGAAAGAAATGGGAGGTGGAGTAGTAGAAGAGGTAGAGCATGATCGCGGCCGCGATGCTCACCAGCGTGCGCACGAGCACGTTGACGGGCAGGCTGAAGCGCCGGGGCCAATTGTCGCAGTAGAAGTTGATGAAAAGGGCCGGAACGAGCCAGAAAACCGCCATTTCGCCGACATGCAGCCAGCGCCAGTCCGGCGCGAAGTCGCGACGCGTGCCGCGGATGGCTTCGCCCCAGGTCAGTTCCTGGGCGAAGTACAAAAAGAGGTGCATGGCCCAGGCAATGGCGATGATGCCGAAAAAAGCCACCACCCGGCGCAGCCAGTTGGTCCTGATCAGCTTGAAGGGAAAACGCTCCCAGATCGTTTCCACCATCCAAACGGTCACGGTCGCGCACATGATCCAGGAGACATGGAAATTCCCGGATACCGTATCGGCGAACTGCTCCCAGTACGGCGGGGCGATGGAGGTGAAATACTGCCACGGGTAGTAGAGGATGCCCATGTGCGAATGCATGGTCACGAAATAGACCAGGGTGCTCAGAAAAAAAGTCATGACCAGAATGCTGATGCCCTTGCCCGGCTGGCTCATTCCCTGCCAGGGCACTTCCTCGAAGGCCACGACCCAAGCCGGACTGAGCCAGGAGGCGATGGCCGCGAACATGAGACAGGCCAGCGCCGCGTATTCGATGGCAAAGAACTCGGTGATCCCCGGAAGCTTGGTCAACTGCTCGGGATTGAAATACGCCAGTCCGAAATTGCCCAGAAAGTATTCAAAGAATCCCTTGATCAGCACCCAGAGGATGACCACCGAGATGCCGGTCAGAACAGCCCCCTTGATGGCGGGGTGGGTGGTCTCCAGCCATTTGCGCCTGAAAGGCCAGAAGTTGAAGATGTAGACCATCCAGATGAGCATGATCAGCCACCAGCGGGTATACATGTAACCCACGTACGGCGTGTACATGCGCATCAGTCCTCTGGGATCCTGAAAGATCCACCACGAGCCGTAGAACACCGCCAGCGTGAGCACGAGGGCGACGATCGCCGGAATCGGCTGTGGCCAGCGCTTGACAAGCTTTCGCTCCTCAAGATAATTTTCTCCGTACCTCTCCATAAGTCCTCCTTGGTTGGGTTGGAATTTGTGGCATAGGTGAAGAGCGGGGCGTCCTGCGACCAACAACTCGCCCCGACTCTTTTTTATACGGTCTGATTAATTCATGTGCTCAACAAGAATTCCTCTCTTTTTTCAAAATTAATACATCAGCTCTTTGCACTCAGCATTTCCTGCTGAATCCTGTCGAAAAGCGCGGCCTTGTCTTCAGGATCAATCCCAAGACGATCCGCTTCTAATTTTATCATTTCAGGAGTAAAATCACTCCACAATGCATTTATTTCATTTTTTTGTTCATTTATTGATGAATGTGCATCTTCTTTGCTGCATACATTGCATACGGAATCAATAATGCGCGCCACGCTTTTCCTGAAAAAAAACCTTCGATTCAGCTGAACATCACTATTCATGTGCATCCTCTCCGTGCGACCTGTGCGACACGGACTCCCAGACGGAAAATTTATTGCCCGCCTCCAGAGCCCGGCAGATGCTCAGGAGGTATTGCCCGGTCAGCGAGGAGATCCTGCCGGCGTTTCGCTCTCGCAGCGCCTGCAGGATGCTGACGTGACCAGCAAAGATATCCTCGAGAATGTCGCGGTCGGTCTGAAAGAAATGATCCACGAACGAGGGGTCGACGCTGAACATCTGCTCCACGGTCTTGACCAGAAAATAGTTTTCGGTCTCCTGGGCGATGAGACGGAAGAAAAGGGCGATCTCTGACCACACCCTGAGCGGGTCTCCGTCGCACATCGCCTGGCTGAGGGCGATGTTGCCGGCCTGCAGATCGTTGATTCGCGGCACGGAGATGGTTTGCAGGGCCTTGCCCAGAATGGGCGGCAGAAACAGGAAGGCGGCCTTGATCTGATCGGCCGCGGCCTGTCGCGATGATCGGTGAAGATGAGCGATCCCGGCCAGTCTGCTGCGCAGGAATGTTCCGCTGCCCGGCTTGATGGTAACGAGGCCCTGGGCCTCAAGGGTACGCAAAAGCCCGCGCAGCGTGTTGCGGCTGACGAGCATTTGCCCGGCAAGCTCTCTTTCGGGCGGCAGCTTGTCGCCGGGTTGCAACCCTTTTTCAAGAACAACCAGCTCCAGCTGATTCAGTAGACGGCCATGATCTTCCATCGCGCATTGGTTCCTTCAAAGATTGATTTGGTAAACCCATACAGGAAAATATCGATCCATGGCAACGCCGTCCGCAATTTAATCGGACAGTTGCACCATGATACCGGATATGCGCTTAAAAACGGTTTTTTGGTAGAACCGGAAGATATCCGCGAATGCAGGGAAATTCAGCGCCGCCCGGACTGACGCCACATCTTTACGGCTTCGTTGATCGGCGCCAGAAGATCTTCGAAATCGCCGACAGTGACTCCCGAAAAGGTGTTTGGCCTGCGCGAACACACGATAAGGACGGTGCGCAGGGCGCCTCGGCTGAAAAAAGGCCTGGCGAAATAGGAGCGGATGCCCTGGGGCACGAAAAGTGCCCAGTCGATGGGCTTGATGCTCTCCTGGGTGTCGTCCACGGTCAGGTGGGAGAGCTGGAAGCGGCTGATATCCTCGGCAATGGTCCCGGAGTAGGCGAACCTGTGTCCCTGTTCGAGTGACATGGGCTGATTTCCGGCGTAATATACATAGACTTGGTTCCTGCGCACATGCACGTCGGAAAACATGATCACGTCGTACTTCTCGTCGTCGAGAGCGGACTCGAACGCCACCCGCATGACGGCCTCGATGTCGTCCCTGACCATCGACAGTTCGTGAATCAATCGTTCCCGGCGTGAATCATCGGAAAAAAGGCGACGCGGACGCGCTCTCTCCCGGCCGATCTTGGGATTTGCGAACTTCACGCGCAAGAGTCTCTTGCCGCCGCAGTTCATATGGCGGACCACGGTCTCCGAGGTGAAAAAAGCACGTTTGCCGCTCTGATAGAAGTCCAGTTTCCCGGTCCACTTGCGGAGCAGCAGAACCTGCTCCAGCATGCTCTCCACCGCCGTCTTCATGGATTCGCGGTACAGATCGTTCAGGGTCAGCCTCAACAGTTCCCCCCGGTTCATCTCGAACAGGTCGCACGCAGCGGCGTTGCAACACAGAACCTTGCGCGAATCATAGTCCAGGACCAGAGCCGCGTTGTAGGTGTCGTCGAGGAGGGACCAGATGTCGACGTCCTTGTCCAGGATGGCCTTTATCTGTTCCACGGTATCGGTCACATTGAGCAGGAATCCATAGTAGTAGCGAGGGTCCCAGGAATTCGTCGCCCCGGTGATCTTGAGCCAGGCGATCCTGTTCTGCGCGCACCGCGCACGAAAAATGGTAGCCGCCGTCTTTCCCTTCTTCACGGATTCCATGAAGGCGCCGATCAGGTATGCATCCTCCGGCACGACCACGTCCTGCTGATACCGGATATTTTTCAACAGCAGCTTTCCGTCCAGGCCGTTGGAGACGATGTAGTTGTTGTTCAGGAATTCAATGCGGGATTTCGCGATTTCAATGCGCCAGAGCAGCGCCGGGAAATCGTTCATGAAGCTCAGGAGGTCCTCGACGGACATGTGTACAGCGCCCAGTCCGGAAGCGCTGTCGTAGACGTCTTGGGTATTCATGGCAGACCAGATCCGATTTTCGCCCATCAACGGAAATTTCCGACCGGCGCCGGGCAAGCCCACCACGGACTCGTCGACGCGAAAGGCATGGATCTTCTCTTGGCCCGGATTTACCCGTTCTGTAAATATGCAAACCGAAAAATACGGAGCGATCAGCTCAGTCTTCTCCCGACAAAGGCCGCCGCAAGAATGATCGCCATGCCTATCACGGCGTGCGGGGTCACGGTGGCGCCCCGGGTCAGGGCGGCCAGCAGCACGGCCAGAGGCGGGGTCAGGTACGAAAGATAACCGATGAGGGTCATGTTGCCTGTGGTCACGGCACGGTTCCAGAGCGTGAACGAAAGCCCCAGCGGCACCAGGCCCAGATAAAGGGCCGAGAGCAGGGCCCCCACCGGAGGCAGGGCCTGCGGAGCGCTTGCGGCGTAGAGCAGGGAGGAAAAGAGGGCGGCCAGGACCGTGAAGGCCGGCATGTAGTCACGGGTGAGCCGAAGAAGGGACAGCGCCACGGAAAAGCTGCTCCAGACCAGCCCGCAACCGAGAGCCATGAGGTAGCCGGGCAGATAGCGTGCTTCAAAATGCAGGCCTTTGCCTCCGGACACGACCAGGCCCGCGCCCACGAGTCCGACCAGCGCCACGGCCAGAACAGGAGGGGACAGGCGCTTATTGGCCAGAATGGAGGACATGACGACTATCCAGAAAGACCAGGTCGTGGTCAGAATGGCTCCCTCCACCAGGGGCGCGTGGTCGAGGGCCAGATAGTACAGCGCATGGTAGCCGAAGATGCCGGCCATGCCCAGCGCCGTGAGCTTCAGATCCGGCCAGGGGATGGCCCGCCGCCGGGAGATGATCATCTCCTGCGCCACGAGATAAAGCGCCGCCGGGGCAAAGCTGAAAAAAAGCAGCTCGGTGACATCGAGTCCGTCCAGACCGCTGCCGGTGGCCGCCGGCAGACTCGCCCAGCAGAGCACCGCGCCGAATGCGTAGAGGTAGGGTTTCATGGCCGTCCTAGAAAAGCTTGCTGCCGATCTTGGCGTTGACCGCCGGGGAAACGAATGTCGCTTCGCCGCTGTCCCTGCCCGGGTACTGAACGCCAAGAACCAGCACTTCCGAGACAACCTCCCCCATCCGACGCGGCGGAAAATTGAGCACCGCAAGCACCAGTCGATCGACCACCTCTTCCGGCGGATGCGCGGTGAAGCGGCCGTAACTGACGCGTCGGCCGTATTTTCCGAAGTCGATGACCATCCTGTACGTGGGCTTTGGCGTCACGTCGCAGGGTTCAGCCGAAACGACACGCCCGACGCGAATGTCCAAAAGCCCCAGGGATTCTTCAAAATTCACTGACGGTTTGAGTTCCGAAGCCACAAAAATCCTCCTTGGCTGACGTGCGGAGAGTCAAGGGGCAGCCCGGCGCGAACGTGACCGGGTCCAGGTCAACTCCTGTAGAACAAGCCCGCCTGAAGGGCTTGTTCTTACGCCTCGGCCCATGCTTAGCGCAAGCCCGGGGTTCTTGCGGCTTGTACCTGTAAAAAAACTCGGGTAATCTTTATCGTTATTGATTGCATCGCCGGTTCAAGGAGTCTTCATGTCCATCCGCGCCAAAGTGTTCACCATCATCCTTGTCCTGTTCGCCTCTCTGGGCGTGGCGGATTTTTTCGTCCAACGTTTTGTCGTCTACCCCAATTTTCTGGAACTCGAACATCAGCAGGCGGGACAGAACCTGCAACGCATATTTCACGCCATCGACAGGGAAAACTATCATCTGGAGCGCATCTGCCGCGACTGGGCGACCTGGGACGATACCTACGACTTCATGAACACACGTTCCGAGACCTACAAAACAAGCAATCTCTACGACGAAGCGCTGGACAGCATTTCGGTGAATGTAATGATCTATTGCGCGCAGGACGGAACGATCGTCTGGAGCAATGCCCGCGACACGACTCAACAAAGTGCCATCTCTCTTGACCTGCTGAAGCAGGGACGCATCGCCCCGGACCACCCGCTGCTGAAAATTCCGGGCGCGGAAGAAGGGCAAAAAGGCATGAACGGAGTCGTCAATACCGAGCTTGGCCCCCTGCTTTTTGCCACACGGCAGATCCTGCGTTCTGATGGAAGCGGTCCCGGCAACGGCTTCCTGGTCATCGGGCGAATCTTGAACCAGGACATGGTCAAAACCCTGGGCGAACAAACCCGCATCGACTTTGAAATCGTCTACCCCTACACACAAGAACAGACGCTATGCGGCAAAAATGAAGTCACTTCCGCCAGCATCGACGACCTCGATTACTTCACCCTGGACGAAGGCGAATTCGTCAAGGTTTGCGGGACATATCTCGATCCGACAGGGTCGCCCATCTTCGGCATCAACTATCTGTTTCTCCGGGATATTACCCAAAAGGGCATCTCGAGCATCCGCTACGCCATGGTCCTGGTGGTCTCGTCCGGACTTTTAGTGCTCGTTTTGCTGAACGTTTTACTGCAGGCCGTTGTGCTCAGGCCCCTGCAAAGGTTGACCAGCCATGCGGCCAGGCTGCAAAAGGAAGGGGATTATTCCCTGCGCATCGACCTGCGGCGCAACGACGAGGTCGGAATCCTGGCCAAAAGCTTCGACAACATGGTGCAAACCATCCGCGAACGCACCGAGGATCTCAAGCGCGCCAACGAACAGTTGAAGCAGTTGTCCCTCCTGGACGGCTTGACGGGAGTCGCCAACCGCCGCATGTTCGACAATTGCCTGAAGCAGGAATGGCGGCGGGCCATGCGCGATCAAACCCCCATCGCCATCATCCTGGCGGATGTGGATTTTTTCAAGGATTACAACGATAAACATGGACATCTGCAGGGTGATCAGTGCCTTATCGCCGTGGCGGCGGTCATGCAGCACATGATGCAGCGCCCGGCGGATCTGGTCGCACGCTTCGGAGGCGAGGAATTTGCCGTCATCCTGGCCGACACCGACGCCGAGGGCGTGACGCATGTGGCCGAGGCCTTGCGCCAGGCGGTGCTGGACCTGCACCTGGAACATGGCGCATCCCAGGTGGCGCCCTTCGTGACCGTGAGCTTTGGCGTGGCGTCCATGACCCCTCGGCTTGAAGACGGTGATGACGGCATGGCGAAGCTGCTGCAGAAAGCGGACAGCGCCATGTACCAGGCCAAAAGATCGGGGCGCAACCGGGTCGTGGCCTCAAGTGATGAGCAGCCCGCCATGCCTTCCGAATGATTTTTCCTCCGCTCCGGATGTTCCGGCGCGGTTCCTTTTCTCCATAGTCACGGCTCCATGCCGACAAGGATATATATGTCTTTTGATTCCCTTGGGCTCCCGCCCGCTCTGGTTCAGGCCCTGCAAACCCGCAAACTCGACACGCCCCTGCCCGTGCAGGAGGCCGCGCTGCCGGTGCTGATGGCCGGAAAATCGGCCATGCTGGTCTCACGGACCGGTTCGGGCAAGACGCTCGCCTATCTGCTGCCCATTCTGGCGGGCATCAACGCCGAGAGCATGCACGTGCAGGCCGTGGTCCTGGCTCCCACTCACGAACTGGCCATGCAGATCCACCGCGTGGCCACGGACCTGTCCCGGGACGCCGGCCTTGGCGTACGGGTGCAGTCCCTCATCGGCGGGGCCGCAGTCAGTCGCCAGATCGAGGGGCTCAAGAAAAAGCCCCATCTGGTGATCGGCTCCGCCGGCCGCATGACGCACCTCATGGAGCTTGGAAAACTCAAGTTGAAGGAAACCCTATGGCTGGTCCTTGACGAAGCGGATCGCCTGCTCATCGAGGAAGGGTTGGAGCACATCCGCAAGATCACGGGCCAGCTTGGTCCCGAGACTCGTTTCGTCTTCGTCTCCGCCACCGAGGGCCCGGCCACGACCCGCATCGCTCGCGGGCTGGCCCCGAACCTTGACTTCGTGCGCACGCAGGACGGAATCAGCCCGGCCATCCGGCACTGCTATCTGGTCTGCGAGGAACGCGACAAGACCGACTGGCTGCGCAAGGTGCTGCGCGGCCTTTCCCCCGAGCGGGCCCTGGTCTTCGTGCACCGGGGGGCCAGCGCCGAGCGCATGTCCGAACGCCTGGAACATCACCAGCTGGCCGTGGCCGATCTGCACGGCGCGCACGACAAGTTCGAGCGCCAGGCCGCCCTGGATGATTTCCGCAAAGGCAAGGCCCAGACGCTCATCGCATCGGACATCGCGGCCCGGGGGCTCGATATTTTCGGTGTGGAACTGGTGGTCAACGTGGACGTGCCAAGCCAGAGCCGCGATTACCTGCACCGCGCAGGGCGTACAGGACGAGCCGGGGCCGAGGGCCTTGTGCTGTCGCTCATGACCGAGGCGGAGAGCCGTCTGGCCAAGCGTTACGCCCAGGATCTGGACATCGCCCTGGAACAGGTGCAGCTCGTGCGCGGCGCCCTTGTCCCGGCCACGGGCGACTCCGCGCAGACCCTGCGCCCGGCTCCGCGTCCTTTCGGCCCCGGCCGGGGCGGCAAGAAAAGGCCAGACCCCGCAGGCCCTGAAACTCGCAAGGAATCCGCCGCCACGACTCCGCCCACTTCCGCCAGGCAACCACAATCCCACGACAAGGCCGCGCCACCCGTGGCCCGCAAACGCGGGCCCGCGCTCCCCGGCGCGAAATCCGGCAAGGCCGGACAAAAGGTATGGTCAGGACCCAAGCGGAACAAACCCGCCTGATTCTTTCAGCCCGGCGCGTAGCATACGCGCCGGGCCCTTTCTGCCTGCACCGTCCTTGAGCCGCCCTAGACAAACCAAGCCCGCCGCATATCCCCGCATCCAGACTCCCAATAAAATCCGGTTGTTGACAAAAACGCGAGTTCCCGCATACCTATGGTCATCGATGTTATTATTTCTCAATTGGTGTTATTCTTGAGGCCGGTTTTCCAATTCCATAGTTTCAACTCGCAAGTCCTGGCGCGATCCGTATTGCCAAAGACCGGCCAGGAGGGGAGGTGCATTGCCATGTTCAGAACTCTCGCGCTTTGTCTCACCATGATTTTCTGTTTTTCGGGCGCGGCCCTGGCCCATTTCGGAATGGTCATCCCTTCATCTGACATCGTCATGGAAAAAAAGGATGCGACCGTTTCCCTTGCCCTGTCCTTTTCCCATCCCATGGAAATGGTCGGCATGCCCCTTGCCTCTCCGGCCTCGTTCAAGGTTTTCGAGGACGGAGAGGCGCAGGAGATGAAGGATGCCCTGAAACCCGCCACGATCATGGAACATCCGTCCTGGACCGCCGAGTACATGATCAAAAGACCCGGCGTGTACCAGTTTGTCATGGAACCCACACCCTACTGGGAACCGGCCGAGGACTGCTTCATCATCCATTACACCAAGACCGTGATCGCCGCCTTCGGCGAGGAAGAAGGCTGGGGCGCCCCCCTTGGCCTCAAGACCGAGATCGTTCCCCTGACCCGGCCTTTCGGAAACTATGCCGGCAATGTCTTCCAGGGCCAGGTGCTCCTTGACGGCAAGCCCGTGGCAGGCGCGGACGTCGAGGTGGAATTCTACAACAAGGACAAAAAGTACGAAGCGCCAAACGACTACATGATCACTCAGGTAGTCAGGACCGACGCCGACGGCGTGTTCACCTATGCCGTGCCTTTCGCCGGATGGTGGGGCTTTGCGGCCCTGAACACGGCGGCGGAAAAGATGGACCACGAAGGTACGCCCAAGGATGTGGAGCTGGGCGCGGTGCTGTGGACCCAGTTTCTCGATCCCGTGCGCAAATAGGGAGCCTTGCGGGGTCCCGCTCCGGGACCCGGAACATGCGCCGGGCATGGACACATGCCCGGCTTTTTGTCATGCCTCGCCGAACCACTTGAAGAGAGGGCAGAAAAGTGCACATTTCCGAAGGGGTTCTATCTCCCGCCATACTGGGCCTGGGCGCGGTCCTGACCGTCGGCGGCACGGCCCTTGGCCTGCGTCGACTCGACTACGACAGGCTCATGACCGTGGCCATCCTGGCCGCGGCCTTTTTTGTCGGCTCGCTCATCCACATACCCATCGGGCCCTCCAGCGCCCACCTGATCCTGAACGGACTCCTCGGAGCCATTCTCGGCTGGGCCGCTTTTCCGGCCATCCTGGTGGCGCTCATGCTGCAATCCGTGCTCTTCCAGTATGGAGGCTTCACTGTCCTGGGCGTGAACGCCTTCAACATGGCTTTTCCGGCCGTGCTCTGTTTTTTGCTCCTGCGCCCACTCCTGTCCCGTCCCGGGCGGATACGCACGCTGGCGGCGTTTTGCTGTGGGGCCCTGTCCGTGGCCGGCGCGGGCCTGCTCACGGCCCTCTCCCTGGCCCAGACGGACGAAGGCTTCCTCCAGGCCGCACGGCTGCTCTTCCTGGCCCATGTCCCGATCATGATCGTCGAGGGTATCGTGACCACGCTGGCCGTATCCTTTCTGTCCAGGGTCCGACCCGAACTCCTGCATTTTGCATCAAGTTTTGAAGGAGGAACACGTGCGTAGCCTTTTCCTGCTCCTTGTCTTCGCCTTGCTGACTTCGGGCCCGGCCCTGGCGCACCGGGTCAACATTTTCGCCTACGTGGATGGCAATGAGATTGTCGCCGAGTGCAGCTACAGCAAATCCAAACGAGTCAGGCACGGCACCATCGAGGTCCGTGACGCCGTCACCGGTCAAACGCTGCTGCAGGGAAGGACAGACGAAGAGGGCCTGTTCCGTTTCCCCGTCCCGGACCAGGCGCGAAAAACAGGAGCCGACCTGCGCATCCTGCTTCAGGCCGGAGAAGGGCATCAAAACGAGTGGATCGTGGAAGCTGCGGAATTCATGAAAGCCTCGGCTCCCAAGACTCCTGCGCCGAACGGGGAGAAGGCGACCGCTGCCGTTGCCCCTGGGAGCCCGGCTGACGCGGCCTCCAATGCACAGGGGCTATCGCGGGCCGACGTGGAAGAAGTGGTGAGTGCCGCCCTCGACGCCAAGCTTGCCCCCATCAAGCGCAGCCTGCTCGAACAAAGCCAGGCCGGGCCGGGAATGCAGGAAATTATCGGTGGCATCGGTTGGATTTTCGGCCTGGTCGGCATAGCCGCCTATTTCAAGAGCCGTCCGCGTGTTTGACGAACCCTTTGCCCGGGGCCGCTCCCTGGTGCACGGCCTCGACCCCAGGATGCGCCTGGCCATGGCCGCCCTTTTCTCCATCTGCGTGGCCCTGCTCAAAGACCCAATAGCGGCCGGATCGGCGCTGATTCCGGCCGTGGCGGTCCTGAGCCTGAGCGCGCCGCCCCTTCAAATGCTTTGCAAACGCGTGGCCCTGGTCAACGTCTTCATTCTTTTCCTGTGGCTGACCGTGCCCCTGACCATGCCCGGCACGCCCTTGGCGACCCTGGGCCCGCTGACGGCAAGCCGAGAGGGCGCCGAGCTGGTTCTGCTCGCCACCCTCAAGTCCAACGCCATCCTGCTGACATTCCTGGCCCTGGTCACGACCATGGACTCCCCGACCATGGGGCACGCCTTGGACCGCCTCGGCGTGCCGTCCAAGCTGGTATTCCTGTTCCTTTTCACTTACCGCTACCTGCACGTCATCGCCGACGAATGGCAACGGCTGGTCACGGCGGCCAGGTTGCGCGGGTTCACTCCCCGCACCGGCATGCACACCTACCGCACCATCGGGAACCTTTTGGCCATGGTCCTGGTCAACAGCTTCGACCGCTCAAGCCGGGTCTATCAGGCCATGGTCCTGCGCGGATTCCAGGGACGTTTCGTCTCCGTGGTCCGCTTCAGGGCGCGCCCGAGGGACGCGATCTTCGCCTTTTTGTGGATGGCGGCCACGGTCGGCATCGTGCTCATGGACTTTTTTCCGGAGATACGCCTTGTCTGAAACGCCCATTTTCGCCCTGCAGGACGTGTCCTTTGCCTATCCTTCAGGCCACGCGGTGCTGCATGACGTGAACTTCGCCTTTGAACCCGGACAGAAAATCGGGCTCTACGGCACCAACGGCAGCGGCAAGACCACTCTTTTCCATATTGTCATGGGCCTCATGGCTCCGCAACGCGGCAAGGTCCTTTTCCATGGCAGGGCGGTGCGTGGTGAAAAGGAATTTCAGGCCCTGCGCCGCGAGGTCGGCATGGTCCTGCAGAACGCCGAAGACCAGCTCTTCAACCCCACAGTGCTCGACGACGTGGCTTTTGGCCCGCTGAATCTGGGAATGTCCGTGGACGAAGCACGGGAGAGGTCTCTTGCGACCCTGAAGGAGCTGGGCCTGGATGGGTTCGAAAATCGCCTGACCCACCGCCTGTCCGGAGGGGAAAAGAAGCTGGTGTCACTGGCCACGATCCTGTCCATGCAGCCCAAGGTGCTGCTGCTGGACGAGCCCACCAACGGACTGGACCCGCAGACCAGGGAACGCATCATCGAGATCCTTGCCGCCCTGCCCACGGCCCGCATCATCATTTCGCATGACTGGGACTTTCTGGCGCAAACGACCTCACGATTCATGACCATAAAGGACGGCCGCCTCGTGACCGACGTGCCGCACTTGCCGCACCGGCATGTGCATGCCCACCCCCTGGGCGACGAGCCGCATCATCACCACGACTAGAGCAGCCGCCATGCGGACGCGAATGGGCACGTCCTCGGGATGCCCGGCGCAGGAGGGAAGAGCGCCGAAAACGATGGGGACCTCAGAAGAATTTCAAGGCAGGGCGGAGCCTCTCGTACACGGCACGCGCCTCTTCCATGTACCCGTCCTTGCCGGCCAGTTCCAAGGCCCGGGCCATTTCCCCGAGTTCCAAAAGCCCCATGTTGAAAAGGGCCCCTTTGAGCATATGTCCCGCGTCCGCGATCTCCTGCTCGTCACCCGCGCCGGAAAAGGCAGTTTCAAGGCGGCTCAGCGTCGCGGCCACCGTCTGGCAACCAAGGCCGTAAAGTTCATCGATGTCATCCATGCCCAAGCCGTAGACCCGGCATAAATGTTCCTTGACCCGCTGCTTCATGCTTTTCTCCGTGCATCGCTTGTCCGGACAAAATCCTTAGAATGTCGAATCAGCACCATGTAGAGAGCCTGGGAACGACTGGCAAGCATCTCGTCATAACGCGTGAAATTCAAATGCAGACAAAGGTCGCGCCTCCATCATGCCCGCTCAAGACGCACCGAGGCAGAGCACCCGGCCTGAAGTGTTTGGCGGACATCGAAACCCTTCTGCCCGCCAAAAAATCCAGGACTTGCTCCCGTCTTGTGGTTGACCCCGCCCACAAATTTTCTTTATGAAATTCCACGGTGTGAAGTTTTTCCATCCACGCACCCCCCAAGGAGAATCACATGGACCCTTCGCTGGCCAAACCCTTCATAAAAGCAACAAAAGATGTTCTCGCCGCCATGGCCGCCCTTGAAGTCGTGGCCGGCACGCCTTACGTCAAAAAGGACAAAATGGCCCGGGGCGACGTTTCTGCCGTGATCGGCATCACCGGAGACAAGCAGGGCACCTTCTCCATTTCCTTTGACCGCAAGACCGCCGTGCACATCGTCAAGCAGATGCTCGGCGACGCCATCGAGGACATCCTGCAGGACGTGCAGGACGCCATGGGCGAGATCACGAACATGATCTCCGGCCAGGCCCGCGTCGGGCTGGTGGACATGGGCCTCAAGCTGCAAGGCTCCACCCCTTCGGTCATCATGGGCGACAACCACACCATCGCGCACATGAGCTCGGCCCTGGCCATCGCCATCCCCTTCTCCTGCGAAGCCGGGACCTTCACCCTGGAATTCTGCTTCGAATAGGCCCATGAACGGCGCGGGCAACATCAATGAACAGGTCGCCGAGCTCCTGCTCGGGGCCAGTGCCAAGTCGCTGACGGCTCCCAAGGAATTCGACCTCATGGAGATGCCGCTGGAGGGAGTGGCCGCTTTTTGGCTGTCCGTTAAAAAAACCATGGACTCCAAGAAAAGGGGCGACGAATTCCTGCTTGAGGAGGCAAAGCACACCCGCGAACCCCACGTCAGGTTTCTCCTGGAACTGGCCGCCTCCTCGTTTTCGCCCACCCGCTGCGAAGAGCTGGCTCAGGTCAGAAAGAAAAACATCCTGGGCGAACTGCATCGCAAATACGTACTCATGGCCATTGGCCTCTTGGGCATCGTGTCCAAGGAGAACCCGCAAAAAGTGATGGTCCGCTTTTTGTCCAAGTTCCACATCGCGCCCATTTTCGAGAAACAGGTCTTCGAGGTCGCACAGCTCATGCTCAGGAATCTGGACAACGCCGAGCTGAACAAGACCAAGTTTCTCAATATCGACCACAAGCTAAAAATCGAGGCGCTCATCATAAACCTCATCTTCTATTGCATGCTGGCCAGAAGAAACGGGGTGGAGCATCTTCTTGGGTTTCAGGAATACATCTCCTCCAGATATTTCAAGGACGGCCTGATGCTCATCCATGACGGATTCGACTACGACTTCGTCAAATTCCGCCTCAATCTGGTCAAAAAGGAAATCCTCGAAGCCACGGAAAGGAAGATGGACCTGTCCATGCAGATGATGTCCGCCATCAAGTCCGGGACGCCCTTCAACGACCTCTATCTCATCGCCAAGGCCTTCCTGCCCTGACCTGACCGTAAAACAACCCAAGATTCATTATGGCGGCGTACGCTCCTCCACGACCCGGCCATGCCGGACTATCCCCTTGCGCGCCCCGGACGTGTAGCCCGCTTCAAAGGTTCATGATCATCAGAAGCAGCTCTTCTCCCCAGAGCAGGGTCAGCACCGCCCCGAGACAGAGAAACGGGCCGAAGGGGACGGCCGTGCGCAGGCCCTGCCCTTCGGGACGGCGCAGGTAGATCACGGCGACCATGAGGGCGCACAGGGCGGAGAGGAGGATCATGAGCGGCAGCAGGGACAGCCCGACCAGCGCACCAAGGCTGAGCATGAGTTTTATGTCGCCGGTGCCCAGGGCATCGATCCCGCGCAGACGCAGATAGGCCTGCTGCAAGAGAAGAAATATTCCAGCGCCGAAAAAACCGCCAAGCAGGGTTTCAAGCCAATCGACGGGCAGAAAGAGCGGGGTGGACAAGGCCAGGACGGCCGCCGGATAGGTCAGGACGTCGGGCAGGATGAAGGAGTCCAGATCGATGAAGGAAGCCACCAGAAAAATCCCCAGAAATACCATATAGGTCAACCACTGCGCCGTCGGGCCGAATTTGACCGCAAAGAGCAGTGCCAGGACTCCGGAGAGCAGCTCCACGGCCGGATAGCGCCAGTGGATCTTCCCCTTGCAGGAGCGGCATTTGGCTCCAAGCAGAAGATAGGACAGGACCGGGATGTTTTCCCACCAGGACAGCACGTGACCGCAGGCCGGACAATGCGAGCCGGGGCTGATCACGGACTTGCCCACCAGATAGCGGTGCACGCAGACGTTGTAGAAACTGCCCAGGCATAGGCCCAGAATGAGGGCCATGGTGTAAAAAAACGCGGGATACGAAAAAAGCTCAACCATGCGAACACCTTGGAAGCTGATTATGTTTGGAATAATGTAAAGTTGTTACGATTCGTTGACACGCCATCACATCGCTCCGTCAAGCAGGGTTGCACCGCTCAACTCGTGACCCAGACCGCCCAGATCGAGGCTTCGGCGGAGAGCCTGTTGACGAGAGTGATGGGCACCCCGAGCTGCTCGGCCTTCCTGTTCAGGCGCTTCCAGTTGCAGCGGTCTATTTCGTCAAGCAGCGCTATCCAGACCGCGTTGGTGTCATCCGGATCGGTCAGCGCCCGCTTGATGGCGGGATCCAGGGGGATCTCCTCCAGCACCAGGTCCATGGACTGATCCAGAATGGCGTCGAGCAGGGAAAAAAAGCCCAGAAAAAACATGCCGTCCCGGTCGAACACCGTAGGACGGCTCATTGCCAAAAGATGCAGAAAACGCGCCCGTTGCACGGAAATACGGACCAGCTCGTGAGCCTTGTCCTCGGTGCCGACATCGGACAGGACGACTACCTGAAGCCACTGTCGCAGATTCCGGGATCCGAGCATGGTGACCGCGCGCGGGATGGAGGTGATCTTGACCTGCAGGCCGAAGAATGCGGAATTTATATATCTGAGCAGCCTGTAGGAAATGGAAAGGTCCGTCTGGATGATTTCCACCAGACGGGAAGTATCCACGTCCGGGGCGCTCAATTCCTTTAACAGTTTGACCTTGTTGATTTGCGAGGCGGAAAGTTTTCGACCGGGTATAAGCTCGGGACGATTGAAGAAAAAGCCTTGAAAATACGTAAAGCCCAGCTTCCTGCACACCTTGAAGACGTCGTGATTCTCCACTTTCTCGGCCAGCAGCAGCGCATCGAACTTTTTGACCCCCTTGGCGATGGCCTCGACCTGCGCCGGAGTCTTGCCGAGGACGTCGACCTTGATGATGTCGACGATCTCGCACAGGGGTTCAAGGCCCGGTCCGCCTTCGAAATCGTCCAGGGCCAGCATGTAGCCGCGCCTCTTGAGCTCCCGGCAGGCGCAGATGACTTCGGCTTCCGGCAGGACGGTCTCAAGGATCTCCACCACGCACTGATCGGCGGGCAGGACATAGGGAGCCTCGCCGAGGAGCACGCTGCGAGGAAAATTGACCAGCGCCCTGGCTCCCTGACGCAACCCCTGTACCGCGAGGTTGTAGCCGTCGGCGATGATCTGCGTCGTGGCCTGATCCCCGTCGGCGAACACGGCCTCCTGGATGTTTTCGCCGTGACGGAAAAGAAGCTCATAGCCCCAGATCTGCATCCGTGCCGTGAATATGGGCTGCCGGGCGACAAAAAACTTGTCGTAAAGCTGCTCAGGATACGTCTCTTCCATCACCGGGTCCTTTTTGAGGAGCGCATCGCGCGTCCCTTCGCAAATTACAGACCTTGAAACAGTGAAAAAGGCTCCCCAGAATCAAAACGCGAGTATCTGGGGCCCACCCTAGGACGCATCTCCCATGACTTCATCGGTCCATATCGCGGCCTCGATGGCGGCGTTGTCGACCAGCTCCATGGGAATGCCCATCTGCCTCGCCTTGTCCTCAAGTCCGGCCCAACTGCCACGGTCAAGCTCGTTCAAGAACCCGACCCAGACGGCGTGCTCGCTTTGAGGGTCGACCAGAGTGGCCTTGATGTCCGGGTCAAGGGAAATTTCGTCGAGGACCTGCTCCATTTGCTGATCGAGGATGGCGTCGAGCACGGAAAAAAAGCCCATCACGAACATGCTGTCCGAGGAAAACGGAGCGGTGCCGGATGCGGCCAGAAGCTGGAGGAAGCGTCCACGCAGCACGGATATTCGGACCAGTTCCTGGCCCTTGTCCGTGGAATTGATATCGGACAAAATGACCACCTGGAGCCACTGGCGCAGGTTCTGACGACCGAGCATGTTCACGGCGCGCTGGATGGATTCGATCTTGCCGCGCAGGCTGAAGCGGGCGGAATTGATGTATTTGAGCAGGCGATAGGAAATGGACAGGTCCGTCTGAATGATTTCCACCAATCGGGACAGCTCCGCCTCGGATTCGTTGAGTTCCTTCAAAAGCTTGATCTTGGTGCTCTGGCTGGCGGAGAGCTTCCGTCCGGGGACGATCTCGGGCTTGCTGAAGAAATACCCCTGAAAATATTCGAAGCCGAGGCGCTGGCAGACGTTGAACATGTTGATGTTCTCGACCTTCTCGGCCAGGAGCCGGACCTTGTACCCTTTGAGGCCGTTGACGATGGCCCTGACCTCGCTCGGTGTCTTGCCCAGGATATCGACCTTTATGATGTCCGCGATCTCGCACAGCGGCTCAAAACCGGGATCTCCCACGAAATCATCCAGAGCCAGGGTGTAGCCGTTTGCCTTCAGCTCCCGGCACGCCTCCATGACATCATCCTCGGGCAGAACCGTCTCCAGGATTTCCACCACGCAACGCTCGGAAGGAAGCACATAGGGCGCATGGCCAAGAAGGACATTGCGCGGAAAGTTGATCAGCGCCTTGATCCTGTTCTCCATGCCCCGGACTCCCAGGGCGAAGCCGTCTGCGATGACCTGAGTCGTGGCCTGGTCGCCGTCCGTGAACACGGCGGACTGGGTATCCCCATGCCTGAAAAGCAGCTCATAGCCCCAAATCTTCATTTCGGCAGTGAAAATGGGCTGCCTGGCAACAAAGATCTTGTCATAAAACTGTTCAGGCATTTGTTCTGGCATTAAAAGCCTCTAAGGCATGAGTGGCGCAAAAGGAAGGCCTGCACCCTCTTCCAGGCCCAGCATGAGGTTGGCATTGGCAACGGCCTGGCCCGAGGCGCCGCGACAAAGGTTGTCTATGGCCGAGACCACGATGAGCCTGTCCGTACGCGGGTCCGTGACCAGCCCGAGGTCGCAGAAATTGGTGCCGCGCACCCATCTGGTTTCAGGCAGGGTGCCCTGGGGCAGAAGACGCACCCAGCGTTTGCCCGCATAAAACTCCTGGTAGCAGGCCCGGATTTTTTCCAAATCCGCGCCGGGGGAAAGCTTGGCGTAGGCGGTGGTCAGGATGCCGCGATTGATGGGCAGAAGGTGCGTGTTGAAGGAGAGACGTATTTCCCGCCCTGCGGCCACGCCCAGCTCCTGCTCGATTTCGGGGGTGTGACGGTGCTTGGTCAGGTTGTAGGCCCGAAACGTGTCCGAGACCTCGCAGAAGAGAGTGCCGACCCCGGCCTTGCGCCCGGCCCCGGTGGTTCCGGACTTGGAATCGATGACCAGGTCCTCGGGCGAGATGAGTCCGGCGGCCAGCGCCGGATACAGGGCCAGGATGGCGGATGTCGGATAACAGCCGGGATTGGCCACCAACCCGGCTCCGGCGATGCGTTCGGCGTAGAGCTCGGGCAGTCCGTAAACGGCCTCGGCCAGCAGGGCGGACTGGGTGTGCGGCACCTGATACCAGCTCTCGTAGACCTCGTGGTCGCGCAGACGAAAATCCGCGCTCAAGTCCACGACTCTGGTTCCAAGCCCGCGCAGCTCGGCGGCCATTTCCATGGCCGTGCAGTGAGGAACGGCCAGAAAGACGAGGTCGCAATCAGCCGCCAGCACCGTGCAGTCCGGAGTTGTTATCTCAAGATCGCCAAGCTTTGTGCCCTGCAGGAAGGGATAAATCCTTTGCAGGGGCTGTCCGGCCTCCTTGCGCGACGTGACCTTGGTCAGACGCAGGCTGGGATGGCCAAGCAGGATGCGGGTCAACTCCATTCCCGTGTAGCCGGTAACCCCGACCAGACCGACGCGCTTCATCATCCTCGATCCCCCTATTTTGCCTTCTGCACGTATTTCATGCGCAGTTCAAAAAGCATGTCCCGAAGCAGTCGGGCTTCCTGATCCGTCAGATTACCCCTGGTCTTGCTTTCGAGCATGCACAGGATGTCGATGGTCTGTTTGGCGGCCAGCACATTCTCCATGGTCTGCCCGCTCTCGGGCTCGGGTACCTCGCCCAGATAGACCAGGGCGGAAGAGCTCATGGACAGGACAAAGGTCCCAAAATCCAACTGCGGCATTTCCGGACAGGAACAGGACAATTCCTCATATTCTTCGGCCAGTTTCTTCTCTTCGCTCATATTCACTCCTTACGCCCGAATTTCGGGGCAACCGTCGCGCAGCGCTTCTTCATAGGCATTGACGGCGTCTTCCATATACGTCCTTGCGGCACAATATCCTCCGGCCGCGTGCAAACCCACGCGCAGGGCGTGAAGTCCCGCCAGGACGTCGCTCCAATCCACATGACCCATGTGACCCAGCCTGACGAGGCTCTTCTTGAGTTCGCCCTGGCCCCCGGCCATGATCACTCCGCAGCGTTCCGCCGCCACCTTGAGCACTTCGCTTCCATCGACGCCCAACGGGATCTTGATGGAGGTCAGTCCCCAGGTGAAATGTGTCTTGGCCAGAAGTTCAAGCCCCATGCTCGCCGCTCCGGCCCGGGCCATGGAGGTCAGGGCCCATTGCTTGGCGTACACGGCCTCAAGGGTCTGTTCCCTGAACAGATCGAGACTCACGGCCAGCCCTTGCAGCAGATTGACCGGGGACGTGAAGAGGGTCTGATGACCCAGGCTCTTGTCCCGCTCGGCCAGCAGGTTGAAATAGAAATTGGTGGAACCGACCGCGCGCACCTTGTCCCAGGCGCGCTCGCTAAGGGCCAGCAAGGCCAGGCCGGGCGGAAGCATGAGACCCTTCTGGGACCCCGTCAGCAGGCAGTCGATGCCCCAGGCGTCCATGGGGCAAGGAGAAATTCCGACAGCGGAGATGCCGTCGACGACAAGGAGCACATCCTTGTCACGGGTCACCGCGCCAAGTTCGTGCACGGGGTGCAGCACTCCGGTGGAGGTCTCCGAGGCCTGGACCAGCACGCCGCGAAGCTCGGGGTCCGCCGCCAGGGCCGCCCGCACATCCTCGGCGGCAACGGCGCTGCCGTTTTCAAAAACCAGGGAGGTGACCACAAGGCCATGAGCCTCGGCGATCTCGCGCCAGCGCTCTCCGAACTTGCCGCCCTCGATAACGAGCACCTTTTCACCGGGCGCGAAGAGGTTGGTCACGGCCGCGTGCATGGCTCCCGTGCCCGAACAGGACAGGGGCAGGACCTGCTGCGCGGTGCCGAAGAGATACTTGAGGCCGGGCTGAATGCGCTCCATGACCTGCACGAAATCGCGCTTGCGGTGATGGACCATGTCCTTGGCCAGGGCCAGCCGAACCTCCTCCGGCAAGGGAGTGGGTCCGGGAGTCAACAATCTTGATTTATTGAGCATATCGTATCCGCAAAAGATGTTTGCAAATGTTTATTGATGAGCCGCGCCCCAGTCCTCGCCAACGCCCCAATCAACCACGAGGGGAACGCTGAGGCTGTGCACGGAGGACATGATCCCGGCGACGGCCTGGCCCACTTCCCGGGCCTTTGCCGCCGGGGCTTCGAGCAGAAGTTCGTCGTGAATCTGCAGGATCAGGCTCGCGTCTAATTCGCCAATAACCGGGCTCTTGTCCACTTCGAGCATGGCCTTTTTGATGATATCCGCCGCCGAACCCTGGACCACGGTGTTGATGGCCATGCGCCTGGCCTGCTGCGCCATGTTCACGTTGCGGGAATTGATCCCGGGCAGCATGCGCCTTCTCCCGGCCAGGGTGGTCACATAGCCCAGGGACTTGGCCCCGGCCTCGATCTCCTCGTAGAACTCCCGCACGCGGGACAGTTTGCTGAAGTAGACCGCGATGAACTCCTTGGCCTCCTTCAGGCTGATGCCAAGCTCCCGCCCCAGCTTCTGCGGGCCCATGCCGTAGAGCAGACCGAAATTGATGGTCTTGGCCTTGCGCCGCTCGTCGGCGCTGACCTCGGCCTTGTCGAAGAGGATCCCGGCCGTGCGGGCGTGAATGTCGTCACCGGCGGCAAAGGCGTCCGTGAGGGTCGGATCGCCAGACATGTGCGCCAGCACCCTGAGCTCGACCTGCGAATAGTCCGCAGCCACAAGCCGGTTGCCCGGAGCGGCCACGAAACAGGAGCGCATGCGCGGGCCGAGCACTCCCCTTATGGGTATGTTCTGCAGGTTGGGATTGCTGCTCGAAAGGCGGCCGGTGGCCGTGGCCAGCTGGTTGAAGGTGGTGTGGATGCGCCCGTTCCTGTCGGCCAGCCGGGGCATGGGCTCAAGGTATGTGGAGCGCAGCTTCTCGTACATCCTGAATTCAAGCACATCGGCAACGATGGGATGATCCCCGGCCAATCCTTCAAGCACGCTGCTGGACGTGGATTGGGCCCCGCCCGGAGTCTTCTGCTTGCTGGTCAGGCCGAGCCTTGAAAAAAGCACCTCGCCCAGCTGCTGACTGGAGCGGATGTTGAACTCTTCTCCGGCCTGCTCATGAATTTTCTGCGTCAGTCGATCCAGCTCGGTCTGGACCATGGAGAGAAAATCCTGGAACCTGGCCTCGTCGATGCGGATGCCGCGTTTCTGCATGCGCACCAGCACCTCGGTCAGGGGCAGTTCAAGACCCTGCATAAGCCCGAGCAGCTCCGAACCGGCAAGCCGCGCACGCAACAGGCGGCCTACGGCGAGCACTGCCTGTCCGTGATTTTCCCGGTGCACGTCGATCTCGTCCCCCAGCCCGTCGCGAATCCGCTCCAGGGTGTAATTGCGCTCTTCAGGGCTCAAAAGATAGGCGGCAAGCTCTATGTCGAAGACTTCCGCGCAGCCCGAGAGATCAAGACGGCCCTGTTCGAGCACGCCCTTGTAGGAAGTCACGAACACATGCGCCCCGGCCAGCGCACGGCACAGATCCGAGGCCGCGCCCATGTACAGGAGCTCTTCGGCGTCCGTGCCCAGAATCCACTTTTCGCCCTCGGCGTAAAGGCCCACGTCCTTTCCGGCCATGGACTCAAGACTCGGCGCCAGACGCGGTTCGACCCGCGCCGGGCCGGGTTTTTCTTCCCTGTCCGGGGCCGGATCGGTCTTGACGGCCGCTTCTGCCTGAGCACCGTTCGTACTGGTACGCCCGTTCTTGCGGGCCAGGGCCTGAAATTCCGACAACAGGGAGCGGAACTCATATTCCTTGAAAAAATCCAGCGCCCCGCCGTCAATCTCGCCCACGGCCAGATCGTCAAGGCCGTACTCCCTGCACATGTCCGTGCGCAGGGTGGTCAGCTCCCGATACACGAAGACCTGCTCCATGTGCGGGGCGAGCAGGGTCTGCTCCTTGGCCGTAAGCCGGTCGAAATTTTTCTTGAGCGCGTCAAGGCTCGGAAAGCGGCGCAGAAAGCCCATGGCCGTCTTCGGCCCCACTTTCGGGATGCCGGGAATGTTGTCCGCCGCGTCGCCGGTCATGGCCTGAAAATCCGCCCACTGGTCCGGCTTGAGGCCCGTCTCCTCCACAAAGCCATCCCGGGTGACGAGCTTCTCCTTGCCCTGGGCAGGGTCCCACATGACCACGTTCTCATCCAGGCACTGCCGCAGATCCTTGTCCGCGCCGACAATGACCACGCTGCGATCTTCCTTGAAACGGGAAGCCAGGGAGGCGATGCAGTCGTCGGCCTCTCCACCCTCGGCTTCAAGCACGCGGATGCCCAGCAGCCTGAGTCCAGCCTTCAACGGTTCGAGCTGCGCGGCAAGCCCTTCGGGCATGCGGGGCCGGTTGGCCTTGTAGGAGGGCAGAAGCTCGTGCCTGAACGTGGGGGCGCGGCCGTCGGTGACAAAAACGAGGTGGGATGGATTCTCTTCGCGCAGGAGTTTCAGGACCAGCTTGAAAACGATATACATGGCGCTGGTCGGAAACCCGTCGGAGCGCTTGAAATCGGGATAGGCGTAAAAACCGCGATAGATGAAGGCGTGGCCGTCGATCAAAAAAAGCGGCTCGGTTTTCAGTCCGAGCCTTGTTTGCAAACTCATGCGCCCTCCGGTTTGGGGGAAGCGGGGCCGGTTATGAGGCCCCGTTCGGTGCTGTCTCCAGCTCTTTCTTCTTTTTCTTCACATCCGCGCCGCCATGCAGGCGCTCCCACACAAACTGGCTGGCATGCTGACAGCCCAGCTTCTCCATGGGAATTTCGGCCCGAGCCATGGACTTGTGTCCTCCGGCCGAACCCACATCGCCAAAAAGGCGCTTGGCGAACTTGCCCATGTCACGTCGCAGGCCGTCGCCGCGAAACACGACAACGAGCTTGTCCTCGCTGATGCCGCTGATCATGGTCGTGGACAGCCCGTGCACGCGCAGGAAAAAATCGGCCAAGACGACCAGAATGTCGGAAGAATCGACCTTGCCCATGAAGATGGTGATGGTCTTGCCGGTGACGCGCATCTTGCGGAAAGCCTGGGTAAAGTACTTGAGCCACTCCAGGCGAAATTCCGAGCGGATGATCTTGTGCAGCAGGGGCTTGTTGTAGAACTTCGAGAGATAGCGAAAAGCCTTCATGTCGTTGTCATGAAACTCGCGCTCGAAGCTCTGCGTGTCGGTCTTGATCCCGTACAAAAGGGCGGTGGCCAGCAGTTTCCCCGGACGCAGCCCCAGATTGTAGAGATACTCGGTCATGATGGTCGCGTTGGAACCGTACTCGGACACGATCTCGACGAAATCGGCCTCCACGGGCGTCCCCGCGACCTTGGGATGATGGTCGATGACCACGGAAAAATGGATGTTCGCGAAATCCGGGTGGTGGTGCGGCTGGGAATCGACCAGCGCAAAGCGGTCGTACTGGGCCAGAAGAAGCGGGTTGAGCTTCTTGGTCGCGATGCGCAAAAGGCGGATCATGGCCAGATTGTCGGGCCGGGTGATCTCGTTGACGTGGGCGATGGCGACCTGCTCCACACGACCGGCGAGGATGCGCTTCAAAGCCATGGCCGAGGCCAGGGCATCAGGATCGGCATTGATGAGGATCAGCCAGCGCTCATTTTTATTCAGCAATTCTTGAAGCTTGGCTAGCTTCGGATCCAGCTTTCGAAAATAGGCCATGACCTTCTCACTTGAGTTTTTGGGCCAACCCGGCAACGACCAGATACACACTTGTACTGACACTGGCAATTTCACGGTTGAGTTGGCCCAGATCACGGGCAAATGCCCGTATTTCGCCATCGAATGCAAGAGGCCCAAGGCCCATTTCAGTCGAGACTAAAATCAGATTTCCGCCTTCGTGAAACTGAAGGCAGGCAAAAAACTCCTCTCTCTTGCGCCTGGCGTCTTCCCGGCTTTGACCCGCCAGCGAAAACATCCAGAAATCAAGGCTGTCCACCAGGACGCTGCCGCCAAGGGGGGCCAGGGCTCCAAGCGCGCCTGCCAGGTCGGTGTCCACTTCCCGCACCGCTATTTCCGCATCCCGGCTCAGGCGATGGGTAATGATCTGCCGCCGAAAGGCAAGGTCCCGGGATTTCCCCGTGGCCACAAGCGTCCAGGGGCGCGGCCCCCGGCACAACAGCTCAAGCCCGAAATCGGATTTGCCGGACTTGTTGCCCCCAAGGATCAGATCAATCATGATGCAAACCCCACCCAAGCAGCCAGGATTGAAGCAGATTCAGGGAACGCCCGAGCTCTTCAAGAGAAAAGATTTCAACCACCAGCGTTTCATCTCCCTTCAGACGCAACAGGATGTCGCGCAACTGGTTCGGATCGGGCAACCGGTCAAGGCCCGCATGCCCGCGCTCCGATTCTCCGCCGTAAATGTGGAGAATACGCACGCGCTCGAAAAATCCGGGCAGATCCATCACTCTTTCCTGCCCGTAACTGACCATGTGCCCCACATCCAGGCAGACACCGAGGCCAAGGGCGCCTATCTCGTCCCAGAGCTTGCAAAGATCCCCCTCGCGCGTGTTTTCCAGCCAGAGTTTGGACGACAGGCTTGGCCTGTGCCGCAGCAGTCCGGAAAGATCCCCGGGCTCGGGAGGATGGAGCACATAACCGCGTGGGCGCAGAAAGGCAATTTTTTGCTCAAGAGCGAAAATGACGTCGCCCACGGCGGCCGGACCGTCCTTCCAGGGCAGGTCGAGGGGCAGATGGGCATGATAACCAAGGCCAAGTCCGGGGAGATCCGCGGGCAGATCAAGCTCGTCGTACTCCAGGCAACCGCGAGTCTCAAGAAGCATGAGCGCGACCTCCCCCACCATGGAGGAAAGTGCCCGGCAATTGGGCCCGACCCGGTCGGGAATGACGCAGGATGGGGCAGCCAGTCGAAAGCGCATGGGAGTCAAAAGAGGCTCAGCTGCCGTTCATTGCGGCGCACATGACGCTTGATGGCACTCTTGCGCAGCATGTCCTGGGGCAAACGGCGCACCAGGGACGACAGGGCGAGTTTCAGGGTCTTGCCGAAAACGCGCCGGCTGGCGCAGTGGCTGAGAAAGAGCATGGACTTGGCCCGGGTCAGGCCGACGTAGAAGAGGCGGCGTTCCTCGTCCATGTCGAGCACGTTGTCGTCGCCGGGCTTGCCAAGGAGCATGTCCATCCCCGCAAAGGGCAGGATGCCCTCTTCAAGGCCGGGCAGGAACACGACCTCGAATTCAAGCCCCTTGGCTCCGTGCATGGTCATGATCTGCACTTTCTGCGCCTTGGCCCTGATGGCGCAGAGCTCGGTTTCAAGCCTGACCATGTTCAAGAGCCCGCGCCAGCCCGAGCAGACCTGGAAGGCCTTGACCAGATCCACGAAAGCCCTGCTCTTCCAGAACAGCGCGTCAAAAGGAGGAGTTGCGGAAAAATGGACGGCCATGGCCAGCGGGCCCTTCTCGACCACGTCCTCCGGACAGGACGGGATCTGTTCGTCCAGGGCGTCTGGCAGTCCGAGCACGTTTCCGGCAATGCGCAAGATGAGGTCCACCCGCGCATCGACGAAAAACGATTCCTGTTCGGGCACGGAAACGGGTATTCCCGCACTTTCGAGAGCCTTGGCGATGGGCGGGATGAGGGCCTTGAAACGCACCAGAACGGCGATGTCGCCGAGGGAAATGTTTTTTCCCTCGTGCGTGTCGGCCTGCCAGTGCCCCGTGCCTCCCAGAAGTTCGCGCACCCGCCCCGCGATCCAGCCCGCCTCCTGTTCGGCGCCCTGGGCTTCGAACAGCACAAGGGACGCCGACAGGGATTTCCGGGCCACCAGGGTCTGCCTCTCCGTGAAAAGATGCGCCGCAAGGCTCAGGATCTGCTGCGCCGAGCGGTAATTGTGAACCAGTCTGATCCTTTTGAGATCCGGCCAAAGATCACGCAGCCTAGCCTCGACATTGCGCACCGCGCCACGAAATCCGTAAATGGCCTGGTTCGGGTCCCCGATGGCAAAAAAACCCCGCCCGCCCTGGGAGCAAAGCATCGTGACCAGTCCGAGCTGCAGGGCGGAGAGATCCTGCACCTCGTCGATCAGAACGTGATCGTAGTCCGGAACGCATTGGCCAAGCTCCAGGTGTTCAAACCAGAATTCGAGCAGGTCGGTGTAATCGACCAGATTGAAGCGGACCTTGTCGTCCAGATAGCGTCTTGTGTGTTCGCCAGGGATGCGCACCCCGTCTTCGCGGGCCAGGGACTGCTCACTCCACGCGGTCCTTAGCTCCTTGCCCTGCAGATCGGGATTGGCCGCCGCGAAAAGCCTGCGGCTGCTCTCCTCGGAGAGAAGGATCGGGGCCTCGCCCATGACGGAGGTCCAGTATTCAAGCCCCAGTGCGTGCAGGGTGTCGGTCTTGGGCAGCACGGGCAGGCCCGGACAAAGCCGCTGCAGGCGGTCTTTCAACTCCCGCGCGGCCTTGCGGGTGAAGGTCAGGATCAGCATTCGCGACGGATCGGCGCCCTGTTCGAGCAGGTGCCGCACCCGGCCCATGAGGGTCTGGGTCTTGCCCGTGCCGGGACCGGCCAGGACCAGCACCGGCCCGGGTCCGGCCAGAATCGCGGCCATCTGCATTTCATTGGCCGCCAGGGCCGTGTCCTCCGGCAAGGGGGGCGTCTCCGCGCTGGTCTTTCGCCAGCGCTGTCCCAAGACCTCCGGCGGCCCGGACCGGGCGGCCATGGACAACATGCGTCCGTGTTTGAATTCGAGCAGTTCCTGAGGAGCGAACATGGAAATGCGCCCATACTCGCCGTCATAGCCCGAATGCCTGTGCACCACGCCCTGACGCATCCTGCGCACCGCCTCTGCCAAAACAGCGGAGGAGCGCCGCAGATCTTCTTCGGGGACGCTGCGCAATATGTTGAATTCGGAACCGAAATCCCGCACCAGCTGATTGTACATGCCAAGCACTTTCTTTGTGCCGGGGCCCACTCCCAGAATTTCCGAAAGGACTTCGGTCAGGGGTACCAGGGACGAAAATCCCGGATGATGGGCGGGACGCACGGGCAGATCCCGGTCCGAGAGGGCAAAGATGCGATTGAGCACGCCGATTGTCAGAGGTTTGCCGCAGACCGGGCAAAGCCCGCGATGCACTGCGGTCTCCTGGGGTTCGAGCATCACCCCGCATTTGCGGTGGCCGTCAAGATGGTATTTCCCTTCCTCGGGATAGAATTCAAGGGTGCCTTCAAAACGCGTCGTCTCGCTCTTGCGTCCCAGGGCGGCGCGAATGCCCGCAAAAGACATTTCCCCTGAAAAGACATTGACTTCCCGTCCCAGTTTTTCCCCGGAATGGGCATCGGAATTGGACACCAGGGTAAAACGGTCCAGGGCGCTGACCATCCAGTTCATCTCGGGATCGGAAGACAGGCCGGTTTCCAGAGCGAAGATTTCTCCACTCAAATCCTCGAAACAGTCTTCGATACGATCAAAGCCCGACTTTGAGCCAAAAAGGGAAAACCACGGAGTCCAGATATGGGCGGGGATGAGATAGGCCAGCGGATCGGTTTCAAGAACCATTTCGAGGAGATCATGCGCATCGAGCCCGAGAATGGGGCGGCCGTCCGAGGCGAGATTGCCGACCTGAGCCAGGCGTGTGTTGAACCTGACGGCTGCGTCGATGCTCGGCATGAAGACCAGATTGTGAATTTTTCGGACCTTGCCCCTCTTCTTGTAGATGGAGCTGATTTCAGTGCAGAGCATGAAACGGATGTGCGCCGTGTTCATGTTCCCGGAATACCAGGGCAATTCCTGTTCGAGCGCCCTGTCGTCGCGCAGGCGCAGCAGTCCGCTTTCCTCGGCTTCGAGCTGTTCGGTGATGATGTCCATCCAGCCCGGATGGGTGAAGTCGCCCGTGGCCAGAATGTCGATGCCCTTGATCCCGGCCCAGGCGACCAGATTTCTGGGTGTGAGGTTCTTGCTCGTGGCCCGGGAAAATTTGGAATGAATGTGCAGGTCGGCGATGAAATTGTTCACGTTGTATCCTGGGGATCCTTTTGGGTCCGGAAAAAGGAGAGGTCCTGAACCAGCACGGCCCGGGTTCCTCCAGAGGGAATATTGACGAGATCAATGAATGTTCCATTCTGAGCCGCGAGCCTGCGGGCGATGGCCAGGCCTAGCCCCGAACCCACGGCCTTGCTGGTCACGAAAGGATCGAAACACTTGTCCAGCATATTCGGCGCCAGCCCCGGACCATTGTCGACGATGATCAGGGTTCTGCTGTCCTGCCCGTGCGTCTCACGGATGCTGATCTTCGGATCTTCCGTATTTTCAAGAGCCTGCAAGGCATTGACCAAAAGATTTATGAGGATCTGATGCAGCTGGTTGCGATCAAAATAAAA
This sequence comes from Desulfomicrobium apsheronum, assembly GCF_900114115.1. Taxonomy (NCBI): domain Bacteria; kingdom Pseudomonadati; phylum Thermodesulfobacteriota; class Desulfovibrionia; order Desulfovibrionales; family Desulfomicrobiaceae; genus Desulfomicrobium; species Desulfomicrobium apsheronum. The sequence goes on along the minus strand of NZ_FORX01000001.1, from coordinate 79,577 downwards.
CGGCTCGTCCCCGACCTCGATGTCGATGGCAATTCCAGGGTATTGCAGGCGAAGGGGCATGAGTACATGCTCCAGCTCCCTTGCCAGATCAAGGGCTTCCGGCTCGGGCGCCTTGGGGCGGGCAAAGATCAGAAAATCCTTGAGTAGAAAATCAAGCCGGTCGATATCTCGCAGTATGACCCGTGAGAGCCTGTCGGAAAATTCCTTTTCCAGATCATCCGAGAGAAGAAGCTGAAGACTGGTCTTGATCCCGGCCAGCGGATTCTTCATTTCATGGGCAAGGCCAGCTGCAAGTTCGCCGACGCTGGCCAGCTTCTCCATTTCCTTGACCTGCCGTTCGAGCCTTTGCACTTCGGTAATGTCGGAAAAAAGAATCATCCAGCCCTGATTCTCGGGCAATTCGGTGATCTTGAACCCGAAAACCAGTCCACGTTCATTGCTTATGACCATGTTCCGACGCAGACAGGCAAGTTCACGATCATTCCAGAAGGGAAGAAATTCCGGGAAATAGACATCGAATCTGGTGCCGATCATCTCATTGCGATCGTGTCCGGGAAGCCAGTTCAGGGTGCGTTGATTCACGGTCGTGATTCTGCCTTTATCATTCAAGACCAGAAGTCCTGCATCGATCCAGTCGAAAACGCGGTATTTTATCTCCTCGGCTTTGCGCAGGGCTTCTTCCTGCTCGATGATCCTGTATAAAAGCCGATTCTCCGCCGTGCGGCTCAATTTGACCAAAGAACTGACCAGAATGAGCGCCAGCGTCAACAAGCTGTAGTTATAGGCAAGGTCGGAACCGCGAATGTGAGTCTGAGCCCAATAGTGTGGAAAGTAGAATTGAAAACAGGAGATGATGAAAAGAAGAATCCAGACGAGAAATGAGGATATTATTATGGTTTTAAAACCGATTATCCGTCCATAGAAAAAAAGACATAATATATAAAGAAAAACAAATGCGCTAAATGATCCACCAGTTAATACAACCCACCAAGTCGTTAAAAAAATGTCTGCGAAAAGTTGAATCCTGAATAACAGAAAAGAACCAATGAATCTCTTTGTTGCCAGCAGATATATGATACTTAATGAAAAACCGCTGATAAAAAAGAGAATATACTGAAAATCTCGATTTACTTCCAGTCTCATGCCTCTATCCGAGATATTGACGATCTCGGCCAAGGCCAAAAACAAAAGAAAGACCATGATCCCGAGACGGATCACGGAGAATTTTATGTAGAAATTTTTGAATTCGTCAGAAGGTTTCAGTTCAGGGTTATTGTCCACAATCCCTAGGATCTCCCTGTAGTTTTTCCACCGCATGCTTGAGCGCGGGCAAAATGGCGTGCAGATTTTCGCGCACGGCCTTGGGGCTTCCGGGCAGATTCACAATCAGGGAGAGGCCCATGACTCCGGCCACGGCGCGGGAAATCATGGCATGCGGGGTTTTGGCGAGGGAGGTTTGGGTCATGGCGCGTTCAAACCCGGGCAGGCGCTTGTCCAAAAGGGGCAGGGTCACTTCGGGGGTGATGTCGCGGGGGCCGACTCCGGTTCCGCCGGTGGTGAAGACAAGATCGAAGCCCTGGAAGAGGCAACAGTCCACAAGGGCTGCTTTCAGGATTTCAGGCTCGTCGGGAATGATCATTCCCCGGGCAAGTCCTATCTCCATGGCTTCCATGGCCGCGTCGCGAATGGCCGGGCCGCTGGCATCGACGCGCTCGCCCCGGGAACCCTTGTCGCTCAGGGTGATCCAGGCCAGGGAAAAACCCCGTCGGGACCGCGTGCATGAAAATTCTCCCGGTACGAACACGCCCTTTTCCTTTCGTGCAACCCAGGCGGGCATGAAGAGTCCATCTTCCCGGCAGAGCCGAATCCGGTTTTCAAGCTGCACGGAACAGTTTGGATCGTGAACAATGTCTCCGGCCCGCAGTTCCGCATCAGCATCGAACCAGCCGTGAATCAGCGGATGATCCAGCCCCTGACCAATGATCACCGTACCGGCGGTATAGGCATCCTTCCAGGTAACGTGCATGCAGGCCCCTTGTGCTTCGAATTATTTTTGTATTGACCTGTTTTGCCTACCAAAGCCCGACGCGGTTGTCATTACCGCAATCAGTCGACACTTGTCCGTGAAGTGGGTCTGGAGTAGTGCTTTGTTGTCTTGAAACAGCATCAAAAGGATCAATCCCATGAAAGGAATCATTCTGGCCGGAGGCTCGGGAACACGCCTCTATCCCCTGACTCTCGGCACCAGCAAGCAGCTTCTCCCCGTTTATGACAAGCCCCTCATCTACTATCCCCTCTCCATTCTCATGCTGGCAGGGATACGGGACATTCTCATCATCTCCACCCCTCAGGATCTGCCGCGCTTCAAGGACGTGCTCGGAGACGGCAGTGAACTTGGCCTCAAGTTCTCCTATATCGTGCAGCCCTCGCCCGACGGATTGGCCCAGGCCTTCATCCTCGGCGCGGACTTCATCGGTACGGACAGCGTCTGCCTCGTCCTGGGCGACAACATCATCTACGGCGAAGGCCTGTCCAAGGTTCTGAACAGCTGCGCCAGGCTCGACAAAGGCGGCATCGTCTTCGGCTATCCGGTCAAGGACCCGCAACGCTATGGGGTCGTCGAGTTCAACGCCTCGGGCGAGGTGATCAGCATCGAGGAAAAACCGCAAAAACCTAAGTCGAAATACGTTGTTCCGGGCATTTATTTCTATGACAACGAAGTCGTCGAAATCTCGAAAAACCTGCGCCCCTCCCCACGCGGGGAACTTGAGATCACCGATGTCAATCGCGAGTACCTGCGTCGCGGCAGCCTCAAGGTCGAATTGCTCGGCCGGGGATATGCCTGGCTCGACGCCGGAACCCACGAATCCCTGCAACAGGCGGGCAGTTTTGTTCAGGCCATCCAGGACAGGCAGGGGTTCAAGATCGCCTGCATCGAGGAAATCGCCTTTTCAAAAGGGTTCATTGATGCAGACCAGCTCAAACTGCTGGCCGCACGATTCAAAAAAAACGAGTACGGAAAATATCTCGACGAAATCGCGGATGAGTCTATTTAAATGTATATAAATCAGATTGTTGATAAACAAAGGAACACCTGGTGAAAACTTTGTTCCAAACATGTCCCCATGTTCCTTGTTTTTCAGGAAGCCCAAATCAGGCAACCTGAAAAACAATCAACCTGAAAATTACCAAACTATTAAGTCATAAATATTTCAGTATCTTAATAAAGAAACGCACATAATGTGCCCACTAATAATCCCAATAACCTAATCTTTTCTTTATTTAAGAGGCCTGAAAGACCTTGAAGATTGAACTCTTTTTCTCACGATTGAAGTCTGGGCCCTTCTCCAGTACAGAGAAAAACCGATCAAGAAGAATCAATTATTTTCGATAGCTATACAATAATTTCAAGGAAAGTGAGGTATCCATGGACGTTATGAAAATGCCGGCTGATCTGCCCGACGTGAATCTCAATTCCAACGCCGAGTTGGTGTTGAAAAAACGTTATCAGCGAAAGGGACTGGATGGGACGCCCATCGAGACCGCCAAGGAAATGTTCTGGAGGGTGGCGGCAAGCATAGCATCCATGGAAAAGAACTACCCCTCTTCGCCGTTCAAGACCAAGGATCTGGCCCGCACATTCTATACGTTGATGACGCAGTACGATTTTCTGCCCAATTCCCCGACGCTCATGAACGCCGGTACGGAATTGGGACAGCTGGCGGCTTGCTTCGTTCTGCCTGTCGGCGACTCCATGGACGAAATTTTCGATGCGGTGAAGCACGCGGCGCTGATCCACAAGTCCGGCGGAGGAACGGGATTTTCCTTCACTCGCCTGCGCCCCAAGGACAGCCGGGTCGGTTCAACCGGCGGCGTCGCTTCCGGGCCCATCTCCTTTCTCAAGATTTTCAACACCGCGACCGAGCAGGTCAAACAAGGCGGAACCAGACGCGGGGCCAACATGGGCATCCTGCGCGTCGACCATCCCGATATCCTGGAATTCATCCGAGCCAAGGAACGCGAGGGAGACCTCAACAATTTCAACCTGTCCGTGGCGTTGACCGAAAAATTCATGCAGGCCGTGGAACACGATGAGGAATATCCCCTTATCGCCCCGCAGTCGCAGGAGGTCATCGAAACGCTGAAGGCACGCGAGGTCTTCGAGCTTCTGGTGCGCAAGGCCTGGGAGAGCGGAGATCCGGGGATCATCTTCATCGACCGCATCAACCGCGACAATCCCAACCCCGACCAGGGCGAGATCGAGAGCACCAATCCGTGCGGCGAACAGCCCTTGCTGCCTTACGAAGCCTGCAACCTCGGCTCCATCAATCTGGCCCGGTTCGTGCTCGAAAAGGACGGCGGGATCGAGGTCGACTGGGACAGGTTGCGTGAAGTGGTGCAACTCAGCGTTCGCTTTCTGGACAACGTCATCGACGCTTCGGAATATCCGCTGGAACGCATCACGGAGACTGTGCGCAAGAACAGGAAGATCGGACTTGGCGTCATGGGCTGGGCCGATCTTCTCTACCAGCTTGGCCTGCCCTACGACAGCCGCCGGGCCATCGTGCTCGCCGAGCAGATGATGGATTTCATCCAGAAGGAATCAAGGTCGGCGTCGAAGAAACTCGCCATGGAGCGCGGACCCTTTCCGTCCTACGAGACCTCCATCTACAAGGAACAGAATCTGGGGCCCTATCGCCACGCCACGACCACGACCATCGCCCCCACGGGCACCCTGTCCATCATCGCCGGATGTTCGTCCGGGGTGGAGCCTCTTTTTGCCCTGTGCTTCGTGCGCCAAGTCATGGACGGCGAAAAGCTGACCGAGGCCAACAGCTTCTTTGTCAAGGCCTTGCACGATCAGGGCTGTTATTCCGAAAAGCTCATGGCCGAGGTGATCGAAAAGGGTTCGGTCCGAAACATGGAATTTCTTCCCGAAGAACTGCGCAGCGTCTATGTCACTTCCATGGACATCGATCCGCAGTGGCACCTCAAGATGCAGGCGGCTTTCCAGAAGCATACCGACAATGCCGTATCCAAGACGGTCAACCTGCCCAATTCGGCCACCCAGGAAGACATCTACAAGATCTACTGGATGGCCTACGAAGAGGGCTGCAAAGGCGTCACGGTCTACCGCGACGGCTGCAAGAGCGTGCAGGTCCTGTGCACCGGAGAGGGTCAGAAGGATGAAAAGGGCGATGACAATTGCCGTCCCATGGACCGGCCCGACATCGTCTACGGTTTCACGCAGAAGGTGCGCACCGGCCTTGGCGATCTTTATCTGACGGTCAACGAGGTCAACGGCAAGCCTTTCGAGGTTTTCACCACCATCGGCCGGTCGGGCAGATCCATCACGGCCAAGGCCGAAGCCATTGGACGACTGGTTTCCCTGGCGCTGCGTTCCGGGGTGCATGTTCGTGAAATAGTCAAGCAGCTCAAGGGGATCGGCGGAGAGCACCCGGTTTTTCAGAAAAAGGGCATGCTTCTCTCCATTCCCGACGCCGTGTCCTGGGTGCTTGAAAACAAGTATTTGCAGGGGACGACATCAAGCAGTTCCTACAAATCCCTGTCCAAGACCGAATGCCCGGAATGCACCACGGAGCTGGTCTTTCAGGAAGGGTGTTTTGTCTGTCCGTCCTGCGGCTTCACCAAGTGCGGCTGATCGGACAGGATCATGGAGCAGTCTAACGGGATAGAGCAGTTTCTGCGCAGCATGATGGCCATTCTGGCCAGCAGGGCCATGAACGCGGCCGAAAAACTGCATTGCGGCGGCATGCTCATCCAGACACGGATCAAAAGCCGCAACGCCTCGGTCATGCTGTTCGACGAGGACAAGCTGGAACTGAAAGTAGTGGCCGCCAGCAGAAAGGAGATAGTGGGGCTGACTCAGCCTCTCTCTCCGGAAAGCATCTCCGGGTATGTCTGCACGCACAAGGTGCCTCTTCTGATCGAGGATATTGAAACCGATTCCCGTTTTTGCTGCCGTAACGGCAACTACAAGACCAAGTCGCTCATTTCCGTGCCCCTGCTCTCCGATCAGGAACGGGTCATCGGGGTCATAAACGTTTCCGACAAGGAAGGCGGGGGGCCCTTCACCAAGTCCGATTTGTCCGCCCTCCTCGAATACGCGGGCTGGATCACTCCCCTGATCGAGAGCCTTGGCATGTTTGAAAGGCTGGAGGCGGAAAAGGAGCGGTATCAGGAATTGGCGCAGGAGCTTGAGATCAAGCAAAAAGAGCTGATCATCGCCTCCACCGAGCGCTCCGAACTGGTGCAGATGGTGGTTCACGATTTTAAAAGCCCCCTTTCGGCCGTCATCTCCAACATGGATCTGTTGTCGTATCTCGGGCCCAGCGAATCCCAGAAACCGATCATCGAGACGGCCTTCAAGGGAGCGAACAAGCTTCTGGAAATGATCGACGAATTCCTGCACATAGCGCGTGTCGATGAATGTCAGGAGCGTGGAGTCATCCCCTGCCCGGTCTCTTTTCTGCCCCTGGTGCATGAGCAGGTCGAAGCTCTCATGCCCTTGGCCCGTGAAAAGAACATGACCATCGAAAACCGGTGCGAGCTTGATGTTCAGGTTCTGGGCGATCCCATGCTGCTTGGACATCTGGTTCAGAACCTGATTTCAAACGCCATAAAGTATACGCCCGTGAATGGGCGGATCAGGGTGGGGATGGGCACCTGGGAATCGCGCAGAACAGCGGATCCCACGCATACGGTGCTCAAGTTCTGGGTCGAGGATGATGGCGAGGGGATCGAGGATCGCTACAAGGAATCCATTTTCGACAAGTTCGTACGCACGGAAAAATCAGTTGAAAGCGGGATAAAGGGAACCGGTATCGGACTTTTCATCTGTCGCAAGATAGTGAACATGTTTCAAGGCAAGATCTGGGTGGAGGATGTCACTCCGCATGGCAGCAGATTTTGCGTCATTCTTTTCATCCCCGAGGAAACTTGAGATGGACAAAAATATCACCGTGATGGTGGTTGAAGATATCCTGTCTGCCAGGGAGACGGTCTTGAATCTTTTGCGTGCCCTTGGGTTCACTCATTTTCTGGAGGCGGAGAACGGGGAGGAGGCTCTTGGAAAAATCAAGGAAGGCGTTCCCGGCCTGATCATTTCCGACTGGAACATGCCGAAGATGAACGGTCTGAACCTGTTGCGCGCTGTGCGTTCACGACCGGAAACTCCATACATACCCTTCATATTTCTGACTTCCAAATCCGAGGTGGAGGACGTGGCCCTGGCCTCGGACGGTGGCGCTTCGGCCTATCTGGTCAAACCCGTGACTATCAAGGCTTTGTCCGAGGCCTTGAACACGGTTTTCGATGGCGGCTTCGAACAGGATTTTGAACTGCTTAAGATTGAGATCCAGAATTTGTGCGCGGCAAAGGAACAGGCCAAGGCCCTCGATCTTTTGCGCCGCTTTGAACTGCTCTATCCTTCCCAGATGCAGAGAATACGGCTTGCGCATGTGCGGGTGATGATGGAATTTTCTGATTTTCCCAAGGCCGAGGAAATGCTTTGCGAAATTCTGGCCGCGAATCCGCTTTTCGCCAGAGGCTGGGAAACCATGGCCAAGATCCAGTGCTGGCAGGGAAAACCCGATCAGGCTTTGGCCGCCGTGGACAAGGCTGTCTCCATCAGCCCCAACAACACCGAATATTACATTCTGCGCGGCTCCATAAACTTGCACAGGGAAGATCTGCACGCGGCCCGGAATAGTTTCATGACGGCACTCAACATCGATCGCAAGAACGATCAGATCAAGCAGGACATCTGGAACGCCTATGTCGATCTGGACATGGTCGATGAAGTGCAGCGCGATTTCGGTTCGTATATTTTCTCATCCCTGACCTGCGACACTCTGAACAACATGGCCGTGGCCTACCGGCGCAAGGGTGAACTGGCCCGGGCAATAGAAATCTACCGCGCGGCGCTGTCCAAGGAACCCGACAATCCCAAGATTCTCTTCAACGCCGCCGTGGCCTATGTGAACAGAAAACAATACGGCAAGGCCAAGTCGCTTTTGGCCCACGCCCTGGGCAATGATCCTGATTTTGAAAAAGCCAAGGCGCTCCTGAAGCAAATCAGCGCCCATGAGCACAAACACGACGAAGCCGAGAAATCCGGGGACGAAACATGATCAGCATTTCCAAACTTTCCTACTCCTTCGGCAGGCAGCTGGCATTGAAGGACATAAATTTCTGCATGAAGCCCGGCGAGTTCGTCTTTCTGTGCGGCCCATCCGGTGCCGGAAAGACGACCTTCATGCGCATTCTGCACGGCTCGCTTCCGGTGCAACGCGGCAAGGCCGATGTGGCCGGCTATGATTTGAACACGTTGCCCGAGAGCCGCAAGCATTTGCTCCGCCGCGACGTGAGCGTGGTCTTCCAGGATTTCAAGATCCTGACCAACCAGACCGTTTTCGCCAATGTGGCCCTGCCGTTGAAGGTGCGCGGCATCGGGCAGCACATCATCGAGAAACGTGTCCGGGCGGTGCTCAGAAGCCTGCACCTCGATCACAAGACCGGAGCGCCCTGCGAGGAACTGTCCGGCGGCGAACAGCAGCGGGTGGCCGTGGCCCGGGCCGTGGTGGTCAAACCCAAGCTGCTCCTGGCCGATGAGCCCACGGGAAATCTCGACCATGAGCTGTCCATGCGCATGATGGATATTTTTCAACAATTTCATAAGTTTGGAACTTCAATCATGATAGCTACCCATAACCGTGAAATCATGGAACGCATGGCCGATGCGCGCATCGTGACTCTGGAGGACGGGGTCATGCGCGAAGGATGCGCCCAGGTCGGAGGGCGGCCATGAACGTATTTTTTCAGCTCATCGGGCAAGGCGTGCGGGACCTGTTCCGGGCTCCGTGGTCCCTGTGCATGACCATCGCGGCCATCACCCTGGTGTCCTTTCTGGGCGGGGCTTTTCTCATGCTCGTGCACAATCTCGATCTGCAGATCGGCAACAGGCAGGGCAATGTCCAGTTTCAGGTCTACTGGCAGGCCGATGTCGCCTCCGATGAATTGAAGGAGGTCTGGTCCGGTCTGTCCGCCATGGAGGGCGTGGTCAACGTGCGCACCTTCACCCCGGATCAGGCTCTTGGCGTGCTTGAGCAATCATTTCAGAAAAATGTGGATCTGGATTGGATGAAAGGCAGAAGCCCCCTGCCGCCGACGGCTCTGGTCGAATGCGATCTGCCCGCCAAAGACGGGAAGAAATGGGCTGCGGGCATGGTCAGGCGTCTTGAAGGCTTGCCCAAGGTCGAGAAAGTGACCTTCAATCCTCTGCAGGTCGATCTGTTGACCTCTTGGGTAGGATTGACCAAGATGGCTTTCTGGCCGGTGACCGGATTTTTGCTTGTTGTCGTCGGCCTTGTGGTGGGGAACACCATAAAACTCGCTCTTCTGGCCCGGCGCGATGAACTGGAAATCCTGCGCTTTGTGGGCGCAAGCCGGGCATACATACAGTTCCCGCTGCTCGTGGGCGGAGCCTTTCAGGGACTTTTGGGCGCAGGCCTCGCCCTTGGCCTGCTTAAGCTTTTGCACCACGGAATCGAGGACATGTTCAATGTTCCACCGCTGTGGATCACCATCTCCTTTTTGCCCCAGATACACAGCCTGGCCATTCTTGCCATTTTGGCGTCAGTTGGAGTTTTGAGCTCCCTTGTCGCTTTTCGCAATTAATCTACTCGAGGATCTCTCAATGAATCGTAGCGATAAAATGATCAAAGGTTTGGAAAAGGCACCGCACCGCTCCCTGCTTTTTGCCCTCGGCATGACCCGGGAGGAAATGAGGCGGCCACTGATCGGAGTGGTCAATTCGGCCAATGAGATTGTGCCCGGACACATGCATCTTGATATCATCGCCCAGGCCGTCAAGGACGGAGTGCGGATGGCCGGGGGCACGCCCATGGAATTTCCGACCATCGGTGTGTGCGACGGACTGGCCATGAATCATGAAGGCATGAAGATGAGCCTGCCTAGCCGCGAGCTTATCGCCGACTCCATCGAAATTTCAGCCACGGCCGTGCCTTTCGACGGGCTGGTTTTCATTCCAAACTGCGACAAGATCGTGCCTGGCATGCTCATGGCCATGCTGCGCCTCAACATTCCCTCTATCATGATCAGCGGCGGTCCCATGCTTCCGGGCAAGTTCGAGGGCAAAACCATCGATCTGATCACGGTCTTCGAGGGCGTGGGCAAGGTCAAGAGCGGCAGCATGACCGAAGCGGAGCTTGAGCGCATGGAAGAATGCGCCTGTCCCGGCTGCGGCTCCTGCGCGGGCATGTTCACGGCCAATTCCATGAACTGCCTGTCCGAGGCCCTTGGGCTGTCCCTGCCCGGCAACGGAACCATCCCCGCCCCGACCAGCGCGCGCATCCGTCTGGCCAAGGATGCGGGCATGCAGGTCATGAGCCTGGTCGAAAAAAACATCCGCCCGCGCGACATCGTCACGGAAAAGAGTGTGGCCAACGGCGTGACCGTGGACATGGCCCTTGGCTGTTCCACCAACACGGTCCTGCACCTGCCCGCGATTTTCCGCGAGGCCGAGCTTGATCTGACCCTGGACATTTTCGACAACATCAGCCGCAAGACTCCCAATCTTTGCAGGCTGTCTCCTGCCGGACCGCACCATATCGCCGACCTCCACGAGGCGGGAGGTATCCCGGCCGTCATGAACGAATTGGCTCAGAGCGGGCGCATCGACCTTGATGTCATGACCGTGACCGGCCGGACCCTTGGGGATAACCTGGAAGCCCTGAAGCCTGCCATTCTGCGGCCGGAGGTCATCCGCACCGTGGCCGATCCGTATTCTCATGAAGGCGGTATCGCCATCCTGAAGGGCAATCTGGCCCTGGACGGCGCGGTAGTGAAGCAGTCCGCCGTGGCGCCTGAAATGATGCAGCGCACGGGCGTCGCCCGGGTTTTTGAAAGCGAGGAAGACGCCGTGAGCGCGATCATGGGCAACAGGATAAAGGCCGGCGACGTGGTCGTCATCCGCAACGAAGGCCCGGTGGGCGGTCCCGGCATGCGCGAGATGCTGACCCCGACCTCGGCCATCTCCGGCCTTGGCCTTGGCGGTGAAGTGGCGCTCTTGACGGATGGCCGTTTCAGCGGCGGAACGCGTGGTGCGGCCATCGGTCACATCAGCCCCGAAGCGGCCGAAGGCGGGATCATAGGGCTGGTGCAGGAAGGGGACCGTATCAGGATCGACATCCCTGCCCGCAGCCTGGAGCTTCTGGTCGATGAGGCGGAACTTGAAAAGCGTCGCCAGAATTTCAAACCCTTTGCCAAGGAAATCCGTTCCTCCATCCTGCGCCGTTACAGCCGCATGGCTTCGTCCGCGGCCAAGGGAGCGGTGACCAAAATCTGATGCGTTGGAACCGGGAAAGCGCGGTCCGCTACGACAAATGGGCCGGAACCGTGCGGGGAAGTTTCGCCCTGCAGCAGGAAAAAAAACTGCTGCAGGGTGTTATCGCGCCCTGGCCCAGGCGCAAGCAGAAGCTCCTGGACATCGGCTGCGGAACGGGAATGTTTCTGGAGTTTTTCTGGTCCTGCGGGTTTGATCTGACGGGCATGGACAAAAGTCCGGACATGCTGGCCCGGGCCCGGGAGAAGATAGGTCATCGCGCAGATCTGCATCTTGGGAGCGCGGAGCATCTGCCCTTCGAAGACCGCGAGTTTGATTACGCCTCGCTCATGACCGTGTTCGAATTTGTGGAAGATCCGGCCCTGGCCCTGCGTGAAGCGGCGCGCGTGGCGCGCAAGGGGCTCTTGATCTGTTTTTTGAACCGGATGTCCCTGTACGGGCTGTCCGTTAGGCTTGAAAAAAGAAAATCCTCGCTCGGCGAGGCGCGCTGGTTCACCTGGCCCGAAATGCGCGCGCTGATCCAGAAGAATCTATCCCCGGGCGGCATCGAAGCCAGGTCCATTCTTCTGGGTCCGCCCTGCACCTGGAATTCCGCTCCGGTCATCCGCTATCTGAACAGCACGCCCGCCTTTCCATGGATGGGAGCCTTCACGGCGGTGCGCGTCGATCTGACCGCCCCCCGCGCCCAGACTCCCCTCATGGCCTGGAATACCGAACCCACCACCTAGCTCTCTATCCTTTTCCGTGCACGAGGTTGCAAATGTCTTCCAGGGCCTTGGCAGGGTTTTCCTGCTGGAAGACGTTGCGTCCAATGCACATCCCGGCCACTCCGGCATCCAGGCTTTCGCGCACCGAGCGCAGGAAGGATTTGAACTCGCCATTACGCGGTCCCCCGCCCATGACCACGGGCACGGGACAGGCCGCGATGGCCCGGGCGAAGCTCTGATTGTTTCCGCAATAGGGCACCTTGACCACGTCCGCACCAAGCTCTGCGCCGATGCGGATGCTGTGCGCGACCAGGGAAGGATCGTTCTCGTTCACGATCTGTCCGCCTCGGGCGTAGATCATGGCCAGCAGCGGCAGGCCGAGCTGGTGCGCCTCTTCCACGCAGGCGCCAAGATCCGAGAGCATGCGGTCTTCGAGGTCGTTGCCGATGTTTATGTGCATGGAGACCATGTCCGCGCCGAGTCGAAGCGCTTCCTGAACGGAGCAGACCAGGGCCTTGTTGTACGAGGGCAGGCCGTGCCGGGTTCCGGCGGAGAGATGCACGATCAGGGACTGGTCCAGGCGGATCTCCCCGGCGTGGGCCATGACCATGCCCTTGTGCAGGATCACGCCCTGGGTGGGCAGATGCCGCACTTCGCGAAGCAGACTGCCCAGATCTTCCAGACCGGGGATGTTCCCTTCGGAAATTCCATGATCCAGAGGCAGGATGATGGTTCGTTTGGATCCCGGATGAAAGAGGCGGGCCGCCTTGCGCAGGTATCCGATCATGATGCTCTCCTGTTTTTGTTATCGATCCGACCACAGGCAGCGATTGCCCTTGATCGTCAAAAAACCCAAGGGAAGTCCCTTGAAATAGAACGCGAGGCGTTTTCCCGGTCCGGACCATGGCAAACTTTGTCCGGACAGGAGTTCCCGAATGGTGGACACCTGTTCGAGGACCATGCTTTTTTCGTCCGGCCTCGGCGGAACGAACATGCGCAGCGTGGCGTCGGCCAGGATGGCATCCCCGGCGCTCTTGCCCACGGCGAAACCCTGCCAGCGGAGTTCCGCCGGAAGTTCCGCCGCCTGCTTCATGAGAAGGTAGATGCGGCCTCCCACGCGCAGGAAACAGTGCTCCGGGAGCCAGTCCGTGTCCAGTCCGGTGCGGGCCGAAAATTCCTGCCTTGAGACAAGTTCGCCGGGAAGTTCCGCCTTGGGCGCGCGAACGTTCCTTTCTTTTTGGCCCGGCTTCTTCAGGGCGGCCAGGAAAAATCCCTGTGCGAGGCTGCCCTCTCCGTCCACGAGCAGGCATCCCGGCAGGGAAGGTGCGAACCTGAATCCGGGGAATTCCGTCAGGGGCTCGGACACAAGATCCAGGTGTTGCGTGGCGAAACGGACCTGATCTTCATTTTCACGCTCATTTGTGGTGCAGGTCGAATAAAGGAGTCGCCCTCCCGGAGCAAGAAGCCCGGCGGCCTTGGTCAAAAGTTCCCGTTGCAGGGCTTCCAGCGGCGCTGTTTTCTCCCCAGCCCACATCTGGGCGGCCTTGGGGTTCTTGTCCACAGTGCCCCAGCCGCTGCAGGGCGCGTCGAGCAGAATGCGCGGCCATGAGTCATCCTGAAGGGGCAATGCCTGACCTTCATATTTGCAGGTAGCCACGTTATAGCAGCCAAGATGGCGCATGTTCACGCGCAGGGTGGCCAGGCGGTCCGGACTTGGCTCGTTGGCCAGCACCAGCCCTTCGGGCCCAACCAAGCTTGAGAGGATGCCGGTCTTGCTGCCGGGACTGGCGCAGAAGTCTAGCACGCGCTCCCCGGATTCGGGGGCCAGGGCCAGGGGCGGAAGCATGGAGGACTTGTCCTGAATGTAGATGTAGCCGAATTTGGCCGCGATGCTTCGGCCAAGCGGCATGGGTTCGGCGGTGAGGGTCCGCGCCAGGGCGAAGCAGGGCTGCGGCTCGAAGCGGAAGCCTTCGGCATGAAGCAGGGCTTCCACATCGTTGATCTGATCCTGTGCGCACACCAGCCTGAAAGAGCGAGTGGTATTTTTCATAGGGGGGTGGTTAAGGGCTTATTTGACAAGAGCCCCTGTAGCCATCAAGAAAGGGCCTGTCAAAGTGGAGGGTCCATGCAGTCGGAAAGGACGTCGGTTCAGGTGGTGGAGGTCGGGCGCGAGGAAAACGGCCGCAAGCTCATTTCCTTTCTGGAGGCACGGCTGGGCAGCCTTCCGACGGGTCTGCTCATGCGTCTGGTGCGCACTGGCCAGGTTCGCATCGACGGTCGCCGCTGCAAGCCTTTCGATCGCGTCCTTGCGGGCCAGATGGTGCGCGTTCCGCCCGTGAACGTGGAGCGCGTGGATAAGCTGGTGCGCGATCTGCCGGGGCTCCAAGTCGTGTTCGAGAACGACGAGATGATCGTGATCGACAAGCCCGCAGGGTTGCCCGTTCACGGCGGCACGGGCTGGACCGATTCCGTGCACGACCGTCTCAAGGGCTGTTTCGAAGGACAGGCCTTTGTGCCCGTCCCGGTGCATCGCCTGGACCGTGACACATCCGGGCTTCTGCTCTGCGCCAAGACCCATGATTTTCTGCGCTCGATGCACGCGGCATGGCCCACGCTGACCAAGGCCTATCTGTGCTGGGTGGAAGGGGTCTGGGAATCGACCGGCTGGCGGACCATCGTCTCGAAGCTGGCCAAGGCCGAAACGGGTCGCGGCGAGCAGGTGGTCTCCGGACAGGGCAAGCGGGCCGTCTCCCACGTGCATCCATTGCTTGGGGACGGGCAGAAAAGTTTGCTGCTGGTCGTTCTCGGCACCGGGCGCACCCATCAGATCAGGGTCCATCTGGCCGATCTCGGACATGCCATTGTCGGCGATCCCCGGTATGGTCGGGGCGGAGGGCTTTTGCTGCATGCAGCCGCCCTTTCCTGGCCCGGACACGAATTTTTTGTTCTGCCGTCCTGGCAGGGAGAGTTTCGGATAGAGCGCATTTGCGCGCAGGACATGAAGGATATTCTCGCAACCGCTCCCGCCAAGGAGGGGGCCATATGACCAACCGTCAAGAATCCGCATTGTATTGGGCTTTGAGTCTTCTTCTGATAACGGCGGCAACTCTGGCCAGATACTGGTTCGTGGCCTCGGGACAGCTCAATCTCGCGCCCGATGAAGCCCAGTATTGGGACTGGAGCCGGAGTCTGCAGTGGTCCTATTATTCCAAGGGACCGCTTATAGCGTTCATCAACTACGTGGGCACGGCCTTTCTGGGCGCGACGGAACTTGGCGTGCGCTCCGGCGCCATGATCGGGGCGCTGATCATGCAGCTGGCCGTGCTGGGTTGGATCGGCATCTATATGAAACGCATCCGGACCGCCTTCTGGACGCTTTTGGTGCTGAACACGACCATGCTTTTCATGGCCGGGGGCCTGCTCATGACCACGGACAATCCGCTCCTGGTCTTCTGGCTTCTGGGCATGATCTGCCTTGGCGTGGCCGTGGACAAGGGACATCTCGCGGCCTTCATCATGCTCGGGCTGTGCCTCACGCTTGGGATCACGGCAAAATACACCATGGTGCTCTTCATGCCCCTGGCTCTTGCGGCCGCGTTCTGGATCGGTCGCAAACAGGACATGCCCGCCCTTTTTTGGCCACGGCTTTTAAAGACGCTGGGGATCGGGGGAGTGGCCGGTTTGCTGCCCATCCTGATCTGGAACGCCACCAACGATTGGGTCGGGATCAAGCACGTCCTCTATCGTGGGGCCATGGCCGGGGACAAGGCCAAGATCTTTTTTGAGCTGAAAAACTTTCCCGAATATCTGGGCAGTCAGCTGGGCGTGGTCACCCCGTGGTGGTTCGTTTTTCTGTTCATCGGAGCCTGGTTGGTCGGTCGCCAGCTCTTAAAGAGCGATCAGGAGCCCGTGTTCCCCTGGCTTTCCCGGTCCATGGGCATCATTCTGACCGTTTTTTTCTGGCCCGTGTGGCTCTTTTTCCTGTTCTGGAGTCTGCACACCAAAGTCGAAGCCAACTGGTCGGCCACGGCTTACCCGGCGGGCATCATGCTCGCGGCCCTGGCCGTGGAGCGGTTCGTGCACCGCGATCCGCGTCCCAAATGGCGCTTCGCCTGGCCTGCCTTGGGCGCGGTCGTTTTCATCCTCTTGCATTTGCAGGGATTCATTCCCTTCGATAGTCCAAAGAATCCGGTGCACCGGCTCATGGGCTGGCAGGATCTGGGCGCGCAGGTGGCGCAGGCCAGAGATGAGCTTGGCGGGGAGGAAACCGTCTTTCTCTTCGGGAGCGAATACGGTGTCACGGCGGAACTGGCCTTTTACGTCCCGGGCCAGAAGCGGGCATTCTGCCTGGCCGGAGGGCGCAAGATGAACCAGTACGACCTGTGGCCCGGTCCGGACAGCGGGATGCAAAACGCGGTTTTTGTCTACAAGGGCGAAAAGGACAAGGTTTCAGACAGGGTGCTCCCTCTGTTCGAGAGCGTGGATGAACCGAGAGTGGTGGTCAGCTCTCACGGAAAACGCACCGGGCAGACGTTCACCATCTTCCTTTGCCGGGGCTACAAGGGCGTGTGGCCGGAGCAGGAGGGCCGTTCTTTTTGACGTAGCGGGGACCCTCTCCCCGCCGTTTTTTTTCCTTTGCGAGTCTAAAGCCGCCCCGGATGCAGAACGACCGGGGCGGCACATCGAAGGTCCGTACTCCAGGCGCGGGACATTTCTTGGATCACAAGAGCTTTCTCGCTTCCCGCCACGCTTCGAACTCGGAAAGCCGGAGCCGATACCTGGCCAGCGTTCCCTGGTGCAGGCGCTTTAATTCGTCCTGAACCATCTCGACAAAGGCATCGCGGTCCTGGGCCTCGATATGTTCATCCGCGAATCGCTCCATGGTCTCCAGCACATCCTCTCGTCTGCTGCGCACGATATCGACGACGATCTCCCGCAACTGCTGCCTGTAGCGCAGGCGCAGCGGATCCGGGTCGGCCAGACTCTTGCGCACCGCCACGTACTCCTTCGCCGAGCGTTCGTATGCCCAGACAAAAAGATCCCGCAGCAATTCGATGCGGTTCATTTCATATACCCCGAGGATCGCATCGACATATGTCCGATCCGGAACGTCGATGAATGTCAGCGGCGAAAGGTTGTTCTTGATAAGCGGAATATTGGCCGCAAGGCGTGAGACGCGCTTGTTCACATCCTCGAACGGCTGCAGATACGGAAGCTGGACCAGCACGAAAAATGCTTGCTCGAAAGGGTCCGCAATGGCCGCTGCCTTATCAAGAATGCCATGAAAACATTCTTCGATGATCTGTGGCATGGCCAGGGGAATGAAGACTGATCCGCTGATCTGCACCGGCCGGAACCGCAGGCGTCCGGATGCATCCGGATCAGGCATCAGGTTCTCCGAAAGCAGGCCATGCAGGCTGAGCAGGGTATGTGCGTCAAAACCCACGGATTCGGCGTCATCGAGCAGCAGTTCGATGGCCGCCTTGTGGTTGAGGATCATCTGGGCGTCCTGGGCGCCCTTGCCTTGCGCATGCCGACCGAACTCGATCAGTTTCTGCGTATCGAGCCGGGAATAGGTGTTGCCTTCCAGGCGGCTCGAAGACCAGGACAAGTCAATCAGAAGCCGGTTCAAAATGGCCCGGCCATGGGTGCCTGCCGGGCGGCCGAACGCGTCCGTCTCGCCAATGTTCCGCAAATGCCTCCTGGTTGTCTCGCTCAGATACCAGGTCTGGTTTGGAACGTAATCGTCAAGAAAGTTTCGATCATAACCAATCGGGGTCCGGCCTGTGCGTGGCCGCCTGACGTAGGCACAAATCTCTCTGCCCTGCTCCGACAGGGGAATGCCGTCCGTGGCGTCAAACGGCGCCGATGGCTCCGCCAGCAGCGCAGGAGGCGACGTGATCGGGGTGGTCAACTGATAGACGGTGGCTCTTGCGCGACCGGAAACGGCCACGATTCCGGTCGCAGCGAGTTCGGCCAGCCAGCGCTGCACCGTGCGTGGATGGGGCGGATTTCGCAAAAACGCGCAGATGGCGGTGCTGGTCAGCCCGTCAGGATATTGGAGCAAAAGCTGCCGGATCTCTTCATGTCTGTGGGTGGAAATATGCATGCGTGAACCTTGACGTGACAAATGATGACGAATCACGACATGGATATGTCATGATATGTCGCGATTTACAAGGCGCGTGTCGTGATTCGTGTCGCGAATTTTGCGGCTCAGAGCATCGGGGCGTGGGCGCGCAGGTAGTCCTGGGTGGCCAGGAAAGCGGCCTCGGTGTGCGGTTCGAAGGTGGCCGAGGCCTTCCGTCCGGCCAGGCCACACCAGAGCTTGTCCCAGGGTATCGTCCCCTGGCCCAGGCCAAGGTGGGCGTCGGACTCGCCATCATTATCGTGCAGGTGCAGGTGCAGGCGAAAGGGAGCCAGGGCCGCAAGCCATTCCGCAAGATTTTGGCGTTTGCGTCCTTTAGCGAAACAGTGCCAGTGCCCCACGTCCAGGCAGGCTCCGGCCTTGCCGGAAAGTCCCCGCAGCACGCGCACATGTTGATCCGGGCTCAGTTCGAAAACGTTTTCAAGATAGAGCGGCGTATCTGCTGTCTGGTCCAGCACCATCTCCCAGGTGCGCAGGGAGTTTTCAAGCCACGCTTCCTCGAAATGGGAATAGATGACGCTGTTGTAGTCCAGATGGGCGATGAAATGGACCGGGTCGTAGATCCGGGCGGTGTCAACGGCTTGCAGCAGGCGCTCCCTGCTCGCCCTGCGGATCATATGGTCGAGGCTTCCCGGACGCAGATCGAAAAAGGGCAGGTGCACGGCGCAGGTCAGTCCGGCATCATGAAAAATGCGGGCGGTCTTTTTGTGCCAATCGGGCGAAAACGTATCGAGGGCCAGGGCGTCGAGGCCAAGTTCGGGGCTTAGCCCATGGGTCAAAAAGAGGTCCAGATATCGCGGGTGCTCTTCAATGTAGCGCAGGGGCAGGTTGGTGAAGGTCATGGCTGCCTCGCCGTCCCGTCGCTTGCAATGAGCCAGGAGTCAAAAGCCCCGGGCAGAAAGAGGATGTTCCGGGAATGCCCATCCGTCATGAGTTTGGCCTCGATGCCGTTTTTGGTGACGCGCACCACGGGTTCGGCGCTGTAGGGATTTTTCTTTTTGGCCGCCATGTCGCGCTCAAGCGATGCGGCGATGGCTTTGCGGCCCTGGGTGCCGTTTCGACTGCCGGTCCGGTCGTAGGTCCTCACCAGGGTTTTGAGATCGCCCTTGTCCCAGGCCTCTGCGCATTCGCGCAGCCGTTCGCGAATCTCCTTGCCGACCAGCCCGGCGTAGTCCTCGCTTCCGCCCATGTTCCGCGGTATCCACTCCTCGCCAACGATCTTCCAGAGCTCCACCTGACGCATCCAGTACAACCTGCGCCAGCCCTGTTCCCCCTGAGGAAAGGTGCGCTGGGCAAAGACCGAGACCATGTAGTCCGGTCCCTGCAGGACCTGTAGATTTTCCATTCGGATGTCGACCCACTTCGCGCCGGCGAATTCCTGCAGGGTTTTCTGCCGAAAACGGGCAAAGCTCATGTTTGATGATTTTTCAAAACGCACGGGATCGTAGATCTCGAAAAAAGCATTCTCGCGTCGCTCACGGGCTTTGATCCAGCCCCAGGTGCCAAGGACAATCTCCGGGGGCGGACCAGCCTTGCCCGTCAGGCTCACCGACTCCGCGATGACGACAGGCGTGGCGTGGATGCGCACATGCCGGTCCAGGGTGTCCACGTCGTCGTTTTCAAGAACCACGCACCCAAGAGTCTGGCGCGGCCCGAAGCTGCGGCCCCGGCCGTGGATCATGATCCCGTTCCCGGTCTTGCCGTGGATGCGGTCCACGGGGTTTGGATAATTCAGAGGAAAGGCCGTGTTGCCGAAGCTGTCGAAATCAAGGCCCCCTGTGGCCTTGCCCTCCAGAAAATAGACGCCTTCAGGGGTTTTGCGGTCGCCCTCCAGGAGCTTGCCGCCGCCGCGCATACCTGTCGTGCAGGGCATATCCCTCATTTTTTTGAGTTCGCCGTTTTTGTTGCCGACCAGAAAGGCGCGTTGCCGACCCATGTCCACGGCCATGAATGCCGCAGGGGTGCTTGGATGTGCGGAAAAGGATGAAGTCCAGCTCTGGGAGCTGGACGGAGCGGCGAAGAGGACGGACAGGAACGCCGCGAGCAGGATGAAGGTGCGGGAACCCATTTTTTGGGGAGGGGAGGCCGAAGCCTCCCTAGCTTTTCGCGGTTTCGAGCAGTTCTTTGCGGGTGAAGATGGTCTGCAGGTCGAATCCGGCTTTTTCCAGATTCTCCCGGCCACCCTGTTCGCGGTCGAGCACGCCCATGATGCCGACGATGTTGAGGCCCTGGTCGCGCACCCGTTCCACCGCCGTGAGCAGCGTGCCGCCGGTGGTGATGACGTCTTCGAGCAGGCACACGTTGTGGCCCGGCTCGAAGTTCTTGAGGCCTTCGAGGTACTGGTTGGTGCCGTGACCCTTGGACTGCTTGCGGATGATGAATCCGGGCAGGGGGTAACCCTCCAGATGGGAGACCACGGTCACGCTCGACACCAGCGGGTCGGCGCCCAGGGTCATTCCGCCCACGCCCTTGACCCCGCCCTTGGCGCGGATCATGTCCAAAAAGAGCTTGCCGATGAGCCATGCCCCTTCGGGATGCAGGGCCGTGTGCTTGCAGTCGAAATAATAGTCGCTCTTCTTGCCCGAGGTCAGGGTGAAGTCGCCCTCGAGATAGGACTTCTCGATGAGCAGCCTGGCCAGGCGTCTCTTCAGATCAATCATTTTTCTTCTCCCGGGAGAAAACGCGGTTGAACACGGTCTGTTCGTGCCGCAGATAGTAGTTCAGATCAAAGGCCTGGTCCAGCCGGGCGGCGTCGAGATGGGCGGTGATGTTGGCGTTGTCACGCACGGCAGCCTCGAACGAGGTCCGATCCCGCCAGCAGTCCATGGCCACGGCCTGGACCATGACATACGCCTCCTGACGCGGGAGACCCGCTTCCACCAGGGCGATGAGCACGCGCTGGGAGAAGAAGAGCCCGTAGGAACCCATCAGGTTGCGCTCCATGTTTTCGGGGATGATGCGCAGGTTCGCGAGCAGCCCGTTCAAACGGTTCAGCATGTAGTTCACCATGATGGTCGAGTCGGGCATGATGACGCGCTCCACCGATGAATGGCTGATATCGCGTTCGTGCCACAGGGCCATGTTCTCCAAGGCGGCCACGGCGTTGGTGCGCACCAGGCGGGAAAGGCCGGTCAGGTTCTCGGCGGAGATGGGATTCTTTTTGTGCGGCATGGCCGACGAGCCCTTCTGTCCCTTGCCGAAGCCTTCTTCGACCTCCAGCACCTCGGTGCGCTGCAGGTGCCGAAGCTCCACACAGATGCGTTCGATGCCGCCGGCGATGAGTGCCAGGGTGGTGAAATACTGGGCGTAGCGGTCGCGCTGGATGACCTGGGTGGAGATGGGATCGACCTCAAGACCGAGGATGGTCAGGGCGCGCTCCTCAAGCTCGGGTTCGAGCTGGGCGTAGGTGCCCACGGCGCCGGAGATCTTGCCGAAGCGGATGTTCTCCAGGGCGTCCACCCAGCGCTGTCTGTGGCGCTGGAATTCCGCATGAAAGACAGCCATCTTGAGGCCGAAGCTGGTCGGCTCGGCATGGATGCCGTGGGTGCGGCCCATGCAAAGCCTGCCCTGGTGGGTCCTTGCCATCGTCTCAAGGGTGCCGAGCAGCCTGTCCAGATCGGCCAGGATGATCCGGCCTGCCCTGGTCAGAAGCACGGCGTTGGCCGTGTCCACGATATCCGAGGACGTGCAGCCGAGGTGAATGTATCTGGCGGAAGGGCCGACCTTTTCTTCCACGGCGGTCAGGAAGGCGATGACGTCGTGCTTGGTGGTCTCTTCGAGTTCGAGGATCCGGTCCAATTCGAAATCGGCCTTTTCCCTGATGGTGGCCATGTCCGTGGCCGGAATGACATTCATGGCGTGCCAGCCTTCGCAGATGGCCAGTTCCACTTCGAGCCAGACCCGGAACTTTTGTTCAAGGGTCCAAATGTCGCCCATTTCCTTGCGGGTATAACGATCAATCATGGTGGTGGGGGTGGGTTGATGTTTGGAGTCGCTTGGAGATCATCCGCGACTGAAAATGAAAAAGGCAGCCGGAGCTGCCTTGGTCAGGACGCCGAAGAGGTTGTGTCCGGGGCCGGAGTGGACGAGGTGTCCTTTTTCTTACCGTTGCCGCCGGATTCCTTGCTGTAGCCGGAAGCGTACCAGCCGCCTCCTTTCAACACGAAGGAGGTGTTGGAGATAAGCCTCTGGGACGTGCCCCCGCAGACCGGACAGACTTTTTCCCTGTCCTTGAAATCCTTCTGCCACTCTTCGAAGATCTGACGACAGTCTTCACAGCAGTATTCGTAAATGGGCATGGTTACCTCCCTAAAAATAGGGCCTATTTCTTGGCAGCGGCCTTGGCTTCCTTGATGCGTTCCTTGATGCGCTCGGCACGACGTTTGCGACGACGATCAATCTCTTTTTTGCGTTCGATTTTCTTCTGAGCCATTATGTATTCCTCCAATGGGATAAAATTTTAAGCTGATTCAAAGAAAGGGCACATATAATAGCGTTACGCCCTTTGTCCAGTCTCAATGTGTGTCAAAAAGTCTGTCTCATACGGGCTGAAGCGCATATTCCCGGGAGCCGATCCCGAGGCTTGCCGCGTACTCCAGAAGATGGACGCCCCGCACGTGTCCGTGGATGGCCTCGAATTTGTCCTGTCCGGGTACGATGCCTTCCGGAAGGGCGCTCGGAAACAAGGGCTGGGCCTGGTTGACCAGGTCCAGGCAGGCCTGGTCGAGGGCCACCGGATCCCAGGAGGCCAGCAGTCCCAGATCGGGACAGATGGGCGCATCGGAGAAGCCCGTGCAATCGCATCCGGGGCTGACCTGCTGGATGAAGCTCATGTGGAAGGTCCGCCTTGGCCTGGTCAAAAGCGCGGCCGCCGCATACTCGGCCATGCGCTCAAGAAATGTGTTCACATCCACCCGCCAGTCCACTTCCAGGCCTCCGGCGCGGCAGACCAGGAAGCAGGCCGCGCAGCCCGCGCACTTGTCGCGGTCGATGGTGACCTTGCCGCTTGGGTCAAGGGTCAGGGCGCCGTGGCTGCACACCTCCACGCAGTTTCCGCAGCCGGTGCAATGCTCGGGATGGATGGTCGGGCCAAGGCCGCAGTGCTGCTGCATCTTGCCCTTGCGCGTGGCGCAGCCCATGCCCACGTTCTTGATGGCGCCGCCGAATCCGGCCAGATCGTGGCCCTTGAAGTGACTGATCGTGACCATCATGTCCGCGTCGACTATGTCCCCGCCCAGATAGGCAAACTCGAAATGCCTGCCGGGACAGGGAACGGCCCGTTCATTGCCGCTTTTGAGTCCGTCGGCGATGATGACCGGCGCACCCAGAACATTGGGGTCGTAACCGTGGGCGGCGGCCTGCAGCCCGTGGGAAACGGATTCGCCGCGCTGGCCCACGTAGAGCGTGTTGGTGTCGGTCAGAAACGGCCTGGCCCCGCATTTGCGGACAAAGGCCAGAATGGGCGCGAGTTGCAAGGGGCGCACATGGCCAGTGCCTCCGCCCTCCCCGAAATGAAGCTTGATCGCGGCCAGATCGCCGGAGCGAAGTTCCGCACCCAGGCCGGCCAGCTTCAGCAGGCGCTTGACCTTTGCTTCATACGGAGCCTTGCGCGAGGCGCGCAGGTTCCAGAAATAAACGGGTTCGGCCATGACTCACCTTGCGGGAATGGGTTCCTGGGCTTCAGTCAAGAGGAATCGACCTTCCTGGATCCAGCGCTTGAGCTCCTCGGCGACTTCCAGGGAGAGAGTGTGGCTGGTCAGGGGCGTGGTGGGCACATCCTTGCCTTCCACGCGGATGACTCCCTTCTTCAGGTCGGCAAAGCTGGCGTGTCCGTACTTGGACGGATATCCGTTTGGATAGTCCTCTCCGTAATCGACGATGGGCACGAGGATGTCCTCGTCGGCCACGCCGGTGAACCAGGCCATCTCTTCGTTCAGGATGGGAATGGGGATGCCCAGGCCCACAGCCAGGGAGCTGCCGTAGCCGACGATGCTCACCCCGCGCAGATAGCGGGCGTTCATGCCTTTGAGGTCGCCCTTGACCATGAGGGTCCCCGAGGCGCTCATGGGCACGCCGCGCTCGTTGCGTTGCGGGTCTGGAACGTGCTGGGTGCCTTCGCCGATGACGTAGCCCACGCCTCCGCCAAGGAAGATACGGGTACCCAGGCCGATGGTTCTAAAATACGGATCGTTCAGTAATGGGCTCAGCTCGCCGGCCGTGGCATAGTTGGCGTTGCCGATGCTTGATTTGAGCGGGCCCATGTATGTGTATTTCAGCTTGTCCGTGCGGTTTATGGCGCAGTTGTAATTCTGGTAGCAGTTGCGCGGATTGAAGAGGATGGCGTTGCGCAGCTCTGCCAGGGAGACGTTCTTCTCGATGGCCTTGCGCGGGTAGCAGTCCGTGCCGTAGGCTTCGGCCTTCAGGTGCACGCGCTTGCCCTTGACCAGATCCTCGATGACATGGCCGCCGCCGTATTTGAACTGGCCGGGATAGACCTTGTTCAAGGGGTCCTCTTCCGTCGGTTCGGTGGCACCAAGATAGGAGTCCACCGCTGCAAGACCGGCGTAGCAGGGCACGCCGTTGAGCCAGACCTTGGAGGTTTTGATGGTCGGAGGCTGCTGGCCGATATTGAAGATCAGGCCGGAGGAGCACATGGGCGAGAAAGTGCCGGTGGTGACGACATCGACTTGCCTGGCGGCCTTGACCTTGCCTTCCTTGCGAACTAAACTGGTCATTTCGCTTGCGTTGAGGACGACCGCTTTGCCTTGTCGGATTTTTTCATTGATTTCGGCGATGGTTCTGTGGACTTCAAATGGTGCGCTCATGCATGTCCTCCAAAATATATTATCGGGCCGCAGGCGGTCCGCAAGGGATGACTATGTCTGATTTGTACGCCGGAGTAAACCAGCCGAGGGCCGTGGCCCATGCGGGGAGCAAGTGAGCAGCGCGCGGGTCGATGCGGCGCTGGAGCTGGCCTTTGCCCCGGAAGAGCTGGACAAATGGCGTTCATCCCTGGGGTTGAGCGTGGATGGTTCGGTGCTCACGGTGCGCTTTCCGCACAGATTTTTTGCCGACTGGTTTGAAAATCACACGCGGGCCCGTTTCGAACAGGCCCTGGCCGGTTCCGATCTGACCATCTCCTATGAATGCCGGGACGGAAGCCGCTCCCGCATCGTGCGCGAGTCCCGGCCGGCGGGGCAGGCCTTGCCCTTTGGGTCCGAGTTCATTTTCGACAACTTCCTGGTCAACAACAAGAACTACTTTCCGTTGGCTTCGGCCCAGGAAGTTGCTCAGAGCCGGGAAGCTCCGTACAACCCGTTCGTGCTTTGCGGAGAAAGCGGGTCGGGCAAATCCTTTCTGCTGCGGGCCATCGCCAACGCCAGGAGCGAGCATGGCGGGGACGGGACCTATGTGGGTGGCATCGAGGATCTGCACGAGCTGTACTCGTCCCGGTCCGACGCGCGGAAATTTCTGACGTCCATGCAGCTTCTGGCGGTGGACGACCTGCAGGAGATTGCCCGCTACAGGTACCTGCAGGGCGAGCTTTTGGCGCTCTTCGACCACTTTCATCTGCAGCGCAAGCAGATGGTTTTTGCCTGTTCGGGCAAGGTCGGCGGGTTCGCGTTTCTGGCGCCCAAGCTCAAGTCGCGCCTTGAGTGGGGCCTTAGCGTCATGCTCAAGGCTCCGGATCTGGACATTCGCACCCAATACGCCCAGTCTCGTTGCCGGGAGCGCCGTCTGGATCTTTCGAGGGACAGAATTCTGCTCCTCGCCCAGCGGTTTTCCGATTTGCGCAATCTGGAAGGATGTCTCCTGAAGCTTTGGGCCTACCGGGAATTGGTCCATGACCACATTTCCGATGAAGAGTTTGACAATATTCTCAATTATCTGGACGATCGCGCGGTAACGGGCCTCAGTGTCGAACAGATTCTGGACGAGGTTTGCGCCAGGCTCAACCTGAAGCCCGAAGACATCCTGTCCTCCGGCCGCAGGCACGACCTCGTTTTTGCCCGGCAGGTGGCCATGTACCTGTGCCGCAAGCATCTGGGGCTGTCGTTTCCGGAGCTTGGCCGTGCCTTTGGCGGAAGGGACCACTCGACGGTTTTGTACAGCTGCCGAAAAGTCGAACAATTGCAAAGAGATGATAAAAGCATAAAAAACATGTTACATGAGTTGAGCGATAAATGCCTGGCCATGAACGAAACAACCCTTGCCTAGTCAGGAGAAGGAGTCGGCGATGTTTTTGAAAGTGCGTAAGGAAGAGGTCATTGACGGACTGCTCAAGGCCGCGAACATCATTCCGTCAAAAACCGGCGCGGCCTATCTGCGCACGGTCTGGCTCAAGGCCGAAGGCGACACCATTTCCATCCTGGCCACGGATTCGAGCATCGAGTTCGTGGGCGTCTATCCGGCCGTGATCAGCGATGGCGGACTGGTCGGCGTGCAGGGCAAGAAATTCTGCGAACTGATGCGCCGCCTCCCCCCGGGCGAGATCACCCTCAAGCTCGACCCGAGCGCCAAGCACCTGCACATCGAACAGGGCCGCCGCAAGTACAAGCTTCCCGCCAACGAATCCTCCTGGTTCCAGGACTTCAATCCGTTCCCGGCGGAGAACGCCGTGCTCTGGTCCGGAGATCTCTTCAAGGAGATCATCGATCGCATTGCCTTCTGCATTGCCGACGACGAAGACCTGACCAGCATGAACTGCATCAAGTTCGCGCCCGTTGAGAACGACGATGTGGAGATCTGCGGCCTGAACGGCCATCAGTTCGGCCTGCTCCGTTTCTCCAACCCCGATATCCGCGCAGTTCTCGGGCAGGACGGGTTTCTGGTTTCCAAGAAGTACCTGCTCGAAATCCGCAAGTGGCTGACCAACGACGAGATCGAGATCAGCCTCTCGGACAAGCGCCTCTTCCTGCGCACCGAGAACCGCAAGGAATCATTCAGCCTTCCGCTCAAGGCCTACGTTTTTGCCGACTATCGCAACTTCATCAACCAATACAAGGATCGCTTCGCCTCCAACCTGGTGGTGGACCGACACGAGCTGACCGACGCCCTGGATCGCATCTTCGTCTTCAACACCGAAGCCAACAAGGCCACGTTCTTCGATTTCGGCCCAGAAGAGCTGTCCCTCTACTGCCAGGGTCAGGACATCGGCGAGGGCACGGAGCTGATCAGCTGCCAGTACCAGGGCGAACTGTCCAAGATCGCCCTGCCGACCAAGGTCATCCTTGAAATCCTGGGGCACTTCGTGTCCGACTCCCTGACCTTTTCTTTCGTGGGCCCCTCCGAACCCTGCCGCATAACCGGCAAGGACGACCCCAACTACATGATCATCACCATGCCCGTGGAGATCACCGAAGACACCTATTACAGCAAGGAAGAAATCTAGGCTTTCCTGATGGCATTCACAGTACTTTTCGAACTGGGTGATGACGTTAAAGGAGAGTTTAAATGAACACCGCGCGTGAAAAGAAAGGTGGCTGGAATAAAGGCTTTAAGTTTAAACTGAATTTTTGCGGCATCCCTTTTGGTCTCCCCTTTGATGCCGGAATTGAATTTGAAAAATGGGATGTAAATCAATCAGAAGAGAGCGCAAGTAATTGTAAGCGCTTAGAGAAACGGGATATTGTAAATATATGACAAAAACATCTACCTACACCGCAGACAACATTACCGTACTTGAAGGTTTGTCCGCTGTGCGCATGCGTCCGGCCATGTACATCGGCTCGACCAACACCAACGGCCTGCATCACCTGGTCTACGAAGTCATTGACAACTCCATCGACGAGGCCATGGCCGGCTATTGCGACCATATCAAGGTCGTCGTGCACATGGACAACTCGGTCAGCATTGTGGACAACGGCCGCGGCATTCCCGTGGACATGCATCCCAAGGAAAAAAAGCCCGCTCTCGAAGTGGTCATGACCGTCCTGCATGCCGGCGGCAAGTTCGACAACGACACCTACAAGGTTTCGGGCGGCTTGCATGGCGTGGGCGTGTCCGTGGTCAACGCCCTGTCCGAGTACCTTGAGGTCACGGTCAGTCGCGGCGGCTTTCGCCACTACCAGCGTTACTGCCGAGGCGTGCCCCAGGCCCCGCTGGCGGTGATCGGCGAGACCGACAAGAGCGGGACCCTGGTCCGTTTCAGACCCGACGAGGAGATCTTCGAGGAACTCGACTTCCAGTACGACGTGCTGGCCAAGCGCTTCGAGGAACTGGCCTATCTCAATCCCGGCATCAAGATCGAATTTTTCGACGAGAAGACCCAGAACCGGGACGTGTTCAAGTACGAAGGCGGCATCATCTCCTTCGTCAAGAACAAGAACCAGGACAACGGGATTCACAAGGTCGTCGGCGGGACCGGCGAGATGGAAGGGGTGAGCATCGATTTCGCCCTGCAATACACCGCCGGTTACAAGGAAAACGTTTTTACCTTCGCCAACAACATCCGCACCAAGGAAGGCGGCACGCACCTGCAGGGCTTCAAGACGGCCCTGACCCGTGCCATCAACACCTACATCCAGAACAGCGATGTGCCCAAGAAGCTCAAGCAGAAGGTGTCTGGCGATGACGTGCGCGAGGGCCTGACCGCCATCATCAGCGTCAAGATCCCCAACCCGCAGTTCGAGGGCCAGACCAAGACCAAGCTCGGCAACTCCGAGGTGGCCGGATATGTGGCGACCATGGTCTACGAGGCGCTGAATCAGTTCTTCGGAGAAAATCCCAAGGACGTGCGGCTGATCATCGAGAAAGTCATCGACGCCGCGCGGGCCCGCGACGCGGCAAGGCGGGCCAAGGATCTGGTGCGACGCAAGGGCGCCCTGTCCGACAACGCCCTACCCGGCAAACTGGCCGACTGCCAGAGCAAGGATCCCGCCGAGTGCGAAGTCTTCATTGTCGAGGGTGATTCGGCCGGCGGCTCCGCCAAGCAGGGCCGCAATCCCAAGTTCCAGGCCATCCTGCCCCTGCGCGGCAAGATTCTGAACGTGGAGAAGACCCGCTTCGACAAGATGCTCCAGAACAAGGAGATAAAAGCCCTCATCACGGCCATGGGCGCCGGCATCGGCGAGGACGACGTGGATCTTGCGCGGCTTCGCTACCACAAGATCGTGATCATGACCGACGCCGACGTGGACGGGGCGCATATCCGCACCCTGATCCTGACCTTCTTCTTCCGCCACTACGAGGAGCTCATCAAGCAGGGCTATCTCTACATCGCCCAGCCGCCGCTCTACCGGGTGCACAAGGGTTCTTTCGAGCGCTATATCAAGGATGAGGAAGAGATGAGCCAGTTCCTGATCCAGCGCGTGACCGAGGAGGTCGCCCTGGTTGTCCCGGACCGGGAACCCGTCACGGGCGAGGAGCTCAAAGGCCTCCTGAACACCATTCTGGCCCTGCGCGAACTGGCCGTCGATGTCGCCAACATGGGCATCCCGGACGGATTGTTCATGCAGGTGGTCAATGCGCCCTGTGTGATCGAGCCCGATGAGCTGCGCGCAAACGGGCCGGACGAGGCCTTGACGGCCCACATGGCCGAGGGCGGCTTTTCCCTTGAGCTCATCAGCGAACAGGACGAGCCCCAGAACGGCGAGGCTCTGGACAGCGAGGCGCGTCATTACCTGCGCTTCATCGATGCCAACAACCATGTCATCCGCCTTGGCGTGGAATTCTTCTATTCCAAGCGCTATCGTCGGGCCGTGGAGCTTTTGGGCAGGATCAGGGAAGTCGGTTCCGGACAGGTCTGGACCATCCGGCACAAGGATACGGAGCTGGAGGCGACGGGTCCCTTCGATCTGCTGCGCCAAGTCCTGGATCTGGCCCAGAAGGGGATCAACGTGCAGCGTTACAAGGGTCTGGGCGAAATGAATCCGGAGCAGCTCTGGAGCACGACCATGGATCCCGAGGCGCGCACCTTCCTGCAGGTGACCATTGACGATGCGGTCGAAGCCGACGAGCTGTTCACCAAGCTCATGGGCGACAAGGTCGAACCCCGGCGTGAATTCATCGAGCGTAATGCCCTTCTGGTTTCGGACCTTGACATTTAGCTCGGGTTCAACAGCTTTTACAAGAAATTGAGGTGGATGTGTCCAACATCAGTATCGAAAAAGAACTTCAGAAATCATATCTGGAATATTCGCTGAGCGTCATCATCGGCCGGGCCATCCCGGACGTGCGCGATGGCCTCAAACCCGTGCACCGGCGTATCCTTTTCGCCATGCACGAGCTCGGCAACACGTACAACCGGGCCTACAAGAAGTCCGCTCGCGTGGTCGGTGACGTCATCGGTAAGTTTCACCCCCATGGCGACTCGGCCGTGTACGACGCCTTGGTGCGCATGGCCCAGGAATTCAACATGCGCGACCCCCTGGTCGACGGCCAGGGCAACTTCGGTTCCATCGACGGCGACTCCGCAGCGGCCATGCGTTACACGGAAGTCCGCATGTCCCGTCTGGCCAGTTCGTTTCTGGCCGACATCGAAAAGGACACGGTGGAGTTTCGTCCCAACTACGACAACTCCTTGCAAGAGCCCTCGGTGCTGCCGACCAAGGTCCCGAACCTGCTGGTCAACGGCTCATCGGGCATCGCCGTGGGCATGGCCACTAACATTCCACCCCACAATCTGGGCGAGGTGGTGGATGGAACCCTGCGCCTGCTCGACGATCCCAAGATGTCCGTCGACGAGCTGATGCAGTACATCAAGGCCCCGGATTTTCCCACGGGCGCGCTCATCTACGGCAAGGCCGGCATCCGCGAGGCCTACCGCACGGGTCGCGGCTCGGTGCGCATCCGCTCGCGCATCGAGATCGAAAAGCGAAAAGGGGACCTCGAATCCATCGTCGTAAAAGAGATTCCCTACGCCCTGAACAAATCCACCCTGGTGGAAAAGATCGCCATGCTGGTCAACGAGCGCAAGATCGAGGGCATCTCGGACCTGCGCGATGAATCGGACATGAAGGGCATTCGCATCGTCATGGATTTGAAGAAGGGCGTTTTCTCCGATGTGATCATCAATCAGCTTTTCAAGTTCACATCCCTTGAGACCAGCTTCGGCATCAACATGATGGCCGTGGTCAATAATCGTCCCCAGCTTTTGAACCTGAAGCAGGTGCTCGAGTATTTTCTCGACTATCGCCGCGAGGTGGTCATCCGCCGCTCCCGGTTCGATCTCAGGAAGGCTCAGCATCGGGCGCACATCCTTGAGGGTCTGCGCATCGCCCTTGATTTCATCGATGAGGTGGTCGCGCTCATCCGCGCCTCCAAGACCCCACAGGAGGCCAAGGAGCGCCTGCGCGAGCGTTTCGGCCTGTCCGATATCCAGGCCCAGGCCATTCTCGACATGCGCCTGCAGCGACTGACCAACCTGGAGCGCGAAAAGCTCCTGGAGGAATACGCCGAGCTCCTGAAGCAGATCGAGTATCTGACCAGCATCATCGAGAATCCCGAAGTCCTGAAGTCCGTCATCCGTCAGGAACTCGAAGACCTGCGCGAGACCTTCGTCACGCCCCGCAAGTCCGAGCTTTTGGCCCATGATCCCGACTCCATCGACATCGAGGACATCATTCCCGACGAGCCGGTGGTTATCACCCTGTCCCGCAACGGGTATCTGAAGCGCACCAGCCTGGACAACTATCGCCAGCAGCGCCGAGGCGGAACGGGCATCACCGGGGTGCAGGTCGCGGAGGAGGATTTCATCACCTTCATCCTCACGACCTCGAACCACCAGTACATGAATCTGTTCAGCAACAAGGGCAAGATGTACCAGGTCAAGGTGCACCAGATTCCCGAGGGCGGCCGCACGGCCCGGGGCAAGCACGTGGCCAATCTGCTCCCGCTGGACAGCAACGAATACATCGCTGCGGCCATGACCTGTCGTGATCTGGATCAGGAGAAATTCTACTTCTTCTACACCAAGCTCGGCGTGGTCAAACGCAGCTCCATTCACCTCTACCGCAACATCCGCGCCGTGGGCCTCATTGCCCTTGGCATGCGGGACGACGATGAGCTCATCGGCGTGCGCGAGGTGGAGACCGACGACGAGATGGTGCTGGTCACGATGGATGGCTATTCCATCCGTTTCGCCTGCTCCGATGTGCGTGCCATGGGCCGTACCGCCACGGGCGTGAAGGGTCTGGCCCTGCGCAAGGGCGATCAGGTCGTGGCCGGCGTGGTGGTCAACAAGGACACCCAGCAGGAGCTTTTGACCATCGCGGAGAACGGCTACGGCAAACGCACGCAGGTCGAGCACTTCCGGGCCCAGTCGCGCGGCGGCAAGGGCATCATCAACATGCGCATCACCCCCAAGACCGGCAAGGTCGTCGGTGCCATGATGGTCTATCCCACGGATGAGCTCATCCTCCTGACCTCCGGCAGCAAGATCATCCGCATCGGCATCGCCGACATCAGTCTGGTCGGCCGGGCCACCCAGGGCGTGCGTCTGGTGCGCCTTGAAGACGAGCAGACCGTGGTCTGCTTCGATCATGTGCCGACCGATGCCCCGGAAGTGAGCGGCTTGCCTCGCGCCACGGTGCCTGCCGAAAAGGCGGCTCCGGAAGATCCCGAAGTCCTGGACGATGATACGGATCTGCCCGATGACGACGAGGCCGTGGACGAATCCGAGGACTTGCAGGAATAGACCGCTTGGTTTTTGAATGAAGATATGGGCGCGCTCCGCTGGGGGCGCGCCTTTTTTTGAGCGCCCGTGTTTGCCGTCGCACTGGACGTCAAGAGGCGGGTCGTGTAAGGGCCCATGGCATGAAACGTGTACGAAAGAACGTGCGTAACGCAAGCAACAGGGACGGGCGAAAAGCCGGGTCCCTTTTTTTTGGTGTGCGATGCAATCACAACCCCCGCAGGGGCGGCAAGGCGGAGCTATGAATTGGCGGCATAAGGACCTTTTGGAGATTTCCCAGCTCGATCCCGATGAGATCGCCCATATTTTCGAGACGGCGGCCCGGTTCGCGGAAGTGAATCAGCGGCCCATCAAGAAGGTGCCCATTCTGAAGGGCAAGAGCGTGGTCCTCTTCTTTGCCGAGGCCTCCACGCGCACCAAGACCTCGTTCGACATGGCCGGCAAGCGCCTGTCCGCCGACACCTTCAGCCTGGCCAAGTCGGGCAGCTCCCTGCAGAAGGGCGAGAGCCTGAAAGACACGGCGCTGACCCTGCAGGCCATGAATCCCGACGCCATCGTCATCCGGCACTGGGACAGCGGGGCGGCACGGTTCCTGGCGGAGCGGCTGTCCTGCTCCATCATCAACGCCGGGGACGGCTGGCATGCCCACCCGACGCAGGCCCTCCTGGACGGCTTCACCCTGCATCAGGTCTGGGGCTCCTTTGCGGGCAAGACCGTGTGCATCCTCGGCGACATCGCCCACAGCCGGGTGGCCCGTTCGGATGTGGAACTTCTGACCATGCTCGGGGCCCGGGTCCGCGTCTGCGCTCCGCGCACACTGCTGCCAGCCATGGTCCGGACCTGGCCGGTGGAGGTCTTTTCCGACGTGGCCAAGGCCTGCGAGGGGGTGGACGCGGTCATCTGTCTGCGCCTGCAACTGGAGCGTCAGCAGGCGGGGCTGCTGCCGGATCTGCGCGAGTACGCCTGCACCTACGGACTCAGCCCCAGGCATCTGGAAAAGGCCAATGCGGATGTGAAGATCATGCACCCCGGGCCCATGAACCGGGGCCTTGAGATCGCTTCCGAGCTGGCCGATTGCGGGTCGAGCCTGGTCCTGGATCAGGTCGCCGCAGGCGTGGCCGTGCGCATGACCCTTTTGCATCTCTATCTGACCAGGACCCGGATTTCGGCATGATAAATTTCAGGATGGTGGTACCATGGCACATGTAGACTGTCTTATTCGCAATGTTTCCTGGGAAGATCGCAACTGCGACCTGCTCATCGGCGAGGGCCGCGTTCTCGAACTTGCCGAGGCCGGAACCGTTGCCACGCCTGCAGGCACGTCCGGGACCGAGATCTTCGATGCCGCCGGGCTGACCCTCCTGCCGAGTCTCATCGACGCTCACGTGCATCTGCGCGAGCCCGGTCAGGAATACAAGGAAGACATCGCCTCGGGCCTGTCCGCTGCGGCCGGAGGAGGCTTTGGCCAGGTCATGGCCATGGCCAATACCAGCCCCGTCAACGACAACGCCTCCGTGACCCGCTTCATGTTGCAGAAAGCCGCCGAGAGCTTTGCGCACGGCCCTTGGGTGCGCCCCGTTGGCGCGCTGACCGTGGGACTTCTGGGCAAGGAACTGGCCGCTGCCGGGGAATTGGCCCGGGCCGGGTGCGTGGCTCTGTCCAACGACGGCCTGCCCGTCGAGAACACGGAGCTTTTCCGGCGGGCCATGGAATACGCGGCGGATTTCGGCTTGAAGGTCATCGACCACTGCGAGGATCCGTGGCTGGGCAAGGGCGGAGTCATGAACGAGGGCGAGGTGTCGAGCCGTCTCGGCCTGAAGGGCATCCCGACCGTGTCCGAAGCCATGCAGGTCGCCCGCGACATCCTGCTGGCCTCCTATCTGGACCTGCCCATCCATCTGGCCCACATCAGTTGCCGGCAGTCCGTGGAACTCATCGCGGCTGCCAAGGAGCGCGGCGTCGAGGTCACGGCCGAGACCTGTCCGCACTATCTGCTCTGGGACGAATCGCGGGTCGAGGGATATGACACCAGCGTGCGCGTCAATCCGCCCTTGCGCACCCGCGACGATGTGCTGGCCCTGCGCCAGGCCGTGCGCACGGGAGTCATCGACATACTGGTCACGGACCACGCTCCCCACGCGGCTCATGAAAAGGAAGTGACCTTCGCCGATGCGCCCAGCGGCATCTCCGGCCTCGATACGGCCCTGTCCCTGACCTATGAACTGGTGCGCAGCGGAGAACTCGAATTTGCCGACATCAGCCGCCTGTGGTGCTGGAACACGGCCTCCATCTTCGGCCTGCCCGCCAATCGCATGCGCCCCGGCGATCCTGCGGACTTTGTGCTTTTTGATCCAGATCTGGCCTGGGTGGCCACGGCCGGGGCACTCCTGTCCAAGGGCAAGAACACGCCCTGTCTCGACAAGGAGATTCCGGGCCGTGTCATGGCTCATTTTCTGGGCGGCCGGGCCGTTTTTTCCAGGCTGGAGACGATCACCCTGAAGCGTCCGTGACGAGGGGCCGGGCCTGAACCGATTTTGCAATCAGGGAGCACGGGAAGAAAATGGCCAACATACTTATCGTAGATGACGACCTGAGCCTGCGCGAAGTTCTGGAAATCGCCCTGATCAAGAAGGGGCATTCGGTCTGGACCGCGCCCGATTCGGCCTCGGCCCTGGCTGTGCTGCAGCAGCATTCCATCGGCCTCATCCTTCTGGACCTGCGTCTGGGCCGGGAAAGCGGGATCGATCTGCTGGTCCGCATCCGCGAGACCTGGGCCGATGTGCCCGTGCTCATGGTCACGGCCTACGCCGACGCCAAGAGCGCCATCACGGCCATGAAGCACGGCGCCAAGGACTACATCTCCAAACCCTTTGAACTCGACGACCTGCTCTACACGGTGGAGCGCACTCTTGAGACGGCCCGCCTCAAGGAGGAAAACGACTGGCTCAAGGGGCAGATCAGCAAGCAGTACGGCGAGATCATCGGCCAGAGTCGCCAGATGCAGGCCGTCTTCGATCTGGTGCGGCGCATCGCCCCGACAAACATCAGCGTGCTCGTGACCGGCGAGTCGGGCACGGGCAAGGAGCTTTTCGCCCGCTGCATCCACAGTCAGAGCCAGCGCGCCAAGCAACCGTTTCTGGCCATCAACTGCGGGGGATTGCCGGAGAATCTGGTCGAGAGCGAGCTGTTCGGCTTTCGCAAGGGCGCCTTCACCAGCGCCGACCGGGCCAAGAAGGGCCTCCTGGAAATGGCCGAGGGCGGCACCCTTTTTCTGGACGAGGTGGGCGAACTGGCCCACTCCACCCAGGTCAAGCTGCTGCGCTACGTGCAGGAGCGCTGCTTCATTCCTCTTGGGGGGACCGAAGAGATGCGCTCGGATGTGCGCATCATCGCGGCGACCAACCGCAACGTCGAGCAGAGCGTGGCCGACGGCGATTTTCGCGAGGATCTTTACTATCGGCTGAGCGGGGTCAAGGTGCATCTTCCGCCTCTGCGCGAGCGGGGGGACGACGTCCTGGCCCTGGCCGAGCATTTTCTGGAGAAGGCCTGCCGCGCCCAGAAGCGTCAGTTGCGGGGCTTTACGGCCGAAGCGCGCAAAAAACTCCTGGCCTACGGATATCCCGGCAACGTGCGTGAGCTTGAAAACATCGTGGAGCGCGCCGTGGCCCTTGAACCCGGGGACACCGTCACGGCGGAGTCCCTGGTCATCTACGAGAAAATCACCTCCACGGATCAGGATGGCGGAATCCAGAAGGTCCTGTCCGGGCAGATGACCCTCGACGAATATCTCGCCGTGCATGAGCACAAGGTCATTTCCGAGGCGCTGCGGCGCTGCGGCGGACACAAGGGGCGGGCCGCTGAGATGGTTGGACTCAACTTCCGGCAGTTCCGCTACCGCTTGACCAAGTCAGGGGAAAAAGATGAAGATATTTAGATTGCATCCGATTATCCGATGCAGACCTTTTCACGAACACGACCATTCAAGGAGACCTTGATGCCTCAGCCGATAAAAGAAGCCGCCTCCATCTGTAAAACCATCATGCGCAACGGTTACGACGCCTACGTCATCAACGCCGCGCTGCAGCGCAAGATTCTTGGGACCTCCAAGGATGCCGAGGTGGAGATCTGCACGGATATCGATCTTGCCGGCCTCAAAAATCTTTTTCCCGAAGTTTCCGCAGGCAGCGGGGATATCGTGGCCAGGATGAACCAGGGCAGCGCGACTTTCCTCTTTCATCCCGCCGACATGGCCGACGCCTCCCATCCCGAGGCCTGCGTTGCCCAGATCACGTCCACTATGCTCAAAAAGCTGGACAAGGACGACGGTTTTCCCGTGAGCCTGGCCTGTCCGTTCATTCCCCGCTCCCGCGACGTTTACGATGGCTTCGAAAACATCTCCGGCGGTCAGATCAAGTTTCAGGGCATTCCCGACGAGACCCTCAAGCACGACTACCTGCGGGCCATCCGCGCCCTGCGCTTCTCGGCCAACTACCACCTGCCCATCGAGGAAAACTCCTGGATGTCCATCATCCGCGCTTCGCGCCGGGTGCTCGACTATGTCTCGGTCACGGATATCATGGACGAATGGCGCAAGGTCGAGGCCGAGAACATGTGGCGTTTCGCCGAACTGCTTTTCGATTCCATGATCCTGCATGGCCTGGTGCCCGAGCTTGCGGCCTTGAGCCGGATCTTTCAGGTTTTCGACGAGGAGACCGGACCGTCGTCCATCTGGGAGCACACCCTGAAGGTCATGCATCGTTATCCCGAGGAGTTGCCCTACGACTGGTACGGCACCCTGGGCTGCCTCTTCCTCAATTGCGGCAAGCTGTACGCAGGGGAAGTCTACGAGGATCGCACCACCTTCTACCAGCACCACCGCATCGGCGCCAAGGTCGCGCGGAAGATCCTGAAGCGCCTGCGCTTCAATACCGAGGAAGTGGACATGATCGTGAATCTGGTCCGCAATCACATGCGTTTTCACTTCATGCTCACGGACAAGGGCATCCGCCGTTTCAAGGCCGTGGACGACTATCCGCGCCTCATCGAGATGGCTCGGGCCGACATCAAGGCCAGAAATGCCAACTACACGGAATTCAATCACAACATGAAGATGCTGGAGCGGGCGGACATCCGCGAGGAGCTGCTCGAACCCCTGCTGAACGGCAAGCAGATCATGGATATCGCACGCATCAAGCCCGGCCCGGCCGTTGGTCTGATCCGCGACAACCTGCTCCAGGCCCAGATCTCCGGCGACGTGAACACGATCGAAGAGGCCGAGCGTTTCGTGGCCGCCTACAAAGCCAAGGAGCAGCTCTAGGCGACCCGGTTCGCGGAGTTAGTTTCCTGCCGAAGGCACGAGGGGCGGCTTTGTAACGCCCTTTGTGCCTTTGCGATTCCAGACAGTGGAGCATCATGCGCAATATTCTTGAATTGACCTGCCCCGAACTCGAAGAAGCCGTAAAAGCCATGGGCCACCAGGGCTTTCGGGCGCGTCAGCTGTGGCAATGGCTGTGGCGCAAGGGCGTGCGCGAGTTTTCGGCCATGACCAACCTGGCCAGGGATTTCAGGGAGCAGCTCGTGCGCGAGTGGGCGCTGGTCTGGCCGGAAGTGCACGAGGTGCAGACCAGCAGCGACGGGACGGTCAAACTGCTGCTGCGTCTGGCTGACGGGGCATTGGTCGAGACCGTGCTCATCCCGGACAAGGAACGCTACACCCAGTGCCTGTCGTGCCAGATCGGCTGTCCCATGGGTTGCACCTTCTGCAGCACCGGGCTCATGGGTTTTTCCCGCAACATGACGGGCGGGGAGATCGCGGCCCAGGTGCTCGTGGCCAGGGACTACCTGCGCACCCACGGCCTTGGCGATGAGGTGAAAAACCTTGTTTACATGGGCATGGGCGAGCCCCTCACCAACTGGGACGAGGTGCGGCGCAGCCTGGAAATTCTCTCCAACGCCGAGGGCCTTGAATTTTCGCGTCGGCGCATCACGCTCTCGACCTGCGCCATCAAGGGCAGGATGGACGTCTTCGGGATCGAAGGCCTCGCTCTGCCGGCCATCTCCCTGCACGCCCCGACCCAGGAAATCCGGGAGCGGCTCATGCCCGGCGCGGCGCGCTGGAGCATCGAAGAGCTGATCGAGACCCTGCAGGGTCTTGAGCTCAAGGCCCGGGAGCGGGTGACCATCGAATACATTTTGATCAAAGGGGTGAACGACAGCCTCCAGCATGCCCGGCAGCTGGTGCGGCTGCTTTCGCACTTGAAATGCAAGATCAACCTCATCGCCTACAATCCCGGCCCGGGCATCGAGTATGCTGCCCCGGAACCGGAGGATGTGCAGGCCTTTGAGGAACTCCTGCGCAAGAAGGGCTTTACCGTGACCTTGCGCAAGAGCAAGGGGCAGGATATCGCGGCTGCCTGCGGTCAGCTCAAGACCGAGGCTCAGGGCCGCATGAATTCGACGACGAGCAACGAAGGATCAAAAAATGGAACAGCCTGATTTTGATAAATGCGGTGGCCTTCTTCCGGTCATCGCCCAGGAGGCGGCGAGCGGCGAAGTGCTCATGCTCGCCTACATGAACGAAGAAGCCTGGAACGAGACCCTGCGTACCGGCGAGGTACATTACTACAGCCGCAGCCGGAAAACGCTGTGGCACAAGGGCGGCACTTCCGGGCATGTGCAGAAAGTGCGCTCCATACGAATGGACTGCGACAGGGACACGGTGCTGGTCCAGGTCGAGCAGATCGGCGGGGCGGCCTGTCACACGGGCCGCAGAAGTTGTTTTTATCGTGAACGAGACGCACAGGGGCGGTGGACGGACTGCTCCCCCATGGTGTTCGATCCCAAGGAGGTTTACAAATAATGGTTGATGGAAAACAGATGCGCATCGGAATACCGAAGGGTTCCCTGGAAGAGGCCACAGTCAAGCTTTTCGCCAAGGCCGGCTGGAAGGTGACCTCGCACCACCGGAACTACTTCCCGGAAATAAACGACCCTGAACTGACCTGCTCATTGTGCCGGGCCCAGGAAATGGCCCGCTACGTGGAAAACGGTCTCCTCGACGCCGGACTGACCGGCAAGGACTGGATTCTTGAGAATCAGTCGGACGTCGTCATCGTGGATGACCTCATCTATTCCAAGGCCAGCAATCGTCCGGCCAAATGGGTGCTGGCCGTGGCTGGCGACTCTCCGTACAAGCGGCCTGAAGATCTGGCCGGGAAGAAGATCGCCACGGAATTTCTGAGCTTCACCAAGCGCTATTTCGAGGAAGCGGGAATCCCCGTGGAAGTCGAATATTCCTGGGGTGCCACCGAGGCCAAGGTTGTCGAGGGGCTGGTGGACGCCATCGTCGAGATCACCGAAACCGGCACGACCATCAAGGCCCACGGCCTGCGCATCATCGCCGAGCTTTTGCAGACCAACACCCAGCTCATCGCCAACAAGGAATCCTGGAAGGATCCGTGGAAGCGGGCCAAGATCGAAAACATGAACACTCTCCTGCAGGGAGCGCTCAGGGCCGACAAGCTGGTAGCCCTGAAAATGAACGCCCCGGCCGATGTCGTGGACAAGGTCATGGCGCTGCTGCCGAGCATGAACTCCCCGACCATCGCGCACCTGCACAACTCCGACTGGCTGTCCATCGAGACCGTCGTCGAGACCTGCCAGGTTCGGGATCTGGTGCCGAAACTGCAGTCGGTGGGTGCTCAGGCCATCATCGAGTACTCCCTCAACAAGGTCATCTAATGCGAGAGCCCCCAAAAGGGGGCTGTCAAGGAGCACGGCCATGAAGACATGCACGATGGTTCTCATTTTATGCTTCGTCCTGGCTGGGTGCGGAGCCCGAGGGGCTTCCAGGGGCGCATCGTCGAATATGGGCTCCAAGGAAGTGGATTTACACCTCAATTTGGTCGAATCTTACATCAACAGCGGTCAGCACCAGTTGGCTTTGCAGGAACTTCTTAAAGTAGAACCTGCGGCCAAGCACCTGCCCAAGTTTCATTTTGATTCCGGTATGGTATTTCGTGGTCTGCAGGAATTCGAGAAAGCCCGCGAAAGTTTTGCCCGCGCTGTGGAGATCGATCAGGAATACGGCGAGGCCTGGAATAATTTAGGAACGATCGAGGAAGCATTGGGCCGGGAAAAGGAGGCTGAGGCCGCCTACCGCGAAGCGCTTGGCATCCTACCCTACATTACGCCGGAGTTTCCGGCTTACAATCTGGGCGCGCTGTTGTTGCGTCAGGGGCGTGTTAAGGAGGCCGAGGAGTTCGCACGTAAGGCTTTGCGAAACTGGCGTTTTATGCTGGCCTATAAGCTCCTTTCGGAAGTTTTTGTGGCCCAGAACCGTCTTGATGATGCAGAAGCGGTGCTCAAGAGTGGTTTGGAAGCGGACATGGACAGTGTCGCTATCATGCTAGCGTTGGCCGAACATCAGATGCGCATGGGTAAAACTTCTGATGCCGAAACTCTTTTCGCGCGCATCGTCAAACAGTATCCCAAGTCCGGCGAAGCCAAGGCCGCCAAGGATTATCTGGACTTTCTGCAGTGATGCCCCGGGGATGCCCCCGGCATCCCCGGCGTCCCCGGCGTCGATCCCCTGATTCTGGATTTCACGGCCTTTCGCGCTTGATCGCGTCCGAACTGCCTTTTCGCCGTGCTCAATCCCGGCTCATGAACCTTCGGGCCGTACCCGGCCGCAGTTCGACCGCTTTTTTCAACCACCAAAGAGATTTTGCCGCGCATGCGCGCTCACGGCCATGACTGCAGGATGCTTGAGGCGTCTTTCTGCCGAAATGGCGAAATAGCGCACATCGACGTCTTTCGCTTCTCCCACCACCTCCACGTCGTAAACGCGACGGACCTCCTCTTTCATCACGCTTGGCGCCGGAAAGAGCCCAAGGCCGGCCTGGCCAAAGGTTTTCAGCAAGGCCGTGTCGTCGAACTCTCCCACCACGCGCGGATGAATCCCGTGCTCGGCAAACCATCCGCCCAGCGCGCCGCGTGCGCTTCCCGTCGGCATGAGCATGGGCGCCCCTTCCAGGGAGCGCGGAAAATTGGGCCGGTAGCGCCGGGCAAGGTCCTGCACTCCGAAAAACGTCATCGAACAGTTGCCAAGAGGGTGGTTGAAAGCCTTCACCCCGAGCCCGGAAGGCAACTGCTGGTCGGCAATGACAAGTTCGAGCTTGTGTATGGCCAGTTCGGCAAACAGGTTTTCCAGTCTGTCCCGGTGACACAAAAGCCGGATGGGGGTGGTCAGCTCAAAGGCCGGGGCCAGGAGGCGAAAAGCGATGGATTTGGGCACCGAATCCGCCAGCCCTACGCGGAAGGGCAAGGCTTCTTCCGGCGGGGAAGCCTTGAGCATTTCGGTCAGTTCGTTGCCGATCTGGAAGATTTCATCGGCGCGGGCCAGGGCGAGTTTGCCTGCCTCGGTGATTTCGAGCCGTCGCCCGGAGCGCACGAAGAGCTTGACGCCAAGGTCCCGCTCCAGTTCGCCGATCTGTCCGCTGAGCGTCTGCGGAGTCAGGTGCATGCGTTCGGCCGCGCGCCTGATGCCGCCTGCCGTGGCCACGTTCCAGAAATAGTGGAGTTGTTTGTAGTTGAGCATGCCTGCCGCCTTTTGTCAGTTTTTAACGAACAATTAATCCATTAAATACGAATATACTTGCTGCTGAAAATAGACAAGTAGGGGGTCTCAAATGATCTGACGGCCGGAAGTGCATGAGGGCCGTCGTGTTCGTGATGCATTTCGCCATAGCCATGCGCCACGCCCGCCTTTGCTCGGCGCGGCCTTCGCAATAACCAATGGAGCACAATATGGCCCCTTTAGTTGGTGTCATCATGGGATCTTCCTCGGATTGGGAGACAATGCGGCACTGTTCCCAAACCCTTGAAATGCTGATGGTCTCTCATGAGACGCAGGTGGTTTCGGCGCACAGGACCCCGGGCCTGCTTTTTGAGTACGCTTCCGGGGCCGAGGCGCGCGGGCTGCGCGTGATCATTGCCGGTGCCGGAGGCGCGGCCCATCTGCCGGGCATGGCGGCGGCCATGACTCTGCTTCCGGTCATCGGCGTGCCTGTGCGCTCCAAGGCCTTAAGCGGCATGGACTCCCTGCTTTCCATCGCCCAGATGCCGGCAGGGGTGCCGGTGGGGACCATGGCCATCGGAAAGGCCGGGGCCGTCAACGCCGCGCTGCTGGCCGCAGCCATCCTCGCCTCGCAGCATCCAGGGATCCGAGAGGCTTTGGCGGAGTATCGGCGCAAGCAGACGCAGACCGTCCTGGACAATCCCGTGCCGGGAGATCCGCAATGATCATCGGTGTGCTCGGCGGCGGCCAGCTTGCGCGCATGCTCGCCCTGGCGGGCCTGCCCCTTGGCTTTGATTTCGTGTTCTATGATCCCGCGCCCGCTCCGTGCGTCGCCTCTCTTGGCGAACATGTGCGCGGGGAATATTCCGACCGCGTCATGCTCTCCCGATTTGCCCGGCAGGTGGACGTCATCACCTACGAGTCTGAGAACATTCCCCTTGAGTGCGT
This sequence comes from Desulfomicrobium apsheronum, assembly GCF_900114115.1. NCBI lineage: Bacteria > Pseudomonadati > Thermodesulfobacteriota > Desulfovibrionia > Desulfovibrionales > Desulfomicrobiaceae > Desulfomicrobium > Desulfomicrobium apsheronum. The sequence goes on along the minus strand of NZ_FORX01000001.1, from coordinate 36,179 downwards.
TGAATTTCTTTCGCGGATCACGCCTGTGCACCCTGGCGCGCGGGCATTGAACTGCTCCGGCGACAGGCTGCGCGAGAAAAGAATTTTTCAGGAACTGGGCATTCCCGCCCCGGCCTTCAGGGCGGTGGATTCATTGGCGGCGCTGAACGGGGCCATCGAGGAAATCGGCCTGCCCGCCGTGCTGAAGACCCGCACCCTTGGCTACGATGGAAAAGGCCAGTTCGTGCTGCGCAGCCGTGACGATGTAACCAGGGCGTGGGAGATGCTCGGCGGTTTTTCCCTGGTGCTGGAGAGCCTGGTCGCGTTCGATCGCGAAATCTCTGTTCTCGGGGTTCGTGACCAGGCGGGAAAGATCCTGTTTTATCCGCTCAGCGAGAACGTCCATCATGACGGGGTGTTGCGGTTTTCCAGGAGCTGCCCGCGTGATCCGATGCAAAAGCCGGCGGAGGAACTGGCCGGAAAACTCCTCCGGCACGTGGATTATGTGGGAGTCCTGGCCCTGGAATTGTTTCAGGTCGGGCCCGTGCTGCTGGCCAACGAGATGGCGCCGCGGGTGCACAATTCCGGTCACTGGACCATCGAGGGGGCCATGACGAGCCAGTTCGAGAACCATTTGCGGGCCATCGCGGGGCTGCCTTTGGGCAAGACTTCCGTTACCGGGCATTCGGCCATGGTCAATTTTATCGGAAGACAGCCTGATCTGGCAGGACTGTTGGCGCTGCGCGGTCTGCATGTCCATCTTTACGGCAAGGCGGAACGCCCCGGGCGCAAAGTCGGACACGCCACGTTGTGGAGCGGAAGCGGAGCCTCCTTCGAGGAGGGATGCAGGACCCTGCGGTCGTTGCTGTGACGGTGGTCGCGGAAAAGGTGGGCTGAAACGGGCGTTTTTTTAGGAGTGGATACTGGAGCGGGACTGCATGCAGTCCCGCTGGTTATTCCTCGTCGACCCGCAGCAGGTCTTCCTCTTCCAGATCTTCGGGATATTCCCCGGAGTCCAGATCGCAGAATCCGAAGCCGACGGAACACATGGGCAGGCCCAGAAGTTCCACCAGGCTCAGGTGGCGATCCACGGCCAGGGCAAAGCTGCAATCGTGATCGGGGCAGTGCAGGATGTCGATGATTTCTTCGCGGGTGGCGTCGGTGTTGAAGAGCTGGGCCAGCAGTTCGGGCTTGCCGCCCTGGCTTTTTGAGTTGCCCTTGCCCTCGGGGTCCAGGGACTGGGATGGCGACTTGTAGGTATCGAGCAACTCCCCGTCCGCGTAGAGCCAGTAGTTGAGAAGCTCCTCGTCCAGGGTCTGGACGGCCAGGGCCGGACATCCGAAATAGCCTGAAAGGTCTTCGGCCAGATCGGTGAGGACGGTGGAATCCCCCTCGTCACTATCCATTTCATAGACAGTGGTCAGGTCGTCCTCTGTTGGAGAAACAAAGGCGGAGCGTCCCTGGTTGCCGAGCTCCTGCAGAATGTCCTGCGCCTTTGGCCCTTTGAGCGTGATGTTGGCGTACGTGGTTCCCATATGGAGTTTCTTCAAACAGATTATGGTTCAAGATGCAAGCTTATGATCGCAGAGTCTTTGAAAATGTGAAGGACTGTTTTTTCCGGAACTTGCAGTGCTGCGTAGCTCTTGCAAGCCCCTTGCAGGGGCTTTGCGTGCGACCTTTGTTTCGCTTGGGACTTGAGAAAGGGCGGGGCTTCGCGTACCGGCAGACGACAAGGCGCGAACATGTTCGGGACTTTGATGACCGGACCGGCCGCCTGAATGTTTGCCGTCACGCCCTTGAACGGGGTGCTTCTTTAAGACATATTTTTTTTTTTGGAGGATTCATGAGTGCAGTGAAGGCGATGTGTGTCGCAGAGGCGGGCAAGGGTGTGGTCATTCAGGGCAACATGGCTTTTGCCGTGGGTTGCGTGAGGGCCGGAATCCACGCGGCGGACGGTTATCCCGGGACGCCCAGCACCGAGGTCATCGACAAGGGCCTCTCCCAGGTCCAGGACATGATCACCGTGGGCTGGTCCGTGAACGAGGCCGTGGCGGCGGGAGTGGGATTCGGCCATACCCTGGCCGGTAGCGACTGTGTCGTGACCATGAAGATTCCGGGCCTTTTTCAGGCCGCCGACGTGATAACTTCAGCCGCCTTCTACACCGGCCAGCGCGGCAGTCTCGTCTATTACATCGCCAGCGATTACACGCCAAGTTCCACCCAGCATCTGGTGGACCCGCGCTACATGCTCAAAAGCTGCTGCATTCCGGTCTTCGAGCCGCGCAACCACCAGGAGATGCACGAGGCGGCCCGCATCGCGGCGGATATTGGACGGCAGTTCAACACGCCCGTGGCCGTCATCGCCAGCGGAGTGCTCTGTCACAGCGAGGGCCTGGTACGCCTGATGGAAACGACCACGCGCGAAAAGGCTCCCCTGCCCGAGAAGATGAGCGATTTCATCACCCTGCCCGTGCGTGCGCGGATGTTTCATGATCAGGTTCGCACCACCCGCATCCCGGCCCTGCGCGGGATGGTCGAGGAGAGTCCGCTCAATGTTCTGACCAGAGGCGACGGCAAGATCGGCATCATCACCCACGGCGTGAACGACCTCTTCGTGGAGGAGGTCCGGGCCGCCACGGGCAAGAATGTGGATGTCCTGTCCCTGGGCTTCACCTACCCCCTGCCCATGGATCTCATCCGCCGCTTCTGCGAAAGCATCGACGGTCCTGTTTACGTCATCGAGGACGGCTATCGCTTCATCCAGGAGGCTATCCAGGCCGAAGGAATCGCCGTTCAGGGCAAGGGCGCGGACGAGACCGTCACCGAATGGACTCCGGCGCTCATTTCCGCCCGCCTGGGTCTGGCCGAGCCGGCCGGAAAATCCGCCGTGGCCAGTCTGCCGCGTCCGCCCATGATCTGCGCGGGCTGTCCGTATCGTCTTTTCGGCCAGATCGTCGGCAAGATGCGCAAGAAGGGCAAGCTTGAAGCGGTGTTCGGCGATATCGGCTGCAACACCCTGCTGCATTTCCTGAACGCCATGGACACCGCCCTGGCCATGGGCGCCAGCGAAGCCAAGCGGCTGGGCTATGTCCTGTCCCGCCCCGAGGCCGCGAGCAAATGCCTGGCAGTGCTCGGCGACGGCACGGAGTGTCACAGCGGCATGGACGCGACCCGCAACACGATTTTCAGGAACATCCCCGGCGTCAAGGTCATCCTGAACAACGAATGGACCGCCATGACCGGCGGACAGCCTTCGCCCACGTCTCCCGCCAACCTGGCCGGGGATCCCAATGTCTTCGACCTGAATGCAAGCCTGAAGGCGCACGGGGCCAATGTGGTCGAGGTCAGCGGCTATGACAAGAAAGCCCTGGAAAAAGCGCTCAAGACCGCTCTTGCGGCCGCCGAGACCGGCACCTTCACCACCCTTGTGGTTACGGGCGTGTGCATCCGCAAGATGCCCAAGGAGTCCTACGGCGTCAAAATGGCCGTGGACCCGGAGCTGTGCATCCGCTGCGGCATGTGCCAGATCTGCTCCGGCATAGAAGCCGACGCCGAGGGGCTGCCCTTCTTCAACAACATCTGTACCGGCTGTGTGAGCCAGAACCCGGCCTGCGCCCAGATGTGCCCCAAGGGCGCCATCGCCCCGGCCAAGGACCAGAGCGCCTGCGGCCTGACCAGCTGTCCGGATCTGCCCGTTCCGCCCGAGACCATCGACCTGCCCGCCATCGGCGGCCTGCCCGCCTTCCTGTCCGTGGCTATTCGCGGCGTCGGCGGCCAGGGCAATCTCTTCTTTGGTCGGGTGCTGACCCAGCTCGCGTACCTGCTCGGCTACGACCAGCAGAACATCGTCAAGGGTGAGACCCACGGCATGGCCCAGATGGGCGGCCCGGTCATCAGCACCTTCGCCTGCGGCGCGGTCCATTCCCCCGTGCTCATGCCCGGCACCACCCAGTGCCTGGTCTGCATGGAGCGCAGCGAAGTGTTCCGCCCCGGTTTCCTGGACATGCTGAGGCCTGGCGGCACGGTCATTCTGGCCGATACGGCCATCATGCCCCCGCTCTTCAAGGCCGAGAACTATCCGACGGTGGAAGCCGTGCGCGAGGCCTTAAGCGGGTACAAGGTCATCGACGTCGATGTGCTCGCAACGGCCCTTGGCCTTGGCGACCCCACGGGCCGCAGCGCCAACGTGGTCATGATCGGAGTCCTGAGCACTCTTGCTCCCTTCGATTCATTCCCCAACGAATACTGGCTGCAGGCTCTCAAGAACGTCAGCCCCAAGCCGGCCATCTGGCAGGCCAACTACGCGGCCTTCCTGGCAGGACGGGAACTGGGCGGAAAATAGGCTGGAAGCTGTCTCCGGGTGGAACTCCGGAAGATGAATTGAACAAGGGCGCCTGTCGGTTGACGGGCGCCCTTTTTTACGGGGGTTCTAGAGGCCTTGGTAGCGCTGCAGGCCCATGAGCTTGTGGAAGTCTTCCGGTTCTTTGACCGGCCTTGCGTTCGTTTTGCGTGCCCAGCCGAAGTCGTCGAAGCGTGACCCCTGGATCTGGATGAGAGCCCGCGTGCCGCCGGGACCAATGACCATGGTCTCGTAGGAACGTATGACCTCGGGCAGGGAGATTGCCTTCAGGGCATCCACCAATCGATCCAGGCTGTCGAAGTCCCGATTTCCAAGACGCAGGTCTGTTTCAAGCCAGCCGAACTCCTCTTCGAGGGTGTCCGGGCTCTTGGTCAGCGAGGCCAGCACGCCCTGTCGCACTCCTGCGAATTCCTCTTTTGTCACAGCGCGCATCTGCGCAAGCGCATGGAAATAGAAGGATTCAAATCTGTCCGCCAGACCTGCAGTGCCCTGCACCGGACTTTGCACGCCGAATCCGATCCCGGCATTGTGCGCGAACATGACCGGAAAGGTCGTGGCCACGTACCCGAGCTGTTCCTCGGTGCGCAGCCTGTTGAAGAAGCGGGGGGAAAGCAGGCCCTCAAGGAGCAGCATGCGCGCCTTGGAACGGGGGCCGGGCGCGGGGTCGAGGAAGAGTTCGACCAGCGCGCTGTCCTCCAGCACGCTGTGCTTGCGATAATCCGCCGCCACGCCCTGCCTGGGCGCGATGCGCGTTGCCGTTGGAGGCGCTCCGGCTTCGGGACCGACAAACTGTTCAAGGTCCGCCGTCAGCCGTTGCAGGTCATCTTCCGTGACATTGCCGAAGCCAAAGACCGTGAAACGCATATCCCGGCGCACTGCGCTCAGGTATTGGCTGAAATCCTTCAGGGTCAGCCCCTTTGTCGCCTCTTCGATAGCCCGGTGATCCCACGACGGAGTCTTGAGCAGATTGCGCATCGCACCCATGGCCTGGCCGAACAGCCCCTGTTTTTCCATGTTGGCAAGATCGCGCAGTTGTTCCGCCTTGGCCTGTTCAAAGTCTTCCGGCGTAACTTCCTGCTTAAGAAAGCCCAGCACCCGGGGCAAGAGGTCTGTCTGGTGCTGACTGAAGCCGTCGATGCGGATCACGATGCCTTCGTCTCCGGATATCGACAGTCCGAGCCCCGCCTCTATGGCCTGATAGCGCAGGCCCGCCTGTTTCTGGTCCCACAGTTCGAGCAGCACGCCCTGCAGGGCCGTTTGTTCGATGGTGGAAGCGAATCGCGTGGACTGCAACCGGGTCATGAGAATGGCCCTGGGCTCCTGGCGGAATGCGGAGTTGGCGTACCAGAGGGAGAGGCCGGGTCTGTCCGCGAGTTCGCGGGGCCTTGCGTCGCCCTTGGGTGCGACCAGGGAGAAGTCGTCCGGCAGAAAGGGATTCAGATCCGGAAGGCGCAGGTCCATCCCCGCTGAAAGCTCGGCCCAGCGGGCAATGTCGTCTGCTTGGACCGGCCTTGTGCTGTACGGCGTCTGGTAGAAAAAAGCCTCCCTGTCCACGGGCTGGTCCGGGCCGACCTGGAAGATCCGCGCGTTTTCGGGCCGCAGCGCCTGGGTCACCGTGTTCACGGCCTCGCGGTCGTAGGAATCCAGGCGATAGAAACCGAAATTCACATCCTCGATGGGATGCAGGAGCATCCGTCTGGCGGCGGAGGCGACATAGTCGAAGCCGCTGGTCAGGGGGGCGAAGCGGAATTCCATGTCCCAGATGCGCTGCAGCTGATCGAAATAGGCCTGATCCAGGCCCTGGGTGCGCAGCAGGTCGAAGTAGGCAAAGATTGTGGCCAGGACCTCGTCGCGGCGTCTGTCGCCTTCTTCGGTAAGCTGCACGAAGAGGGAGAGGGTTACGCCGTTGCGAAGGCTGGTGGTGTCGCCTCCGGCGCTTAAGGACAGCGCCAGTCCCTTGTCGCGCAGGACCTCGATCAAGGAGTGCGAGGTCTCCGTGCCGAGCACGGCGGACACGACCTGCAGGGGCTTGGTGCGGTAGTCGTCCAGAGTCTGGGGCAGGGCGAAATCGATGCTCAGGCTGCGGGTCTCGCGCACGGGACGAACCCCGATGATGACGCCCTTTTCGGCATCCGTGGCCGGGGGCACGGTGGGAACGGCCACCTTGGCCTGACGATCGGGGATGACGGCGAGCTCCCGTCTGGCCAGGGCTTCCAGTTCGTCGAGGCTGCGGGGCCCGTAGAGCACGCCTTTCATCAGGTTCGCCGAGTACCAGGTAGCGTGGAAGCGTACCAGTTCCTCGTGCAGGAGGCTGCCCGGCTTGTCGGACAGGGTCTCCAGATTTCCGCCCGTGAAGCGGGTGCCGGGATGCTCGGGGTTCAGGGTCGAGAGCGTCAGCATGGCCAGGCGGCGGCCGTCGCTGTGCTTCTTGGACTCCATCTCGGCGTTGACGGCGTTTCGCTCCTTGTCCGCATAGACCGGGTCAAGTCTCGGGTGGGCCAGGGTGTCGGCCATGCGCCGCAGGGCCTCGGCAAAGGCGGGCGGATCGACTTCCATCATGTACGTGGTGGAGGTGTAGCCCGTGGCCGCGTTGGTCTGGCCGCCGTTTCTGGTGATGAAGGACTGGTACTCCTCGGGGCCGGGATAGGATTTGGAGCCCAGAAAGAGCATGTGCTCCAGATAATGGGCCAGTCCGGGTTGGGAGTCCGGGTTGTCGAGACTGCCCACGGGCAGGGCCAGGGCGGCGGCGGCCTTGGAGGCGCGCTCGTCCTGCACCAGCAGCACCTCCAGGCCCGAGTCCAGGGTCAGAGTCCGGTAGGCGCGGTAATCCGTGTCGGAAACGCGCACCTGGGCCGCAAGGGCCTGGGTGGTGATGAACAGGAAGAAAAGAACAAAACGCAATATGGGCATGGGGCCTCCTCGGACACATTGTTGATTCAATGATGACGGCTATATTCTTTGCAGCAGATGCTCGATCTCGGGCAGCATGCGCGCGACGCATTTTTTGCCTTCTTCGATGGCCTCCTCGGCCCTGAAGAACTCAAGCAACCCGATGTGCGAGAGCTTTGGGGTGAACAGGATCTCCGGAGGATCTCCGGCCAGGCGGCTGCGCGTGATGCGTTCCTGGGCGATGTTCACGGAGCCGGCGATGGCGTCGAAAAGTCCCGGGGGTTCGTCTTCCTCTTCGGTAAAGGAAAAGAGAGATCCCGCGTATTCCTTGACCAGATTTGAGAACGCCTCGGCCATGCCGTTCCTTTTCTCCTTTTTTGGCGTCTTCTCCAGATGCTTGCCCACGATGTCGCCATTGAGATTGACGGCGATGACCACGTCGGCCCCGAGGGCGCGGCAGACAGAGACCGGCACCGGGTTGACCAGGCCGCCGTCCACGAGCCAGCGGCCTTCGTGCCGGATGGCCGGGAACAGTCCCGGCAGGGAGATGGATGCCCACACGGCCTCCAGCATCGGCCCTTTGGTGAACCATATCTCGCGACCCGATTCCAGGCTGGTGGCCACGGAGCAGTATTGCAGCTCAAGGTCCTCGATGCGTACGTCCGCCCCGACTACGTGCTTTTCCAGAAATTTGCGCAGCCTGGAGGTGTTCACGAATCCCGTGAAGGAGGAATTGAGTTCAAAGAAGCTTGCGGTCTCAAGCCGTGTCAGGGAGCGGACCCACTCTTCGAGTTTGTCCAGGTTGCCTGCGACATGGGCCGCGCCGACAAGGGCTCCGACAGAGGTTCCGCAGACGATATCAGGCCGTATGCCCTGCTCAGCCAGAGCCCTGATGATGCCGATGTGGGCCCAGCCACGCGATGAGCCGCTGCCAAGGGCAAGGCCGATCTTGAGATTTGGATTGGAATTGGTGTTCATCAGGTGGTCTCCGTGCAAGAGGTCGTCTGGCCACAGCTTAAGAGGGTAAATCCGCCGGGGGGCGCGTCAAGGCCTAGTCGGAAAAAGCCAGTCGCGCTCCGAGTCCGACGAGCAGTCCTCCGCCCAGGCGTCTGAGCCGGATGGCGCCTGAACCGCCGGTCAGCCGCCGATGCAATGCTCCGGCGGCCACGGCCAAAATGAGGCTCCAGAGCGTGCTGGTGGCGACGAAGGTCAAGCCCAGCGCCAGAAAGGACAGGCCGGGATGGGCGGCCCCCGGCGCGATGAACTGCGGGATGAGGGCCAGGAAGAAGAGCGCCACCTTGGGATTGAGCACGCAGGTGATCACGCCCTGGACATAGATGCGGCCCGGGGATTGCCTTTTGGGTTTGGCGTGGGACGCGCTTTCGGAGCGTGTCCAAATCATGGTCAGGCCGAGATAGACGAGATAGGCCGCTCCGGCCCATTTGATCATCTGATAGGCCGTGGCCGAGGCCATGACCACGGCGGCCAGTCCCAGGGCGCCGAGCAGCGCGTGGATCACGCATCCGCTGGAGATTCCAAGGGCCGAGGCGACACCTGCGGCGCGGCCTTGCGTTGTGCTGCGGCTCAGTATGTAGAGGGTGTCCGGGCCGGGATAGAGATTCAGGGTCACGGCGGTGATGATGAAAAGCGGGTAATGGATGACGTCGATCATTCTGGTCCTCGTTTGCAGGGTCTTGCACCGGAGTCGGGCAGTGTGTAGCGCAGAGCCCATGCATGAATTCATGAAACTTTTGAAAAACTCTCCGTCCGGGGCGGTGTTCAATCCCTGGCATCACCGGGATCCCGCGCACGATGCCGCGCCCGGCGCTCCGGCCGTGCGGCGGGAGCAGCTCGCCTCCTACCTCGGCGAACGGCAAAAGGCCACGGTCATTCTTCTGGCCGAGGCCCTGGGCTATCAGGGCGGGCATTTCTCGGGCATCGCCATGACCTCCGAGCGTCTGCTTCTTGGGCATCTGCGCCACAAGGGTCTTGGTCCCGAGATGGTCCTTGCGGCCAAGCCGCGGCGCACCAGCCGCGAGGACGTGAAGCCGGACGGCTTCACCGAGCCCACGGCCACCATCGTCTGGGGGGCCATGGCGGCGCTGGGCGTGGACCCGCGCGACGTGATCCTGTGGAACGCCTTCCCGTGGCATCCCTACAAGCCCGACAAGGGCCTGCTCAGCAACCGCACCCCCTGCGACAACGAGGTCATGCTCGGACAGCCCGTGCTGCGGGCGCTCATGGCCTACGCCTCTCGGGCCCAAATTCTGGCCGTGGGGCAAAAGTCCGCCGCGTTGCTCGCGGCCATGGGCATCACCGCCCCGGCCCTTAGGCATCCGGCCAACGGCGGGGCCGGACAGTTCAGAGAGCAGTTCGGGCGGATCATGAAAAATCGCCGGGGATGACCGTCTACGTTGACACGCCCCGCCCGGCAGGGGATATGTCGCGGGAAACGTGAACGCCGCACACAAACCCGGAGGAGACCATGAAATATCCGTCCCCCTATGCTCCCGATTTCGGCACGCGCGATCCCCTGACAGGGGTGGCCGAAGACTTCCCGACCCGCTGGTCCCCGCGTTCCTTCGTAAGGACCGCCATTCCCGCCGAAGACCTGAAGGTCATCTTCGATGCGGCCCGCTGGGCGCCGTCGGCCTACAACGAGCAGCCCTGGAACATCCTGACGTCAACAGACGAAACTTTTGAGACCTTCCTTGGCCTGTTGGTTGAAGGCAATCGGAAGTGGGCCGTGAACGCCTCCCTCATAGGCTTCATGGTCGCCCGCAGGAATTTCACCCAGTCCGGCAAGCCCAATCCCACGGCCGTGTACGATTGCGGTTCGGCCTGGATGTCCCTGACCTTGCAGGCCAGAAAGCTTGGCCTCTACACCCATGGCATGTCCGGGATCAGAAAAGAGGCCATTTACGACGCTTTCGGCATCGACAGGAATGAGTTTGAAGTCGTGGCCGGGTTCACCATCGGCGTTCTGGATGTGAGGGAAAATCTGGGCAAGCCCTATGTCGACTGGGAAAGTCCATCCCCCCGCAAACCCCTGGACGAGATCTGGAAACAGGGCGTCTGGTAGGAAACGGTTCCACAACGGCGAAGGGCCGCGTTCCCATGGGAGCGCGGCCCTTCGTCGTTGTTTGAGTGCATGAAGCTCAGGCGCCCATCAGTTTCTTGCGGAACATGAAGAAGGCCGCGCCGAGAATGCACAGCCCGGCCCAGACGTAGTCCATGCCCGGCTTCTCCTTCATGTACAGGATGGAAAAGGGGATGAAGACGGACAGGGCGATGCACTCCTGAAGGATTTTGAGCTGGCCGATGTTCATGACCTGGTGTCCGATGCGGTTGGCCGGGACCTGGAGCAGGTACTCCATGAGCGCGATGCCCCAGCTGGCAAACGCCGCGATGATCCAGGGGGTCTGCGACAGGTTGCGCAGGTGCCCGTACCAGGCAAAGGTCATGAAGATGTTGCTGAGCGACAGCAAAATGATGGTGGTGAGATAAAAGCGCATGAGACCCGCCTTGCCCCGAAGGGGCCTTGACCGCGAAATTTGGATTGCGGCTTGATGTAGCAGGGCCACGGAAAAACCCAACGCTTTCCACCAAAAATAAGTTCTTTTATTTCAAAGCGATAAGCTTGGACTTGAGCTTTGTTACGCCTTTTTCAGGGACGCCTTAGAAAAATGTCTTCATTGAGCCGTCCGCAAGGGTCGAAAGCCATCTTGCGGGCGAAGTGCACGGCCAGAAACGACGAGACCGTGGCGGCGGTGAAAATCGCGATCATGATCATGATCTGGTAGACGATGGCCACGGACGGGGATGATCCGCCCAGGATCTGGCCGGTCATCATGCCCGGCAGGGAAACGATGCCCATGGTCGCCACCGTCCCGATCTGCGGCCCGATAGCGGCGCGCAGAGCGTTGCGAAGGAAGGGGCGCACCGCTTCCGCGCGGCTTGCGCCCAGGGTCAGGTACTGGATGTGCACCTCGACCCCTGTACGTAATTCGGAGAAAAAGCGGTCCAGAACCACGACGTTGCTGCGCAGGATGTTGCCCAGCACCATGCCCATGAGCGGGACCAGATAGCGGGCCGAGGAGATGGTGGCGAGATCGAAGACCAGCAGGAACCCGGTCAGGATCAGCAGCGCGGTCAGCAGGTGGGCGGGCAGGATCGTCCACAGGCATTTTCTCCACGATAGCCAGCTCTGGCGCAGGATCGATCCCGTGGCCACGACGATCATGACCAGCACCCAGGCCACGTTGACCAGCAGCATGTCGAGCCTGAAGATGTACTCCAGATAGACGGCCACCAGCGCCAGTTGCACGGCCATGCGCATCATGGAGATGAGCAGATCCCGGGTCAGGCGCAGGCGCAAGTGACGGAAGATGAGCACCGGGAATACCAGAATCACGGAAAACATGAGCAGGGCCGGGATGGAAATGACCATTGTCTCGTTCATTCGCGCCTCCAGAGCTTTCCGGATTCAAGGCCGACCTCGGTGAAGCCGAAATCCAGCCATTCGCGGTTATGGGTCACGGCCAGCACCGTGCGGGCCTTGTCCCGGGCAAAAAATCCGACCACGGCGCGCATGGAGTCCTGGTCCAGGCTGGAGGTGATCTCGTCCAAGAGGCAGAAATCGCGCTTCAGTTGCAAGCCCTGGATGATGGTCAGGCGCTGCTGTTCTCCTCCGGACAGCCTGGTGTACGGGCTCTTCTTCAAGGCCGGGTCAAGTCCCAGGGCCTCCATGAGCCGGTCCTGTTCCACCTGGTCCGCATGCAGGGCGTGATTGGCGGCAAAGGTGAACGGCAGGTTCAGATACTCCTCGGCCGTGCCTTCGAAGGGCAGGGGCTTCTGGCCGATGTACAGAAAGCGGGAGCGATGGGCGCCGAGGTCGGCGACCGTGACCTCCCGTCCGTTCCACAGGACGGCGCCCGCATCCACGGGTTCGAACAGGAGGGCGACCTTGAGCAGCGTGGATTTGCCGGCACCCGACGGTCCGGTCAGGGCCAGATGTTCATCCGGGAACACGGTGAGGTTCACCCGGTCCAAAATCACTCTCCCGGCGCGGCGCAGGGTCACCTCGCGAAATTCCAGCATGTGTTCTCCATTTTTCAGGACTGTTTCCCCCGGCCACATGGCAACCATCCCGGAGCGGGTCAAGCCCGGGCTGAAGCGGGGCGGATTTTGCCCGGACCCGATGGCCCGTGCATGTGCGGGCGGTCCGGGAGCCCTTGCTTGGCAGGCTGTGCGCACGGCTGCCGTTCGGGGCGATTTGCAAAGGCGTGGACCACGGGTGCCTGTCGTTCAAGATGGAAATTTTGCTTATAAATTGGAAATATATATGACCATAAATGAAATTTGCCTTACTGCCCGAATTCAAACACGTATTTCTAATAATGGCAATATTTCGTTCCAGACATGTCGCATCCTCACGGATTCGCGAAGGGTTTCTCGTGAGCCCCGATGAGGCCGTGCGTGTCGCAAGCCTTGCCGGCTCGGGATTTGCGCGGAACCTTCGTGCATGTTTGCCCCGGACCGTGTTTGTGGTAAGCTTTTTGCCAGTAAGAGATTTTTCCATCTTACTCAACTTGGCACAGGCATAAGGAGCAGGCACATGATTGTCGGAGTTCTCAAGGAAATCAAGGCGCAGGAAAACCGGGTCTGCATGACTCCGGCCGGGGTTGAAGTCATGAAGCAGCACGGTCACGAGGTGCTGGTGGAGGCTTCGGCCGGTATCGGCAGCGGGTTTTCCGATGCCGACTACGCGGCGGCGGGAGCACGGATCGTCGCGGCTCCGGCCGAGGTCTATGCCCAGTCCGACATGGTCATGCACGTCAAGGAGCCGCAGCCGTCTGAGTATGCGATGGTCAAGCCCGGCCAGATCGTCTTCACCTATTTTCACTTTGCGGCCGAAGAGAAGCTGACCCGTGAATTCATGAAGACCGGCTCCGTGGCCATCGCCTATGAGACCGTGACCGGCCCTCACGGCGGCCTGCCGCTCTTGACTCCCATGAGCGAAGTGGCCGGACGCATGGCGGCCCAGGAGGCGGCCAAGTACAATGAGCGCGTGCACGGCGGACGCGGCATCCTGCTCGGCGGCGTGACCGGCGTGGCCCCGGCCACGGTGCTGGTCCTCGGCGGCGGCATCGTCGGGACCAACGCGGCCATGATGGCGGCGGGTCTTGGAGCGAAGGTCTATATCCTGGACATGAATCTCGACCGCCTGCGCTACCTGTCCGAAATCATGCCCAAGAACTGCACGCCGCTGATGAGTTCTCCGGCCATGATCCGCGAGCTGGCCGCCCAGGCCGACGCCATCATCGGCGCGGTGCTGGTGGTCGGTGCCAAGGCTCCCAAGCTCATCACCCGGGAGATGTTCAAAGGCATGAAGCCCGGCTGCGTGCTCGTGGACGTGGCCATCGACCAGGGCGGCTGCTTCGAGACCTCCAAGGCGACCACCCATTCCGACCCGATCTACGAAGTGGACGGCATCATCCACTACTGCGTGGCCAATATGCCCGGGGCGGTTCCGATCACCTCGACCATGGCCCTGACCAACGCGACCCTGCCCTATGCCCTGCAGATCGCGGACAAGGGCTGGAAGGCCGCCTGCAAGGAAAACGCGGGCCTGAAGAACGGCCTGAACATGGTCGGCGACAAGATCACCTTCAAGGGCGTCGCCGAAGCCTTTGGCCTGCCCTTCACGCCTGCCGACTCCTGCCTCTAAGCGGCCTGCCGGGCACCTCCTCCCGGTTTCACCGCCGCGAAAATATTCAGGCCCGAAGCGCATTTACCGTTACGCTTCGGGCCTGAATATTTTTTAAAACCGCCGCCCTGATTTCAAGGCAAGCTCGAAATTGCTCTCCCCGAGATGTGAAGAGAACGGGAGCCCCCATTGCTTGAGCTCAATTCTGCAAGGGTATCTGAAGTTCCGTCAGGTTGTCCTCGCTGCCCATGCCTTCCCAGTGCACGTAGACTTCCCGGCCCAGGGGCTGCAAGGCAACTCCCTGCTGCAGGGCCTGCGGGGTGAAGGCGGTCCAGGCGAGGCCGACTCCGCCTATGGGGCCTCTGTAATCCGTGCACAGGCATTCGTGGGCGGGAATTTCCGCGCAGGTGAACGCTCCCTGGCCACGGCAGGCGTCCACGGGAAAGGATACCTTCAGGGAAAACTCCTTTTCCGGGGAGCCGTCGCAGCCATCGTACGTGAAGATGCACGGACCGGTCAGGGCCATGCCTCTGTTTTCGATCTCCGCCAGGAGCATGGGGATGATCTTGCCGGCAAAGGCCGCGATTTCCGGGATTGTCAGCGTGGCTGCGGCTTCAAGGACCGTGGCGGCGGGGATGTTTTTGCGCTTGATCTGCATGTTCTCTCCTTCAGGGTCGAGGTTGAATTCATTGAAACGCTCCCATGATAAGGCCGAGCTGCGTCTCGATGCGGATCGCGATGTCGACCATCTGCTCAGGCTGGATCGGTATGAGATCCATCACTTCCGGGCGGGCCTCCGGTGGACCGCATTCGCCGCTGCAGCCAAGTCCCATGGCGTGGGTCAAAAGGTCGGCCAGATGCACGATGCCGGCGAGGGGCAGGTCCGTGGCACGCGCGGGATTGTGGTGACTGCCCACGGTTCGGCTCAGGCCGGGGGGCATCCGCCATCCGTCCAGAAGGCGCTCGCCCATGTCCGCATGGTCGATGCCGAAGAAAAGAGCTTCCTCGGTCATCAGCGGGCGCTTGTGCTTGAGGGCGCTGTCAATGCAATACCGGGAGCGCTCTGGAAAGGACGTGAAGAAATAGAGTCGCCCGATGTCGTGCAGAAGCCCGGCTACAAACGCCTGTTCCGGCTGTGCCAGTCCGGTGCTTTCCGCCAGCGCCTTGCAGGTCAGGGCGCAGCCGAGACTGTGTTCGAGAAAGGTGCGCATCTCGATCACTGATTTCGGGATGACCCCGAACTGGTCGACCATGAGCAGGCTGGAGGCGAGCATGCCCACTTCGCGCAGGCCGACGATGGACACGGCCCTGGAAACGGTTTCGACCTTGCGTTGGAATCCATAGATAGGCGTGTTTACGAGTCGCAGGAGCTTGGCCGTGAGCCCGGGGCTGCGGGTGATGATTTCGACGATCTTCTTGCTGGAGGGGTCGGGCTCGCTCAAGGCCAGATTGAGGTCCTGGGCCACGGCGGACAGCTGCGGGGGATCGAAGCTGTCCAGGCAGAACATGGGCAGCTCCCGGGGCAGCTGCACCGGTCCGGCTGGCCCCCTGCAATCGCGCAGCAGCGGAGGGAGACCTCTCTCGATGCGTTGGGCTTCGGCTTCGGTGCGCAGGCCGAGCAGGATCGGGCCGGGCGGGACGCCAAGGTCATGCCCGGCATAGAATCTGCGCGCATGCTCGGCGGCCTGCCTCAACTGTTCGGCGCTCAGGGTCACGCGTTCGTCCTCGACCTCGACGTCCGCGACCCCGCGTTGTCCAAGGGCCTCGATGGCGCTTTCCGAGAGCGTCGCCCCCTTGGGAAAAAGCAGGCGGCCTGCCGGGTCCATGAGGTCGGCCGCCAGGATTTCACCGGGCAGGACCTGCTCGATGCGTTTAAACATGGTTTCCACTCCCTACAGATTTCATGGCCGTGTGGTTTCGACCTATACTACGTTTATGCATGGTGAGGAACAAAAAAACGCAATCGCAAGGCGTTGGTGACCACCAAAACCGAGCTCATGGCCATGGCTCCTCCCGCGAGCATGGGGCTCATGGTTGGCCCTCCGAAGACGTGCAGAAGCCCTGCCGCGATGGGGAGCCCGATGGTGTTGAAAGCGAAGGCCCAGAAAAGATTCTGGCGGATGTTGCGCATCACCGCGCGGCTCAGGGACAGGGCCGTGAGCACGCCAAAGAGGTCTTCGCGCATGAGCACGACATCTCCGGACTCCATGGCCACGTCCATGCCCCCGCCCATGGCCAATCCCAGGTCGGCCCGGGCCAGGGCCGGGGCGTCGTTGATCCCGTCTCCGACCATTCCGACAACGCGCCCTTCCTGCTGAAGCTCGATGATGACCTCGGCCTTGCGGTCCGGCAGCACCCCGGCGATGACCCGGTCGATGCCGAGTCGTGCGGCCACGGCCCGGGCGGCCCGCTCGGAGTCACCGGTCAGGAGCACGATCTCCATGCCCAGGTCGCGCAGACGCTGCACCGCCTTCTCCGATTCAGGCCTGAGCTGGTCGCTTATGGCCAGCAAACCCGCCAGAACGTTGTCCACCGCCACGTGCACCACGGTGGCTCCGTTTTCCTCCATGCGCTCGCGCGCGGCCCTGGCCGCTTCCAGATTCAGATTCCCGGCCTGCATCAGTCGCTCGTTGCCGATGGCGACGGTGCTGCCTTCGACCGTGGCGGTCACGCCCTGGCCTGGGACGGACAGAAAGTCCCCGGCCTTGGGCAGAGGGCCCTGCGCGGCCGCGACCACGGCCTGGGCCAGGGGATGCTCGGACTGGGCCTCGATCGATGCGGCCAGACGCAACAGGGCGTCCCTGTCGAGCCCGGCGGACGGGTCGACCCAGACCTCGGTCAGCACCGGTTTGCCGATGGTCAGGGTCCCGGTCTTGTCGAAGACAAGGGTGCCAAGCTCCCCGGCACGTTGCAGGGCCCGGCCGGATTTGATCAGCACCCCGAGCTGCGCGCCCCGGCCGGTGCCGACCATGATCGACGTCGGCGTGGCCAGGCCCATGGCGCACGGGCAGGCGATGACCAGCACGGAGATGGCGATGCGCAGGGCGAAGACGAAGGGCTCGTCGCTCAGCAGGTACCAGGCCAGGCCTGAAGCCAGGGCCAGGGCCATGACCACGGGCACGAAATAGTAGCTGATGGTGTCGGCCAGGTTGGCGATGGGGGCTTTTGACCCCTGGGCGTCCCGGACCAGACGCACGATGCGGGCGAGCATGGTGTCCTCGCCCACCAGGGAAGCGCGCATGACGAACGCGCCCGTGGTGTTGAGCGTGCCGCCGTAAACTCGGTCCCCGGGACCGCGCCGTGCAGGCAGGGGTTCGCCCGTGAGCATGGATTCGTCCACATGGCTCTGTCCTTCCGCCACCTCGCCGTCCACGGGCAGGCGCTCGCCGGGGCGGATGCGCAGCAGATCGCCGGGCTCGATCTCTTCCACCGGGATCTTGCGCTCCTCCTCGCCGTCCACAAGGGTGGCCGTGTCCGGCGCCAGGGCCATGAGCGCCCGGACCGCGCCGGTGGTTTTCGACACGGAGCGGGCCTCGAAAAACTTGCCCAGCGAGATCATGGCGATGAGCACCGCCGCCGATTCGTAGTACAGATCCATGGCGCGGGCCTGGGCGTCCACGCCGAGCCAGATCTCGATGGTGTTCCACAGCGAGTAGACCAGGGCCGCGCCCGTGCCCACGGCCACCAGCGAGTCCATGTTCGGGGCGCGCCTGGCCAGGGCCGGGAAGCCGATCAGATAGAAGCTCCGTCCGCTCCAGACCACGGGCAGGGTCAGCAGCAGCTGGGCCAGGGCGAATGTCCCCGGTGCGTGCATGGGGTCGAGGAAGCTCGGCAGGGGCATGCCCCACATGTGCCCCATGGAAAGGACCAGAAGCGGCAGGGCAAAGGCCATGGACCAGAGCACTACCCGTTTTTTCTCCTCAAGCCGCGCGGCGATCCGCGCCTCTTCGTCTCCAGCGCTTTGTTTTTGCGGGATGCTCGTGGTGAAACCTGCGTCGTGGATGGTCTGGCGGAGTGTGCGTTGCGAAACCAGAGCCGGGTCGAAGACGAAACGGCCGCTTTCGGCGCCCAGATTGACGCTGGCTTCCTTTACTCCTTCCAGGCGGCCGGTGACGCGCTCGATGCGCGATGAGCAGGCCGCGCAGTGCATGCCGCCGATTTTGAGGTCCAGCACGTTCTGCTCTTGCGGGGCCTCGACGGAAAAACCGAGTTCCCGCACCTGCTCCAGCACTTTCTCAAGGGGCGCGTCTTGCGGATCATGGAGCAGATCCATCTCTTCGCTGGCCAGATTGACGGAAATGCTTTCCACCCCCGGCATGGCGCCAACCACTTTTTCGATGCGGGTCGAACACGCCGCGCAGTGCATTCCGCCGACGGGCAAGCGTATTGAACGTGATTTTGAGTTCATCTTTCTCTCCGGGATATATTCCAATCGTTCCGAACCTTTTTGTACCTTTTGACGCGTGTCTTGCAAGTGCGGTGTTATGGCATGTGATTGACTGATCAATTGTATTCGAGTAGCCATCATGCCTACAAAAATTCTTTTCCGATAGTCTTCGGGCTCCCATCGTTTCTTGAAAAACAAATTGGTTGTTCAACCAGGAGTCAGCAGTGCATTGGCTCCGCAACTTCGGAGGAAGTATGTCCGTTGATGCCACCATGCATGTCGTGCGTCCGGGACGCCGGGATGCGTATCTCGACTGGCTCCAGATGCTTACCGGAGCCGGGCTGGTCCTTTTCATCGCCTTCCACACGCTGCTGACCGCGTCCATCATTTTCGGCGCCGGGGCCCTCGACGGGGTGGCCGGTGCGCTGGAAGCCCTGCATCTCGACACCCTGGCCCACATTTTTGTGCCCATCCTGTTTTTCATGCATTTCGTCATCGCCGCGCGCAAGATCCCGTTCCGGTTCGAAGGACAGGAAGCAATCTGGCGCAACGCGCGTCTGCTGAACCACCGCGACACCTGGCTCTGGATCGTGCAGGCGGGATCGGCCATGATCATCCTGGTCCTTGGCGCCATCCACATGTGGACCAACATCAACGACACGGCCATCCTGGCCGCCACCTCCACGGTCCGGGTCCAGAGCGGCGGCTGGCTTATCTTCTATCTGGTGCTCATCCCGCTGGTGCAGCTGCATGTCTTTATCGGCGTGTACAGGATCGGGGTCAAATGGGGCTTCATCACCGACGCCACGCGCCCGAAAGTCGTGAAGATCCTGACCATCGCCTTTGGCTGTGTCCTGGCAATCGCCCTTATCGCATTGGCCCGCTACGCCACCATGACCGTCTAAATTTCGGGAGCATTCATGTATACCCATACTTCTGATCTGCTGGTCATCGGCGCCGGTCTGGCCGGCGAGCGCGTGGCCGTGGAATCGGCCCTGGCCGGATTCGACGTTGTCTGCCTGTCCATAGTTCCGGCCAGGCGTTCCCACTCTTCCGCCGCCCAGGGCGGCATGCAGGCCGCCATCGGCAACTGCGCCATGGGCGAAGGGGATAACCCGGATGTGCACTTCATGGACACGGTCAAGGGCTCGGACTGGGGCTGCGACCAGGAAGTGGCCCGCATGTTCGCCGACACCGCGCCCATCGAGATGCGCCGCCTGGCCCACTGGGGCGTGCCATGGAACCGCGTGGTGCCGGGCAAGTCCACCTATTTCAAGGGCGGCGAAAAATTCGAAAAGTTCGAAAAGCCCGAGAAGGAAGGCCTGATCACGGCCCGCTCCTTCGGCGGCACGGCCAAATGGCGCACCTGCTACACCTCCGACGGCACGGGTCACGCGGTCATGTGCACCATGGACAACAAGTGCGCCGAGCTCGGCATCAGCGTCCTTGACCGCAAGGAAGCCATCTCCCTCATCCATGACGGCGAAAAATGCATGGGCGCGGTAGTGCGCTGCCTGCGCACCGGCAAGCTCGAAGTCTATCTGGCGAAGGCCACGGCCATCTGTACCGGCGGCTACGGCCGGCTCTACACTGCCACGACCAACGCGGTCATCTGCGACGGCGCGGGCAACGCCATAGCCCAGGAAACGGGCGTGGTGCCCATCGGCAACCCCGAGGCCATCCAGTTCCACCCCACGGGCATCGTGCCCACGGACATCCTCGTGACCGAAGGCTGCCGCGGCGACGGCGGGACGCTCCTCGATGTGAACGAAGAGCGCTTCATGCACATCTACGAGCCCGAAAAAGCCGAACTGGCCTCCCGCGACGTGGTCGCCCGGCGCATGACCGAGCACATGCGCGCAGGCCACGGCGTGAAGTCCGCCTATGGCGAGCACCTCTGGCTCGACATCCGCCACCTGGGCGACAAGCACATCTCCACCAAGCTTCGCGAAGTGGACGAGATCTGCAAAAACTTCCTCGGCGTGGACGCCCGCACCCAACTCATTCCGGTGCGCCCGACCCAGCACTACACCATGTCCGGCATCCGCACGGACAAGACCGGCGCTGCCTATGGCCTTAAGGGCCTCTACTCCGCCGGTGAGTCGGCCTGCTGGGACATGCACGGCTTCAACCGCCTGGGCGGCAACTCCCTGGCCGAGACCGTGGTCGCCGGAGGCATCATCGGCAAATGCATCGTCGAATACCTGCAAGGGACCGAAACCACCTATTCCACCGCAGTCGTGAACGCCGAAGTGCGCCGCCAGCAGCGCCGCATCGACGATCTCATCGCCGGCCGCCTGGGCAAGGAGAACGTCTACAAGGTGCGCGCCGAGATGCAGGAAGCGCTGATGACCGGCTGCTTCGTGTTCCGCAATGAAAAGGATCTGCTGACCTGCATCGAAACATTGCAGGGCATCTATGAACGCTCGGGCAGGATCGGCCTGGTCTCAAACGGCCTTGGCGCCAACCACGAAGTGGCCGCAGCCCTCAAGCTGCGCGGCCAGGTGCGTCTGGCCCTGGGCATCGCCGCCGGAGCCGTGGCCCGCAAGGAGAGCCGGGGCAGCCACAATCGCGAGGATTTCCCGGCGCGCGACGACAAGAACTGGCTGAACCGCACCCTGGCCTACTGGCCCGAGAACGCGGACATGCCGATGCTCAAATACGAGGACGCAACCCCCCACTTCGAGATTCCTCCGGGCGACCGTGGCTACGGCGGCGGCACCATCATCCAGGCTGATCCCGAAACCATCGCGGCCAAGACCATCAAGCGCTAGGAGGAAACCATGGGCAGAACACTGAAATTCGAGATCTTCCGCTACAATCCCGAGGAGTCGGCCTCTCAGCCGCGCATGCAGACCTTCACGCTGGACGAAACCGAGAACATGACCCTCTTCATCGCGCTCAACCGCCTGCGCGAGGAGCAGGACCCCGGCCTCATCTTCGACTTCTGCTGCCGCGCCGGCATCTGCGGTTCCTGCGGCATGGTCGTCAACGGCCGCCCGCGCCTGGCCTGCCAGACCAAGACCAAGGATCTGCCGGAAACCATCACCCTGTTGCCGCTGCCGGTCTTCAAGCTCATCGGCGACCTGTCCGTCGACACGGGCGTGTGGTTCCGCGAGATGTACCAGGCAACGGAATCCTGGATCCATACCACCAAGGAATTCGATCATACAAAGGAAGAGGAGCGCATGGACAATGCCGTGGCCGAGCAGATCTACGAGCTCGAACGCTGCGTGGAATGCGGCTGCTGCATCGCGGCCTGCGGCACGGCCCGCATGCGTGACGACTTCCTGGGCGCGGCGGCCCTGAATCGCGTGGCCCGCTTTGTCGTCGATCCGCGCGATCAGCGCACGGACAAGGAGTATTTTGAAATTATCGGCAACGATTACGGTATCTTCGGCTGCATGGGCCTGCTGGCCTGCGAGGACATCTGCCCCAAGAACCTGCCGCTGCAGAACCAGCTTGGCTTCCTGCGGCGCAAGATGGGCATCACCGCCATCAAAAAGTTTCTCGGGAAATAAATCATGCGGACGCTGAACGCCACCCAAGTCATCGATACCGTGGCCAAGATGTGCATCGACTCCAACCGCTACCTGCCGGACGATCTGCGTCGGCGGTTCGCCGAGTGCGCGGCCCTGGAAGAATCCCCGGCGGCAAAGGAAGTCTTTCGCCAACTGACCGAAAATTATGAACTGGCAGAGGAAACGGGGCTGCCCCTGTGTCAGGACACGGGTCTTGCCGTCTTCTTCGTGGAGATGGGCGAGGACCTGCGCGTCGAGGGCATGAACATCCGCGAGGCCATCAACGAGGGCGTGCGCAAGGGCTACGCCGAGGGCTTTTTGCGCAAGTCAGCCTGTGACCCGCTGACCCGCGCCAACACCAAGGACAACACTCCGGCCATCGTCCACTTCGACATCGTGCCCGGCGACAAACTCAAGATTGCCTTCATGGCCAAGGGCGGCGGCAGCGAGAACATGTCCCGAGTGACCATGCTCGCCCCGGCCCAGGGCTGGGCCGGCATCAAGAAGTTCGTCATCGAGCGCGTGGCCGAGGCCGGTCCCAACCCCTGCCCGCCCACCGTGGTCGGCATCGGCGTGGGCGGCACCTTCGACTACGCCCCCATCCTGGCCAAGAAGGCCCTGCTGCGCAGACTCGACGACGTGAATCCCGACCCCAAGCTCGCCGCCATGGAAGAGGAACTCCTCGAAGCCCTCAACAAACTCGGCATCGGGCCCATGGGCCTGGGCGGCAAGACCACGTGTCTGGGCGTCAAGATCGCCATGAGCCCCTGCCACATCGCGAGCCTGCCCCTGGCCGTGAACATCCAGTGTCATTCCTCCAGACACCAGGAGGTGGAAATCTGATGGCCGAATACAATTTGCAGACTCCGCTGACGGACGAGGCCCTGACCAAACTCAAGGCCGGTGACGTGGTCAAGCTGACGGGAACCATCCATACGGCGCGCGACGCGGCCCACAAGCGCCTCATCGACCTGCTGGACAAGGGCGAGCCCCTCCCTTTTGACCTCAAGGGCTCGGTCATCTACTACGTGGGCCCAAGCCCCGCGCCTCCCGGCCGCCCCATCGGTTCGGCCGGGCCGACCACCAGCTACCGCATGGACACCTACGCCCCGCGTCTGCATTCCCTCGGCTGCAAGGCCTCGGTGGGCAAGGGCAAGAGGAGCGACGCGGTCAAGCAGGCCCTGAAAGATCACACGGCCGTGTATTTCGGGGCCACGGGCGGGGCCGGAGCGCTCCTGTCCAAGTGCATCACGGCGGCCAAGGTCATCGCCTTCGACGAACTCGGGCCGGAGGCCATCCGCGAACTGACCGTGGTGGATTTTCCGCTCTTGGTCATCAACGATTCCCACGGCGGTGAATTGTACGTGCATCCCGATCGCAAGGCGGCGGGGTTGGAATAGACAGAAGAAGGGGTACGCGGGGCAGGGCGGCCACGTAAGGCAGGGCGGCCACGCAGGGCCGCCCCTACGGTTTGGATGGATTTCGTGGCGATGCGTCGTAGGGTCGGTTTCGCCGGTTTGGATGGATTTCGGGGCAATGCGTCGTAGGGTCGGTTCCGCCGGTTTGGATGGATTTCGTGGCGATGCGTCGTTGGTGCGGTTCCGCCGGTTTGGATGGATTCCGGGGCAATGCGTCGTTGGTGCGATCCCGTCGGTGTGGATGGATTTCGTGGCGATGCGTCGTAGGGTCGGTTTCGCCGGTTTGGATGGATTCCGGGGCAATGCGTCGTAGGGTCGGTTCCGCCGGTTTGGATGGATTCCGGGGCGATGCGTTGTTGGTGCGATCCCGCCGGTTTGGACGGATTCCGGGGCGATGCGTCGTAGGGTCGGTTTCGCCGGTTTGGATGGATTTCGGGGCGATTCACCGTTGGCGCGGTGAACGGTGATGGATTTCAGGGTGATATACCGTAGGGGCGGCCCTGCGTGGCCGCCCTTCTTCCGTCACCCATCCGCCCTTTCTCCGTCCGCATAAACACCCCTCCCTGTAAACCCAGGCGTGAAGTTTATCATCTTTATTCATGTTAGTTGCGAAATGACACGCGCCGGTATGTTCTGTGCGACTGTTCGCCGCATACGCTGCGAAACAACCGGAAGAGATGCGTGGCGCCGCCCATCGTTAAGTAAGCGTTCGCACCCTGGCCCCCTTCAAGGGGATGCGATTGAATATCAACGTCGCTGAAGCGGCATCACATTTGGAGGACAACATGGCTCTGTTCACACCCCAGGAAGCCCTGGATTATCATTCCGAAGTGCGTCCCGGCAAAATCGAGGTTGTGCCGGCCAAGCCCTATTCCACCCAGAAGCATCTGACCATGGCCTACAGCCCGGGCGTGGCCGAGTCCTGTCTGGCCATCGCCAAGGATCCGGACCTGACCTACAAGTACACCGGCCGCGGCAACCTGGTGGCCGTCGTCTCCAACGGCACCGCCGTCCTGGGCCTGGGCAACATCGGCGCCTACGCCGGCAAGCCCGTCATGGAAGGCAAGGGCCTTCTGTTCAAGATTTTCGCCGACGTTGACGTTTACGACATCAACCTCGACGTGACCGACCCCGACAAGCTCTGCGAGATCGTCAAGGCCATGGAACCCACCTTCGGCGGCATCAACCTCGAAGACATCAAGGCCCCGGAATGTTTCTACATCGAGGACAAGCTCAAAAAGGAAATGGGCATCCCGGTCTTCCATGACGATCAGCACGGCACGGCCATCATCTCGGCTGCGGGCCTGATCAATGCCCTGGAAATCACTGGCAAGAAGATCGAGGATCTGCGCATGGTCGTGTCCGGTGCTGGCTCGGCGGCCATTTCCTGCACCCGGCTCTACGTGGCGCTCGGAATGAAGCTCGAAAACATCGCCATGTTCGACTCGCGCGGACATCTGCACACCGGCCGCACGGACCTCAACGCCCAGAAGCTCGAATTCGCCACCGCCAAGGCCTACGCATCCCTGGCCGAGGCCATGGTCGGCGCGGACCTGTTCCTTGGTCTCTCCAAGGCGGGAGTGGTCAGTCAGGACATGGTCAGAAGCATGGCCAAGGATCCCATCATCTTCGCCTGCGCCAACCCCGTGCCCGAGATATCCTACACCGAGGCCAAGGAAGCCCGCCCCGACGCCATCATGGCCACAGGCCGTTCGGACTTCCCGAACCAGATCAACAATGTTCTGGGTTTTCCCTTCATCTTCCGTGGGGCGCTCGATGTCATGGCCTCGAACATCAACGAGGAAATGAAGCTCGCCGCCGCCAAGGCCCTGGCCGAACTGGCCAAGCAGCCGGTGCCGGACTACGTGGTTGAGGCCTACGGTGTGGACAAGCTGGAATTCGGCATCGACTACATCATCCCCAAACCCGTGGACCTGCGTCTCATCGAATTCGAATCCGCCGCCGTGGCCCAGGCCGCCATGGACACGGGCGTGGCCAGAAAGCCCATCGCGGACATGGACGCCTACCGCGCGAGCCTTCGCGAACGCATCACCAAGTCCCGTGAACGTTTGGACGCCTTTGTGAAGACCTACCCGCAGATTTTCTAGCGGAACGCTCACGGCCAAAAAAAGCCGCCCCGTCAGCATACGAGCTGGCGGGGCGGCTTTTTTTAAGGCTTGCTGTCGGATCAGCGTCCGGGGCGCACCTTGGCCGCAATCTGTTCACGTACCTGGCCGTAATTTTCCGGAGTGCAGAAGACGGCGATGTTCTGGGCGAATCCGCCATAGACCATGATTGTGTCGCGGCGCGGGTACTCCTTGGTTTTTTTGATGCTTCCCCATTTGACCAGCACATCCTGCCGGGATTGCGCCAGCACCCCGGCTCCGGCCACGGCCGGTTTGCCCGAAAGCAGGCCGAGCACAAAGGCGAGGGCGTTGATGATGCGGTTCTGCTTGGCTTGGCGGGCGGCGGTTCTGCAACGGACGCCCTTGTTGTCGACAATGAACTCGGCATCGTATTTTCCGCCCCAGACAATCATGATGAAGAGCCAGGTGAAAAAAAAGAGCGCGCCTATGAGGATGGCCGGGTAGAGAAGGTCGGCGGGCTTTGCGCCGCTCAGCAGCATGATCACGAAAATCAGTCCGAAGGGAATGCCGATGGCCAATCCCAACTGCCTGAGGATGACGGGGTTTCGAAAGATTGGAACCTTTATCGACCACTCGATTCTTTCGCTCATGTTGACCTGCCTAAGGATGGGTGCGGGAGGGCGGATTGGTGGCTGCCGATCGAAAAAGATCATAGATCAGAATCCGGGAGCCTGGCAATGGCCGGGCCCTGCATGCCCGGAGTCTGTAAGACAAGGGGCCGGGTCTAGCGCAACTTGAAATGTATGGGCAAAATGACCTGACAGGCCACGGGGCGTCCCTTGAGGGTCGCGGGGCGGAAACGCGAAAGCATGACCGCTTCCCGGGAGGCCTCCTCCATGCCGAAACCCACGCCCCGCAGAACTTCCACGTCGCGCACGGCCCCGGCTTCATCCAGGGCAAGCCTCAGGACCACGATCCCTTCCTTGCCCAGACGCCTGGCTTCGTGCGGATATCTGGGCCGAGCCATGCGGACAATGCCCGGTCCGCCGGGGGTTCCGAATTTTACCAGACTGTCCCCGGCGCCGTCTCTCCCGTCCTGACTGTTGCCTCCTGAACCTCGTGCGCCCGCGCCGGTTCCGGCCCCGGCTGCGCCCGGCCGGTTCTCCTGGCCCGTGCTTTGCGGGGGGCTCGCGGCCCCGGCTTGAAGCTTGGGGGTTCCGGCCTGAACCTTTTTGGCTTCAGGGTGCTCAGTGCGGTCGCTGGGCGAATTCAGGACCGGGTCCGTGGGCGAATCCGCAGTGACAAGGCCCGCGCCTGGCGTCCTTTCTGGAGTTTGGATTTTCGGTTCGGGGACAGGCTGCCGGACAGGGGGCTGCTTGGTCGGGATCTGTTTGGGGGGATTGGGCTCAACCCGCGCCTGACTGATAGGTGCCTGCGCGGGCGCCTTTGTGGCAGCGGGCAGAACAGGGGCGGGAGATGCCTCCGGGACCGGATTTTGCGCTTCGGAAGCCGGGGACGTGGGGGGGTGTCCTTGGGTCCGGGCGGAGGATGGCTTCGTGGCCGGATCGCCCTGCAAGGGCAGCAGGTAAGACTCGTCGGTCCCGGCTTGTCCCCCGGAAGAGATGCCGCCGCCCGCGCCGCCGCCGGAAAGCTCCAGGGCCATGAGCATGGGGCCGTTCGAACCTGCGCCGCCGGGGCCGAGCCATATCCCAAACGCGGTCAGGGCCAGGGCATGAACCAGCAGCGCGCAGAGCACGGAGCCAAGGCATTGTCGGGCTTGAAACGGCCGGCTGGGATACGGGGGGTGATTTTTCCCGTGGACGCCTTCCACGGCTTTTCCTATGTCTTGCTCAGCCTGCGCGCCCGCGGCGCGCAGGACTTCACCGCGCGGGTCATCCCCATGCGCAGCAAGGAAATCATCGTGGACCCACAACTCATCATCGTCGCGGGGCGGGAAAAATCTCTGCTCAGGCGTCATCCCTGGATCTTTTCCGGTGCCGTGGCCACTGTCAAGGGCAGACCTGTATCCGGGCAGACCGTCGATGTTCTGGGGCAGAACGGACAATGGCTGGCCAGGGCCTCTTTTTCACCCAAATCGCAGATCATGGGTCGGGTTTGGACTTTTGATGCCGGGGAGGCCATCGACGGGGATTTCTTTTTGCGCCGCATTCTTCAGTCGGTCGGCAGGAGAAAGGATTTTGAGAACGCAAGCAATGCGCTGCGCCTGGTTCATTCCGAATCCGACGGGTTGCCCGGACTGATTCTGGACCGTTACGCCGGAGTTCTCGTTTTCCAGCTGCTTACCGCAGGCATGGAATTCTGGCGTGACGCCATTGTCGGGGCATTGCGGAACCTTTTCCCCGAAGACGCCATCCTTGAGCGCTCGGACGTGGATGTGCGGGCCAAGGAAGGGCTGGCCGCAAGGACAGTGGTCGTGCACGGCCGGATTCCCGAGCAGGTCGGGATTCATGAAAACGGCGTGAAATATCTGGTCGACGTGCAGGGCGGTCACAAGACCGGCTTCTATCTGGATCAGCGCGACAGCCGTCTGGCCGTGGCCCGGGCCTCCGGGGGGCGCGAGGTGCTGAACTGCTTCTCCTACACCGGCGGTTTCGGTCTGGCCGCGCTCGGTGGCGGGGCGGCGCACGTGACCCAGCTCGATGCCTCGGCCCCGGCCCTGGACTTGGCCGAACGCAACCGGGAAGCCAACGGTTTTGCGCCCGGGAGCATGGACACGGTTTGCGGCGACGCATTTCAGATTCTGCGCGACTGGCACAGGGAAAAACGCACCTTCGACCTCATCGTCCTCGACCCGCCCAAATTCGTCGATTCCAAGGCCAGCCTGAACCGCGCCTGCCGGGGCTACAAGGACATCAACCTGAGCGCCTTGCGGCTCCTGAATCCCGGAGGACGGCTTTTCACCTTCTCCTGCTCCGGCCTCATGGAAGATTCCCTGTTCCAGAAAATCGTGTCCGACGCCGCCCTGGACGCAGGCCGCACCGGCCGCATAATCTACCGCCTGACCCAGGCCGGCGACCATCCCGTCTCCCTGGCCTTTCCGGAAGGAGCCTACCTGAAGGGGCTTGAGGTGCTGGTGGACTGATCCGTAAATCCGTTTGCATCGCCAGCGTCATGGGCACCCGGCGGTGCAAAATCCCGGCATGATCGCCTCGCGGCCCTGGCCAGGGCGCAAAGGCAGGCATCTCCCAGAGCTTCAAGGCGCAGCCACCTCGTTTTTGATCTCGCCTCCCCGCTGATCCAGATAGTACATCTCCGGCACCACCATCCGCGAAAACAGCGTTGCCGCCACTTCCCTGGCCAGAATCTCCGTTACGGTACCGCTGGTCTTGCTGGCCAGGGTCACGCTGTTGCGCGACTCGACCTGCCCGGGGAGGCTTCTGCATTCGCGGGCCTCGGTCAGGGCCAGACTCATGATCTGAGCATTTATTGTGCGAGGTTCGGGCTGCTTCAAAGCCTCCTGGTCACAGGCGGACAGCAGCAGGAGGGGGATCAAGTGCAGAACGGGTCGGAGGGATGGATGCATGATGGGCTCCCCGTGGTGGCGATGTGTCTTGTCGCCTGTATACCCGGAAGTGCATCGAATTCACCCTTCGTCAGAGGACTTTATTCTCTTGAGTGAGTTTGTCGGAAATTGTCCGCCTTTGTCCGTTTTTTTGCGAACGATCCAAGTACAAGTTTTTTATCATTAGTTCGGCAATTTGGCTCAAGGAGCTGCTTTTTCGGGGAGGGCTTTTCCGGGATTTAGAACTTCGGGGAGCGTGATCCTTATGTGCCGATGCTTTGGGTTTCTTGAAATTGTTCGTTTTGTGGCATGTTTCCGGTTGGGGAACCAAAGCCTACCGCATCCTTGGACCCTATCCTGTACGGATTACGGACCTTCCCGAGCCTTTTTCACCAGATTCATGCCTAGAAAGTACATGTTTTTCCGAATTTTTCTGATGTCGCAATACTGGCATACTGAACAAAAAACTTTCGCCGTGACACGGCGCATGGAGGTTCAATGCGGCATCCGACAGCAGACAGCTCCTGGTTCACCTTCGAGACACCCGCCGCTCTAGGCTTCAGGGTCTACGCCTTCTCCGGCGTCGAGGAAATGCATCGTCCCTACGAGTTCGAGATCGAGCTCGTCCACGACCTCGACAACCTCGATTTCACCGCGCTGCTGGGCCGGACCGCCTGCCTGTCCATCCGGGACAAGAGCGGCGGCGTGCGGCATGTGCACGGCGTCATCCACCGCTTCATGCAGCTGCACACCGCCAACCAGCGCACCCACTACCGCTGCCTGCTCGTTCCCAGGCTCCATTTCCTGAATCAGGTCACGGACCACCGCATCTTCCAGAACATGAACGTGACCCAGATCATCGAAAAAATTCTCAAGGAACAGAACTTCACGGGGGACTCCTACGCCTTCAAATGCTTCTTCGACTACGCGCCCCGCGAGTACTGCGTGCAGTACGGCGAAACGCACCTGCATTTCATCTCCCGCCTGTGCGAGGAGGAAGGCCTCTACTTCTATTTCGACCACTTCAAGGACCGACACGTGCTCTGCTTTTCGGACATGCCCGACGGCCCCCGGATCGAAGGGGAAAGCCTGATACGTTTCCACCCCGGCGCCGGAACCGAGACCGACACGGCCACTGTGCGCACCATCGAGATGGGGCAAGACATCCGCAGCGACTCGTACACCTTCAGGGAATGGAACTTCGAGAAGACGCGCCTGGACCTGCAGGTCAAGCTGTCCGAGACCGATCCCGTCAAGGCTCCGGTCCCTGTGGGCATGAACCTTGAGCAGTACCGCTACCCGCATCTGTATCAGCTGCAGAAGGACGGAAAGCGCTATGTGGATCTCGAACTCCTGCGCAACTTCAGCATGAACGCCTGGGTAGATGTCTCGACGGATGTCTCACGGATGACGCCGGGATACGTGTTCGAACTCTTCGGCCATCGCCGCGAGGACTACAATGCGAAATGGTGGGTGGTCCGCGTGGAGCATCGGGGCGAGCAGCCCCAGGTCCTGGAGCACGAGGCGCCGGATCGGGGCATGATGTACGGGGCGCACGTACGAGCCATTCCCAACACGGCCCGGTTCATCCCGGCCTCGAACCATCCCAGAACCCCAATCTACGGAGTGCAGACGGCCATTGTAACCGGTCCGGACGGCGAGGAGATCTTCCCGGACCAGTACGGCCGCGTGAAGGTGCAGTTCCACTGGGACAGGGAAGGGCGTTACGACGAGAACACCACCTGCTGGATTCGCGCCTCCCAGGGCTGGGCCGGAGGACAGTTCGGCACCATGGCCATCCCCCGCATCGGCCAGGAAGTGCTGGTCACCTTCCTGGAGGGAGACCCGGACCGGCCCGTCATTACAGGCCGGGTCTACAACTCCCGCAACCCGGTTCCGTACCCCCTGCCCGCGAACAAGACGCGCACAGTCTTCAAGTCCATGTCCACGCCGGGGCCGGAGGGCGAACCGCGCGGATTCAACGAACTGCGTATCGAGGACAAAAAGGGCCAGGAGGAGATCTACGCCCACGCCGAGAAGGACGTGAACGTCTACGTCAAGAATGACTGGAAAGAGCACATCCTGCACGACCAGCACCGCACCATCGACAATTACTCTTACTCCATCGTCAAAGGCGAGGATCACCAGACCGCGCACAAGGACCGCAAGGTCGAACTGCTGTCGGACGACCACCTGACGGTCAAAGGCAGCAGGCATCGCAAGATCACCGAGAAATGGCTGGTCCGGACCGGGGCCGAGACGCACCTCAAATCCGACATCAAGACGGTCCTTGAGGCCGGCACGGAGTTGACCATCATGGCCGGCGGCAGCTTCATCAAGCTCGATCCGTCAGGTGTGACTATCAACGGCACAAAGGTCAAAATCAACTCAGGAGGGAGCCCAGGGTCGGGTTCGGGGGCGAGGCCGCTCCTGCCCGGGGATGCGCATCTCCCTGAAATTGAGGATGCTTGGCGTCCTGATGGCGATGAACTTCTGGCCCTGAAGGACTCATCGTTCGGGTCCAGGCGGATCGGCATGCCTTTCTGCGCCACTTGCGCACCACTCACGGAGGAGAAATGAGCATGCCGGACGAAAACGATCTCTGCATTTTCAACAAGCTCTCGGCGCACGATCTTGCCGCCATGTTTGCCACTGCCCGGCAAGACGGCCTGCTCATTGACGCCATTGTTGCCGTCGATGCGACTGCGCAGATGCTCGATGACTATTATTCCTTGAAGGGCACCGACGCCTTTCACCCTCTGCTCAAGGACACTCCGTACGCCGAACTCTGGGCTTCGATGCCTTACCTGAGCCGGATCAAGGCGGATTCCAAACTCGAGTCCTATCTCATTGCCGAGCATTCGGCCTGGGGATTCTTTGCGGTCACGGCTGCAAGCGAACAGACGCATTGCGACCATTGGCGGAGTTTGTGCGAAGTTCTTCTGCCATCAGGTAAGAAGTCTTTATTCAGGTTTCAGGACCCCAAAGGGTTGGAAAAGATGCTCCCGGCCTTCAGCAAGCAGGAGTTGGGCTGGTTTCTTGGGCCTGCCTCGCGCCTGTTCATTCCAATTCGAAATCATGACGGGGAGAGGGCCTGGCTGGATGTCCCAAACCCTGTCTTGTTCGGGCGCACGGAGCGCGAGTTGGTAGATCTATACCGGCCGGCGTCGGCCAGCCCCTGGTGGGAGGTCAGGGAGGAGCATCTGGAGGGCATGGCGCAGGAAAACCGAGCGGCTCTCATCTACAATCTTTCCCAGGATCTCAAGGAACAAGCGCCCGTTACGGCGTCATTGGTAGCGGAGCATTACGGTTCGCTGGAAACGGCGGTCGGAGAATATGTGGATGCGGCCATGGAATACGGACTTTCGAGCGAGACTCATATCTACATCTTTCTTCGTTTGTGTCTGACCATGCCTTTCGGCGCTCAAAGGGATCGTGCTGTTCAAGAAGCCATGAGAAACGCTTCCGATGACCCCGTCTCGGCCATCGACCAACTTCGCATATTGACCCTGCTGAAAGGAGAACCAAGATGATCACGCAAACCAGGGTGTTGTTGATAAACCTTATGGCAGGAGCGGCATGATGAAAAAACCAATCCGAATAATTCTTCTGATCTTCACTTTGCTGTGGCTGGCATTTCTTTTCGACACCCAACTGATCGTGCTGCGCGACGACGGGATGTTCACCCTGCGCTACAACGTGCCCGATGAAATGAAGGGCAAGATGTTTACAGGTGCGTCCTGGTACAGCAATTCCCTCATGTGCAGGCAGTTGAGCTTCGGCTCGGGAAGGTTCGAGGGCACGACTTTCGGGACATCGTTTCGAAACGTGGAAGAAAAACCAGGGGAATGGGTTTCTCACATTCCTACCAAGGTATGGCACCCCTTCTGTACTTGGGAGCGCGGTCCGTTGAGCATAGGTGTGCATGCCAATGAG
The DNA here is from genome assembly GCF_900114115.1 of Desulfomicrobium apsheronum. Taxonomy (NCBI): domain Bacteria; kingdom Pseudomonadati; phylum Thermodesulfobacteriota; class Desulfovibrionia; order Desulfovibrionales; family Desulfomicrobiaceae; genus Desulfomicrobium; species Desulfomicrobium apsheronum. The sequence continues at coordinate 3,370 of NZ_FORX01000001.1, read as the reverse complement.
GAAAAAACAAGCCATTATGAGTTGGCGTATGCCTATCTTTTTGATGAAAAAAAGTCCGATTCGGAAAACCCAGCCAAGCAGAAAAAAATTGAAGACGGCCAGAACGAATCGTTTCTTGTCTGTGATGTTTCTGAGTTTGATTACAAAAAAATATATCCAGATAGAAAATATATCGAGAAAAGGAGATCTTATAAATGTAACAATCCAAGGTCTCGAGGAGCTACTCATATGTCCGCAACTCCATCTGTTGGATTTTATTTGAAAGATTATGGAAAAATAAGTATATTAATATCTAAAAATAGTTTTTTATACTTAAAGAGAAATTATTATGACATTAATAAGAGATCAATTAATTCATTTGATAAAAAAATTAAATACAATAATGACAAAGTATTATTAATAGATTCGTCTATTACAAGATATTTATACTGGTCAATAGAAAAAAATGGCAACTCATATGTATTAACTGAAGGAGACGCAAAATTAAAACAAAAAAAACAAAAAACAATTAAACTAACCCCAGATCAGCTAACTTATCTTGCTTCAGAAGACGTGTGGGAATTGCCGGATTTTCTTAAACAGTAAGCGGGTAAGGAGGATGCATCATGCAGATTGTCCCGATACGATGTTTTAAAAGGCGCTGCCTGCGGCTTAAGATCGTAGATTTCGAAAACACGCCCATCACCGAGCTTGTTCATCCCGAGACAGGTGAAGAGGTCGGGGATTTGCGGATCGTAGCTTATGATGCCGACGGCTTACCCCTTGGTGAGCATATCTATGCCAAGGGTGCTTCTTCCCTCGACTTGTGCCGGATGGATCGGGGGTGGGCATATCTGGAGTTCAAGCCCCTTCCGCAGGAGAAACCTCACGGTTACCCCGGCGACGAGGAATGGGACCAGCTGACCTTGGCGGCGGACATCATCGCGCACAAGGCACTCAAGGCCTCGGCCGCCAATGGCCTGCGCCCGAATGAGCAGGCGCTGTCCGAGGAGCTGCGTTCCGGCTGGAACTACCATCGCGTCAGCCACGGCACACTCAACCTGCCCCGCAGGGTGGAGCGAATCGAGGACAAAATGGAGGAGACCCGGCCCAAGCAGCGTTGCGCCATGCGCTTCCTTTTGACGGAAAAGGAGCAACGATGCCCGAAATGCGGCAACCTACAGACGAGCTATCTGCTGGAGCTCGCGCCGCTTTTTTGCTGGATTCCCGCCCTGGTCACGTCCCGGGTCGGCGCCGCCGATGACTGGGACAGCATCACCGCGAACAATCTGGGGGCGTTCTCCGCCCTGGCCTACGCGGACCCCGACACCAGGAGCAAATCCGGGCTGCCGGACGGCGAGAGGGCTCCCTATGACCATACGATTTTGTACACTCTGGACAACCTCCGCACCCAGCGCGTCAGGCCGTACAGGGTAAACGCGGACTGGATGGACATGGTGCTGCACGAGATGCCCTATTCCTGGCACTACCATGACATGCAATTCATCGGTCGAGATAATGTCGTTGAAAATCCCACGGACAGCCAGGCCTTCATGGCCACCAACAGGGACACCATCATGATTGCAGTGCGCGGAACCGAGAGCAGTCATGACATGGATCTGAACAGTAAATTCTCCAAGCATCCCTGTCCGAAAGCGCTCGCGAGCGTTGGTTCGGCGCATCATGGGTTTTTGCAGGCCTTGGAGTATCTGTGGCCGGTTGTTGAGAGTTATTGCAATAATCATATTAAGGATCCTGATGGTGAATCCAAACGTATTTTTGTTACTGGTCACAGCCTCGGCGGCGCCATGGCCACGCTTCTGGCCTGTGCAATCTACGAAAACTTTCCGAAAAACCCCGTCACCCTCTACACCTACGCCAGCCCCCGCGTCGGCGACATCGAGTTCGCCAGACACTGGAACCACTTGGTGCCGCACCTGCGTCATGTGTACCGCAACGACATCATCCCCGCCGTCCCTCCGGCGGTCCTTGGTTACCGTCATTTCGGACATCTGCAACAGATGAGCCTCGCGAAGTTCGAATCGAAAACATCCCCATGGATCGGCGATTACGGACTGCATCAGGTGGAGAGCGCCATCGAGCGCAAACGCCGCTACAAAGGCGACAACGCCCCGTGGGGACCGGCGGAGAGCACGGGATACTGGACTACGGATAACAGCTTCTCCGAACTCTTCCAGCAAGAGATGCGAAAAACTCTTAGTCCGATGAGCGGCTTGAAAGATGTATCCGGCATCCGTTTTCATTTCATGGCCAGCGAACATATCCCCTTTCTGCAGCAGGAGCTGCGACAGCGTTACGAATACGCCCGTTCGGGACGTCCATTGCTGTCACGTCACATCCCTGCCGACAGATTGGACCGGAATGACGATTTCAACCAGGAACTGTTAGCCTACATGCGGTCCGTAACCCTGGCCGAGCTGCTTGACCGGCATGTTTCGGAGCTTGTCAGCCGGAAGACGCTGGAGGATGAAATCATACGGTTCTGCCGCGACACTGTCCAACTGGGCGAAATGGCCCGGCAGGAACAGGACGCTGAAAGAAGGGCGAAAGCAGCCAAATCTTGCCATGCTCGGCGTTTTGAGACCCCGCTGGAGGTTTCAAGTGTACTGGAGATGAAGGAAGGGCTGCCCCCCGGATCCCTTCAGGCCGCTTGCGAGGCGGAGGCGCTGGGGGCTCAGGGTGTGGCCGAGGACTTCATGCGGCAGTGCGTAGCACGGGAAAATTTGGCGTTCGCATAAAAGACGCTGAATTGTCCGAATCTAGAGAAACGCTTCCCAGGATTCCATTTCGGCCATCGACCAACTCCGCGTACTGACCCTGCTGAAAGGAGAATCAAGATGATCACGCAAACCAGGGTGCTGCTGATAAACCTTATGACAGGAGCGGCATGATGAAAAAACCAATCCGAATAATTCTTCTGATCTTCACTTTGCTGTGGCTGGCATTTCTTTTCGACACCCAACTGATCGTGCTGCGCGACGACGGGATATTCACTCTGCACTACAATGTGCCCGACGAGATGAAGGGTAAGATGTATACAGGTGCGTCCTGGTACAGCAATTCCCTCATGTGCAGACATCTGAGTTTTGGCTCGGGACGGTTTGAGGGTACGGAATACGGAGATGCATTTGATAACGTAGAAGAAAAACCAGGAGAATGGGTTTCTTACATTCCTACCAAGGTATGGCACCCCTTCTGTACTTGGGAACTCGGTCGGCTGACCATAGGCATGGATGCCAATGAAGAAAGAACACAATTTTATGATTTAGCGTATGCCTATCTTTTTGAGGAAAAAAAGTCCGATTCCGAAAATCCAGCCAAACAGAAAAAACTCGAAGATGGCCAGAACGAATCGTTTCTTGTTTGTGAT